>NZ_CALADU010000298.1 GCF_937890665.1 uncultured Subdoligranulum sp.
CAACCGTTTCTACGACATTGCCGACGGCAAGATCCGCTACGACGGCATCAACATCCGCAAAATCAAAAAGGGCGACCTGCGCCGCAGTCTGGGCATTGTGCTGCAGGACACCAACCTCTTTACCGGCACCGTGATGGACAACATCCGCTACGGGCGGCTGGATGCCACCGACGAGGACTGCATCGCCGCGGCAAAGCTGGCCGGGGCCGATGATTTCGTCACCCGGCTGCCCCAAGGGTACGACACCCCCCTTACCGAGAACGGCGCCAACCTAAGTCAGGGCCAGCGGCAGTTGCTTTCCATCGCCCGGGTGGCGGTGGCCGACCCGCCGGTAATGATTCTGGACGAGGCCACCTCCTCCATCGACACTCGCACCGAAAAGCTGGTGCAGGACGGCATGGACGCCCTGATGGCAGGGCGCACCACCTTTGTCATCGCCCACCGGCTGTCCACGGTGCAAAACGCCGACGTCATTCTGGTGCTGGACCACGGCCGCATCATCGAGCGAGGCAGTCACGCCGAACTCATCGCCGCCAAGGGACAGTACTACCAGCTCTACACCGGCGCCTTTGAACTGGAATAAACCTCCCTGCCGCCAGAGCAGGCGGCGGCTGAAAAGGGGAAGCGCTTGAATCCCCCCGGTATACCAAGAGCAGTGCTTTTTGGGCACTGCTCTTTTTTTAGGATAGGGGCTCGCTGGGTCGTGTTCCAATGGTCCCAACCGGATTTTTGAGGGCGGGCAGCGTATTTGGAACTTTGAAATTTTACATCCATTCGTAAGGAATCCTCGCTTTTCCGTGCAAACGGGATATTTACAGTAACAAAAAAACTATGGTAAAATACAAAAAAGCAGAAGGGCGGTATGGTATGGAACTGATGCAGTTACGCTACTTTGTTACGGTAGCGCATTTTCAAAGCATAACAAAAGCCGCACAAGCGCTTTATATAACCCAGCCGGCCCTAAGCCGCTCTATTGCAAGGTTGGAAAAAGAACTCGATCTGCGGTTGTTTCAGCGCACCGCCAATCGGGTGGTCCTAACGGAAGCCGGTGCTTGCTATTTGCAGGCGGTACAGCAGGCTTTTGATGCGTTAGATGCCGGGCTGGTGCAGGCGCGGCAGGCAAATCGCAAAAACTGCAGCCAGATTCGGGTCCTTTCGGCCATCGGTCTTATGAAAAGCGTGGCATCGGAATATGAAAAGGAACATCCGTTAACGGAGATACAGGTGGAATTGGCCAACACCCGTACCATTACACGAAAAGTGGTGGAGGGCAAGGCGGATCTGGGCATCAGCCTGATGCCGGTGCATGAAGAGCGGCTCTACCAAGAAGTATTGATGCAAGCAGGGTATTACCTTGTGGCATCGCCCGGACAGGAATTTTATGAAAGAAAGACCGTTTCCCTGACAGAGCTGCAAAACAAGACGCTGTTTTGCAGTAGATTTGGCGATACAAAGACTATTTTGGAACAGTGCTTTGCCCAGTCCGGCTTACGAAATACCCTTATTGAATTGGATGAACAAGCCCTTTTGTTTCAAGCCAGTATCAAAGGGTTGGGATACACGGTGTGTATCCCGATGCCGGCTTTATTCCATGGCAGCCCTGCCGAAGGGCAGGTGCGCTTTATTCCGATGGAAGAGCTGCGGCACTGCGGCAAAATCCTGCTGTTTGCCCGGCAAAAGCCCGAACTTTTACCGCAGTGGGAATCATTTATCCGGTCTGTACGGTATTACTTTACGCAAAACCAAGCGGCACTTGAAAACTTGTAATAGGTATGATACGCCAGTCCTTTCGGCAATGTGTGAAAGCCGAAAGGACTATTTTTGTGCATTCCGCAGCGGGCTATTACATAGCGGTCATACTAAACGTGCCACAGATGGAAGTGTACAATGGCCGGCGGCTGCTGGTACAATAGAGACAAGAGGAGTGCTCCACAAAAATAATTTCAGAAAGGTGGAAATCCGTAATGACACAGTCCGCAACAACCAAAAAGCCTACACAGGATTTGGGTGCCAAAGGCTGGCTGATGGTTGTCTATCTGTTCCTCTGTTTTTATCTCTCGCCCAGTATTTCCAGCGGCTGGCAAAACTTTATCGGCTTCTGGGCAGATACGTATGCATGGGACACAACGTGGCTCATGAGCCTTTTGTCGATTGGTCAGGTTATTTGCATTGGTACGTGCTTTCTTTTTCCCCGTATGGTTAGTCGGGTGCCGCTGCATAACATCCAGTTGGTTCTGGCGGCCATTACCACGGTTTGTTTGTTTATTCTGCCCCACATTTCCAATTATGTGCTGATGTGTGTGGTGGAGGTGCTGCTCATCTGCTCGGTCATCACCTGGGTGTACGGCCTGAACCCGATTCTGATCGCCCGCTGGTTCCCGCACAAAAAAGGAATCGTTATGGGCATTGTCACCATTGCTGTGCCGCTGGGGGCAGGAACCATCTCCAAGATCGTCAGCTTTATCGGAAATCTTTGGGGGCTGAACTACGGATGTATGTTCTCTGCGGTCCTGTCGGTTGCAGCGCTGGTTTTGCTGGTGACCTTCGTCAAAGATTATCCGGAAGATGCCGGTTACGCGCCGGATAATGACCGCAGCCTGAGCAGTGAAGAAATTGCCCGGATGCAGGCAGAGGTCAAGGCACAGGATGCCCGCAGCCCTTGGACAGTCGCCCGGATGATTCAAGTCAAGGAAACGTGGATCATCGGTCTGACGATTGGCGCAGCCGGATTGTTTGGCGGCGGCGTCATGAGCACGAATTTCTTGTTTATGCTCAGCATCGGCTACGAAGCCTCCACCGCTGGCAACCTCATGCTTTTTACCGCGTTGTGCGGGTGCGTGTTCAGCTACCTGTTTGGTCTTTTGGATGCCAAAAAGAGCCCTCGCATTGCAACCATGGTGGTCTTTGTATGCGCCATTCTTTCTTCGGTCTTCTGTATTTTGGCACAGCGTACCGGCTCCTTGCCGCTTTTGATCGTGGGCCTTGCATTGGCGGGTGCTGTGGTAGGCGGCGCCGCCAACTTCCTGACCTCTCTTACCGCCGAGTATTGGGGGCCTGCGAATTTTGCTCGTGCTTACAGCGTGATCTACCCCATCAACCAAATCATCAGTTCTATGGGCGTTCTGTTCATTACCCAAATTTCCACCAATTTTGGCGGTTATGCGGCTTCGTACAGCGCGTTGTTGGTACTGGAAACGCTTGCGCTGCTGCTGTTCGCTACGGTGAAAGATGGCCGCTTTGTCAAAAAGGCAGAAGCAAAATGGAACGCGGAATAAGGAGGAAGCTGTTGTGATGAAGACAATCTATGCCGATGCGGATCGGGATTCCCGGCAAAAAACCATTTATGAAGGCGGTTCGTTCCGCTACGAATATAAAGTGGATTATCCCCGCAACCTGCCTCCCGAAGTGGCCAACGGCTGTATCCCCGGCGGCTGCGTGGGACCGGATGACACCCTGTATGTGGTGGTGCGCGCCAAAGAAAGTATGATTGCCGTGCTGCAGCCGGATGGTACGTTTGTGCGCTGTATCGGTCGTGGTCAGTTGGGAGATAATGTTCATTTTATTTACTATACCCCGCAGGACACACTCCTTGTGGCGGACTCCAACCACCATATTGTCCGGGAACTGACACTGGAGGGGCAGTTTGTACGAGATTTTGGGCAATATGATCATCCGTCGGACACGGGAATGGATGTGGGCTACTGCGCCCGCACGCGCCGGAAGGCCCTGTACCCTACCGAGCCTTGCAACGCCATGCCCATGACTTGGATGTTTGTGGAGGCAGCTAAGCGCCGGAATAGACTGGGGGAACCCTTCAATATGCCTACCGATGCGGGCATGACCTCTCAGGGAGAGTATGTCTTTACCGACGGGTACGGCAATACGGCCGTTCATATCTTTGACGCCAACGGGAAACTTCGCAAAACGTGGGGCGGAGAAGGGGTCTGGGATGTAGATACCGAAGCACCCGGCCGGTTTATCATTGTCCATTCGCTGGTGGTGGATAAGAACGATCACATCTGGGTCTGTGAGCGTGAAAAGGACGCCGTACAAGTGTTCGACACCGAAGGCAACTGTCTGGCCTATATCATCCACAATTTAGGCCAGCCTTCCGGTGTGGACACGGATGGCCAATATATTTATGTGATCGGCCGTGCCGGTTATTTGACCATCTTTGACTTGGACTACCATATCGTGGCGCAGCTTGGCACCTTTAATAGCGACCTGCGGGCCCATGACATCTGTGTGGACAGCAAAGGGAACCTCTATCTCTTCCCCACGCATGCCAACGAAGACCATCAATTTATCCAGCTAAAACGAATCCAGTCTTGATTTTCTCAGGAATGCCTCCGCCCTCCAGCGGAGGCTTTTTTGTGCAGCGGGCAAAACGTCTGCACTTTGCCGCTTCAAAAGCGTTTTGAATGGAAGGAAACGATACAAAGGGTATGGCGATAGCCGAGATGCGGTGGGGAAAGGTTGGCAATTATACAGTAAGAAAGGAGCGGGTTTTAAGCCGGAGTTGCTGAAACGTTGCGTCAAGAATTTGTGAACCGGTGACAGGCAAAAGCGGCAAGAGTGTATTTGGAGTTTGGCAAAGAAAAAAGGAACAAAAAGAACCCCGGTGAAAATAGTCGCCGGGGTTCTTTTGAGGGGGGGGAGGCCCTCCCTCATGGGATATCTACGAGGTCTTGGGAGCTGGCACGGCGAAGAATACATTTCGTTTGCTCTACCGGAAACGGAACTTCTTGTGGGGCAAAATACTCTACCTTTTCGATCTTTGCAAGTGCCGGATGGCTGTCTTTCCCTGCGGGGACTACCACTTTGTTACCGGGATGGAAGCTGTCGTCGTCGGTCCGATAGTAATAAGTTTTTCCGCCATCGTGAAAAGATACGCTGCAATAGATTAGCTGACCCTGACGCCGTCTGGCCCTGCTGTATGTTGCCGGATCCAGCATGTTGCCATTGTCCAAATGACAAAGTGAGGTAGTTAGCAGTTTTAGCAGGGTTTCAAAGCATTCCGGCAATTCGGATTTGTCATAGTGACCGGTTAATACTTGCCTGGTTCCGTCCACGAATTCAACCGTCATAGTATATAGCGGGACCTCTGTGTACGAGATCAGTTCCCCAGAAGGAATTTTCGGCTGTTGAAACAGCCGGCGCTTCCCAAAATGGCGAAGAATATGATTCAGAGAATCAGAAAACTCATAGTGATGCAATGAACGTCCGTAGTTGTAGCGTTGGTTAACCCATTCCACCGTGCCGGTGTCATTGTCCAGCGTGAACCATTCATTTGGCTGCATAGAATCCGCTGCTTGGGTATCTGGATTTCGACATTCTAACTTCAGATACCGGATTGCGTCCTCCGGCTGACAGTTTCCATCAAAAGCCAATAAACTTTTACACCCAAACGTCTCTCGGAGCAACTCTGAAAGCCGAGTTTGTATATCGTCGGATTCCCCGTACAGGTACCCTTTAAAGAGATAGACGTGACCTTCTGTGTTGGTGAGTTCCAGCTCCCAAGTCCCTACATCATATACACACAAATCCTCTCGCTCTGCGGCAAAGGAAGCAGCGACCTCATCCAATAGGTGACGCACCGCGGTTGGGCTAGCTGTATAGGTGCGCGTTTGCTGCGGAACGCCCTTTTCCCTCGATTGAGAATGCAAGGAGGCATGACCGGTCTGGTCAACCGTTAGAACCTGACAACGGTCTTCCCAAGGAAACAGAATTGCATGAAAGAATTCCTCCTCTGAGCGCAAGCGCATGGACTGCAATGTTCCTTGAAAGAGAAATAAATTCTGGGAGCATAAATAAGCAGCTCTCTTTAGTATCTGCTCCAGACGAAAACAGTATTGATGATTTTCTTCGGCAGAAAGAGGGATTTTCCTTTCGGCCAAAATTGTGCAGTGGGTGTAGATAGTTGCTTGCAACTCATAGACATTGTCGATTTGATCCAATCTTTTTTGAAACGAATCTGGGGCTTCCTGCAAAAGGGAAACGGTTTCTTCGGTAGAAGGCGCTTCGAGCTCTTCATCTGAAAGTCGTGCGGAAGGCTGCTGCAAATATGCTTTTGCCAGTTCAATTCCCTGCGCGCCGTCTGCAGCAAAGGCGGTGCGCCAATGTTCCATGAAATTGTATTCCTTTTGAAAAAAGCGCTCCATGAACAATTCCTCCGCATGGGTTGGATTTGGGTGGATATATTTCGAGATATTCCTTCCTCTTCAATATCTGCATATACGGATCCTTCTACCCCTTTAAAGAAAACGCTGGCCATATTACTGTCTATAATTTGCGAGAAGTCATCCTCCAAGGTATGCATGCTTTGTTCTATGCTTTGCATGGAGAGCGGAACAAACAGCGCTGTACAATCCCAGTGTAAGTCGGCGCAACAGGTATAAAAAGGTGTGGCAGAAAATCTCGACTGGATGAAACTTTCTTCCAGTATAGCATAATTGCAGAAAGAGGGAGACTATAATTTTGTACAAAAAATAGCATGGCGTTTATGCACCATGCTAAAGTATGTAAAAATGGCGGAATGCTTTATCGTGAAGAAATTGTCCGCCTTCAGCCGCTGAAAGGATATAACCAAGGGCAGCGTTCTACTTCCAGAAAAGCACAGGGGCTTTTGGTTTAGAAGGAAACACCCAGTTCCATAGCAATAAGGAACGGCGCCTATCAACAGGCAGAGAAGATGCGGTTAAGGCCGATCAATGGAGCGTTCCGTGGGGAATATTGAATGGAAGAATTTCCCTTTCAATCAAGGGGAAGGTGCATCGGTCCGGTCGTCCAGCACCTCCAAAAGGGTGTCGCGGGTCATCCGGTGCAGCGTTTCTTCCGGGACGCCTTCCCGGTAGATCTGATCCGGATAACGGGGTTTGCTTTTGCTCACATACCCCATGCGGTCACAGATGGTGTCTTGGGACAAGACGATGCGGTCACCGTACCCCTGTTCCACCAGCGTCAAAAGGTGGCGGTACTTTTCCTCATCGTCGGGGATGCCGGGGATGGAAAGGATGCCGAACTGGTCGAAGCCCACGCGGAATCCCTGATCGGCCACAGCCCGGATTTCTGCCAGATCCCGGTTGCTGGTCATATGGCCAAGGATGACCCGGCGGGGGTCCATCCCCAAAGAAAGAAACAGTTCCGCCTGCTGGGCAGCCATGGTACCCCGTTCGCAGTGGGTCAGGATGCCCACATCGCACCGGCGGGCGGCCCGGACGGCGGCAGAAAAAATTGTCTTTTCCAGCGGACGGATCTCCCCCCAAGAGGAGGCGACTTTCAGAAACCCGGCCCGTACACCGGTGTTGCCGATGCCCTGTACCAGTTCCTTCTCAAATTCCTGGGCCAGCGTGGCTTCCAGATCCTCGCAGTAGGAGCGGGCTTTGAGGTGGGCCAGCATATCCCCTTCGTCCTTGAAATAGCCGGTGCAGCAGACCAACGCCACGCCGGTGGCCCGGGAAAGCCGCCGCAGCAGCAGCGGGTCGCGGCCCCATTCGATGGTGGTGGGGTCTACCACAAGATCGACTTGAAAGGGTTTGACCATCTCCAGCCGTTCCACGCCGTGGCGGAAGGCGGTGTCCCGCTGGTAGGGGTTGTCGCTATCCAGCGCAAAACCGGGCTTGCCGAATACCATATGTTCATGGGCCAGCGTGTTGTGGATCTGGCTGCGGGGGAGCGGCCCCTCTACGGTTTGAATCATCGTTGTGCCTGCCTTATTCCTGATAGGGACCCATCTCGATGAGACCCAGATAGTAACAGCATTTTTGGATCTTCCAGCGGCCGTCCTCCCGCTTCAGCACCAGATCATAGCTGGCGCAGGCGTGGGCTTGGTCCACGTTCTCGTTGGTGTATACATAGGGATGTTCCCGCTGTTTGTGGCCGCACAGGCGGTAGAGATGCAGGTAGGCGGTATCACCGTCGATGCGCAAATCTTGGATCTGGCAACAATGCCCCCACAGACGATCCCGCTGCCGGTGGTACTTCAAAGCGGCGATCCAGCCGCGTTTGTCCATGGGTCCCCAGGGCTGAATGTCGGCGATCACATCCTCGCAGGCGATCTTCTCCACCTCGCAGAAGGACAGCGTGTCGATGCCAAAGGCATAGCGGGTAAAGGCTTCGGCCACCTTTTCCTCCTCGGTAAGGACATCCTCCCCGTCGGGAATGCGGAACCATGGGGAATCCAGTTCCCCGTTGATGCAGGGCAGATGCAGCCCGGGATAGGTCTTGGGGTGGGGATCCTCGAAATACCATCCCGAGGAAAATTCCTCAAAGTTGCCGTCCTCCGGCAGAATGTCCAGCCGCAGTTCATCAATGCGCCAACCGGCGTCGGTGCGTACCCAGTGGTTGGCAAACATCATGTCAAAACGGGCGTACAGCGGCGCAGGGTCACCGTAGCGGCCCACCAGACAGACCACATGGGCGATCTGCTGGGCCTGCCCCCCGGCCAGACGGGCATAGTAGTTGCAGACCTGACGGTGGAAAAAGTCAACGGCAGGCATATCGCGGATAAAATACTCCATGCCGAACACGGTGTGCTGGGACCCGTCGGCATAGGCCTTGGCACAGCTGAGATAGCATTTGGCATCCACGGTAAAAATGCCGCGCAGGGCTTGGTTCAGGTCGGCACGTTCCCGCTGGGGCAGCAGACCTACAAAAGAGTCAAAATTCCGGCGGATCTCGTCATAATCGTTCCGCGGCATAGGGCAGACACTCCTTTCAACGGGGCCGCAGTGCGGTCGGTTCAGGCTTTTTTATCTTCGTATCCCAGTACCAGCGCCAGCAGGGCGGCCACACCGATGGACAGTACCATGCCGATGAGGTAGTAGGGGAAGGTGGGACCAAAATAGCCGGGGAAGTTCAGCACGCCGGCAAAGAGGAAAGCCATCACTTTGGTACGGGTCACGCCCACCACGGCGCCGCCCACGGCACCGCCCAGAATGACGCAGAGGTTGAGCTTTTTGTATTTGGTCAGCAGACCGTAGAGGATGGGTTCGGTCACGCCGGTGAACAGACCGGTCAGGAAGCCGGTGAGGGACAACTGCTTGAGGGCGGTATCCTTGCTGCGCAGGAAAACGGCCAGCGCCACACCCACCTGTGCATACGGGCCCATCATCCACATGGGGGTGAAATAATCGTAGCCCAGATTGTTGATGTTGATGAGGATGATGGGAATAATGCCCCATTGCAAACCGAACATAGCCATATAACCGCACAGACCGCCGCCGATGATACCGGCGATGAGGGGGTTAAAGCGGACCAGCGCGTTGAGCCCGTTGCCCAGCAGGGTGCTCAGCGAGTTGCCCACAGGGCCGAAGACCAGCGCGGTCAGCGGCACAACGACGACCATACCCACCAGTGTGATGACCAGATTGCGGATGCTGTCCGGCAGGACCTTGGACAGTTTATGGTCCACAAGGGCGTACAAGCCCACACCGGCGATGGCGGGCAGCACCGTGCTGGTATAACTCTGCATGATCAGGGGGATGCCCAGGAAGGTGACGCCGCCCTCCACCTCAGACAAGGCCATAAAGGTGGGGTGGATCAGCGCGCCGCCGATCATCACAGCCACAAAGGGGTTGGTATGGAACTGCTTGGCAGCGGTAAAGGAAAGCAAAATGGGGAAGAAGTAGAACAGGGTGTTGCTGGCGGCAGACAAAACGGCATAGGTACCGCCGGCGGTGTCGATCCAGTTCATGGAACTGGCAAGGCTCAGCAGACCGGTGATGATGCCGGAGCACATCAGCAGCGGCAGGTAAGGCGCAAAAATGCCGGAAATGGCATTGAAGATCCGGTCCAGCGGACGACCCTTTTCGGCAGCGGCGGGCTGCTGGTCTTGGGCGGTGATGCCGGTGGCGGGCAGCAGGGGCATCAACTCGTTGTACACTTTGTTTACATTGTTGCCGATGACGACCTGGATCTGGGTGCCGCTGCCCAGAACGTTCAGCACACCGTCGGTTTGTTTCAGCGCGTCGGTCTGTACCGACTCGCCGGTTTGCAGGGTAAAGCGAAGGCGTGTGGCACAGTGGTATACATTTTTGACGTTTTTCGCACCGCCGACCAGCTCCAAAACGCGAACGGCGATCTCCTGATTGGTCATTGAGATTCCTCCTTGTTGTCTTTCTCGCTTCTTTTGGGAAAAAGACTGCGTTTTGCTGGCCAACAAAACCGTCTTCTGTGGAATGAAAACTCTGCAAGCACTCGCGTTCTCTACTGCCAGTATACGCACAGAAAGACTTGCCACGCAAGATGTTTTGGACAAATTGTGAAATGTTCCTGCCAAATGGAACTTGTTTTTTGTGAAAAATAGGGGGTGTCTTGGGGTCCTGTGCTTGCGTGGACAGGGGGATTTTCGTATAATACAGCTAGAATGTGATTTTCCGGCCCGCATGAAGAGAGGGAGGATTTCCGTGTTTACCTATGAACAGATCCGGCAGATGAATGATCTGGAGATCATGATCTATAACTATGTGGTTTCCCACGGGGAAGAAGTGGCGGGCATGACCATCCGGGAATTGGCCCAGCAGCTTCATGTGTCCGCTACCACCATCCTGCGCTTTTGCGGCAAGGTGGGGTGTGAGGGCTATTCCGAGTTCAAGTACCGTCTGCGGGCTTTTTTGAAAGAAAAGCAGGCCGCCGATACCGAGATGGATTATACCTTTATTCAGGACTTCTTTTCCCGGGTGAAGGACAGCGACCTGAACGGATTCCATTCGCCGTGTGGCGCAGATCATCTACCGCAAAGAACGGGTGTTTTTTATCGGTATGGGCACCAGCGGTACGCTGGGCAAGTACGGCGCCCGGTATCTGTCCAATCTGGGCAAAAGCGCCTTTTATCTGGACGATCCGTTCCACCCTACCGAGAATGGAAACTATGACGATACGGTGGTGGTGGCGCTGTCGGTCAGCGGGGAGCAGCGGTTTCTGTATAAGCAGATCGACGGCCTGAAAAAAGGCAAGGCCACCATCGTCAGCATTACCAACACCAAACAGTGTACCTTGGCCGGCATTTCGGACTATAATATCGCCTACTACATCCCCATGCGGGTGCTGCCCGGCGGATACAATGTGACTTCCTCCATCCCGGTGGTGTATATTCTGGAAAAGCTGGCCCACGAGATCCATCGCCTGCTGGAAGAACAAGAAGGCTGACCTCCCGACAAAACATAGGACCACATCGCTGCGCAGCGGCGGTGTGGTCTTGTTTTTTGGCAGGAACAAATCCCCAATCAGGGTGACAAACTCCCAAATCACCAAACGCTCTTCCCAACCGGGGCGCCGCTGTGTAAGATGAAACGTAGAAGAACCCGAAGCCGCCGCCCCTATCGACCAAGGGCGGCCTTGCCGGCGCCAAGGGCTTGGCAAGCAGGATGGGAGAGAGAATACAAAAGGAGGTACCACGATTTATGCTGCCGAAGGATTTTTTGTGGGGAGGCGCTGTGGCGGCCCATCAGTTGGAAGGGGGATGGCAGGAAGGCGGAAAAGGCCCCAACGTCTGTGATGTGCTGACGGCGGGGGCCCACAGTGTCCCTCGTCGGATCACCGACGGCGTGCTGCCCGGCGAACGGTATCCCAACCATGACGCGGTGGATTTTTACCACCATTACCGGGAGGACATCGCCCTGCTGGCCGAGATGGGGTTCAAATGTTTCCGCACCAGCATTGCCTGGGCGCGGATTTTCCCCCAAGGGGACGAGGCCGAACCCAACGAGGAAGGGCTGCGTTTTTATGATGAGGTGTTTGCCGAGCTTCACAAATACGGCATCGAGCCGGTGATCACCCTCAGCCACTTTGAGATGCCGCTGCATCTGGCCAAAGCCTATGGTGGCTGGGCCAACCGGAAGATGATCGACTTTTTTGTGAAGTTTGCCACGGTTTGCTTTCAGCGGTACAAGGGCAAGGTGCGGTACTGGATGACCTTCAACGAGATCAACAACCAGATGAACATCCGCAACGACTTGTTTGCTTGGACCAATTCCGGCATTGTGCTCAGCGAGCACGAAAACCCGGAGGAAACCATGTATCAGGCGGCCCACCACGAGTTGGTGGCCAGTGCCATGGCGGTGCGGATCGGCCATGAGATCGACCCCGAAAACCGCATCGGCTGTATGGTGGCCATGATCCCCATCTACCCCTATTCCTGCCGCCCCGAGGACATGCTGCTCTCGGTACAGGAGATGCATATGCGGTATTTCTTCACCGACATCCATTGCCGCGGCCATTATCCCCGATACGCACAAAAGATGTTTGCCCAAAAGGGGTACCATATTCGGATGGAGCCCCGGGATGAGGAGATTCTGGCCAACGGTACGGTGGATTATATCGGCTTTTCTTATTATATGTCCAATGTGGTCAACTCGCAGGTGGAAAAAGACCTGTCGGCCCGCATCGCGGCCAGCAGTCCCTATACGGTGCCCAATCCCCACCTGACCACCACCGAGTGGGGCTGGACCATCGACCCGGTGGGGCTGCGCTACGCCCTGAACGTTCTGTACGAGCGGTACGAAAAGCCGCTGTTTATTGTGGAGAACGGTTTCGGCGCGGTGGACAAACTGGAACCGGACAAGACCTGCCATGACCCGGCCCGCATTGCCTATCTGCGCGCCCATATCGAGCAGATGAAAAAAGCCGTCGAGGAGGACGGCGTAGACCTGATGGGCTACACCCCGTGGGGCTGCATCGATCTGGTCAGCTTTACCACCGGGGAACTGAAAAAGCGGTACGGCTTCCTGTATGTGGACCGCAACGACGACGGCACCGGGGATTATGCCCGGTACCGCAAGGATTCCTTCTACTGGTACAAGACCGTTATTGCCACCAACGGGGAAACGTTGTAAGAACGGCTTTTGCCCTAGATCTGACCACCCGTTCAACCGAAATAGAAAAAGAAGTTGTGGCGAAAAACACCCGCTCGCCCACACAAAAAAACAGCGCCGGAATTTGTGCACGCCGCACAAATTCCGGCGCTGCCTCTTTCGGTGTCCGGCCCGGTGCTAACTTGCCAAAACGGGAACGGCGTTTTCCTAAGCAGAAAGAACTTGGCTTCTGCGGCTCCGGTCAAACGGAATGCGGCAGGCGGTCGGCCACCGGGACTTCCGCTTGCAGCTTACGGAGCAGCGCCAGAGAAATGGGGCGCTGGCCGTTTTTTTGCATTTTTCCGCAGTGGTTCCAGACCAGCGTGCCCGGACCGTTGTACTCTTCGGTAAAGGTTCCGTCGGGATGAATTTTCAAAACGAGCAGCCATTCCGGTTCGCTGGACAGCGCAACCCGTTGAATCTGGGTGGCTTTGATCTGTACCAGACGTCCGTCGGGCGCCTTGGCGTCATGGGTTTCCGCAGAGGCTTCAAACAGTTGCAATCCGTAGTAGCTGGCGGCAAGGGCTTCCCCGATGCTGCCGATCATATGACCGTCCGGTGTGTAGTGCCTGCCGGGGAACAGTTGCTCCAACTCCCGTGAGATGGCATACAGCGCCTTGATCTTTTCCGCTACAGATGTCTGCAAAGAAACGTTGTTCATCACCATACTTCCTTTCCTAAAAACCTTCTGGCGCACCTTCTGTGCTCGCGATGCTTGCAGGCTTACCCCATCAAATCCTGTTCTTCCGGGTGGGTCTGGAACCAATGTACGGCGTAGGAGCAGGTGGGCTTGGCCTTGCGGCCTTCCCGGCGCAGGGTGTCCGCCACTGCGCGCAAAAGCTGCCCGGCTACGCCTTGGCCCCGCAGCGAGGCATCCACAAAGGTGTGGTTGATGACGGCCACCCCTGCCTGCTCGGGGAAGGTCACCTCCGCCAGCAGTTTTCCTGTTTCATCCAGCGCAAAAATCCGGCCGGGTTCGCTGCAAAACTCCATTACGATCACCTCTGCTTTCAGTGTAGCAAAAAAATCCCCCAAGGGCAACCGCCCGGTTTTTCGCGGCTGTGGACGGGGACTTTTTTACAGCCTTGCCGTTCCCATACTCCCGGCGGTGGGATGGGTACGGGCAGAAACGCCGGACAATTTTCAATTTTTATTTCTATTTAAGTTTCGTCGTGCATGCTATAATTGGGTTAGAAATAAGGACCCACTTTCTGCAACAACGGCGAAGCAAAGAGGAGTGCCCCCTATGAGACTTTTACTGGCGGAGGATGAAAAAGCGCTGTCCAAGGCGCTGGCGACCATTCTGGAGAGAAACAAGTATTCGGTGGATGCGGCCTATGACGGGCAGGAAGCACTGGAGTATCTGGACGCGGGAAACTATGACGGCGTGATTTTGGACATCATGATGCCCAAGGTGGATGGCATTACCGTGCTGCGGGAGATCCGGAAGAAGGGAAACCTGATCCCGGTACTGCTGTTGACGGCCAAATCCGAGGTGGACGACAAGGTGCTTGGTCTGGATGCCGGCGCGAACGATTATCTCACAAAGCCCTTCAATGCAAGGGAATTGTTGGCGCGGATCCGGGCCATGACCCGGACTCAGACGGCGCAGGCGGATTCGCGGCTGAAAATCGGCAACGTCACGCTGGACCGGGCCACCTACGAACTTTCCACCCCCTCCGGGAGCTACCGGCTGGCGAACAAAGAGTTCCAGATGATGGAAATGCTGATGGCGAACCCCAAGAACCTGATCTCCTCGGAGCGGTTTATGGAAAAGATCTGGGGGTATGACAGCGAAGCGGAAATCAATGTGGTGTGGGTATATATCTCGTATCTTCGCAAAAAGCTGACGGCGCTGCACGCCAACATCCAGATCAAGGCCATGCGGAACGCCGGGTACACACTGGAGGAGATGGCATGATACGCACACTGCGCAGTAAACTGATCCTTGCGTCCATGGTGTCGCTGCTGTTGGTGCTGACGATCATTTTTGGAACGGTAGGGATCCTGAATTACAGAAAGATCTTGGCGGACGCCGACAGCATTCTGGCGATTTTACAAGAAAACGATGGCAATTTCCCCGACGGCAAACACCCCGAAGGGGAGTCCTTCTCGGGGGAGCCGGCGCCCAAAGGGAACCACCTTTTTTCCCCCGAACTGCCTTATGAATCCCGGTATTTTTCCACTTTTCTGAACAGCGATGGAACGGTGGTGTCGGTAAACACCGGGAAGATCGCGGCGGTCGATACGGAAACCGCCATAGAATACGCGCAGTCGGTCTTTGCCGAGGGAAAGACCCGGGGCTTTGTGGGGGATTACCGGTACATCCGGTACGCAGCAGGGGACGAGGTGCATATCATCTTTCTGGACTATGGGCGAGAGATGCGCTCGTTCCGCACCTTTTTGTTCACAAGCGCCGGGGTAGGGGTGATCGGTCTGCTGGCGGTGCTGCTGTTGTTGGTCGTTCTTTCCGGGCGGATCGTGAAGCCTTTTTCGGAAAATTACGAGAAGCAAAAACAGTTCATCACCGATGCCGGCCATGAACTGAAAACCCCGCTGACCATCATTGACGCAGACGCGGAAGTGCTGGAGATGGACCTTGGGGAAAACGAGTGGCTGCAGGACATCCAGAACCAAACCAAGCGGCTGGCCCAACTGACCAACAGCTTGATCCAACTGTCGCGGATGGAAGAACAGCCCCAGACCGAGAAGATCGAGTTCCCCATCTCGGACGTGGCGGAAGAAACGCTGGAAACCTTCCAAGCCCTTGCCAAAACCCACAACAAAACGCTTTCGGGGCAGATCGAGCCGATGCTTTCCATGACGGGGGACGAAAAGGCCATCCAGCAGTTGATCAGCATTCTGCTGGACAATGCCGTGAAGTATTCCAACGCGGACGGAAAGATTGAACTTGCCCTGAAAAAGCAGAAAAACACCCTCCAGCTAAGCGTGTGGAACACTGCGGACGAGATCTCCCGGGAAGAGCTGGCCCATCTGTTCGACCGGTTTTACCGCGCGGATAAATCCCGAAATTCCAAGACCGGCGGTTATGGGCTGGGGCTTTCCATTGCGTCGGCGGTTGTCAATTCCCACAAGGGCAAGATCACCGCAAGTTCGCCGGATGGAAAATCTCTGCGGATCGTGGCGACCTTCCCGTTGTAAGGGGGCCGCCGCGCATGGTAAGGACGCCGCCCTGCGGAGGGCGGCGTCCTTTTTTTGGCGGCTGCCGGCCAACGGCAAATTTAAAGTAGAATTTAGTTTCGGGTTTAGGCTTGTCTAAGGTTTGGACGGTATACTGTCCTCGAACGGAAGGGATTCTGCCGCAGCGGCCGAAAAGACCGGCGGCAAAAGGGTCCTGCTCAGGAGGTGTACAATCAGTTACCATGGCCTATCAAGCAACATTCAAGCGCTATGAGATCAAATACCTGCTTACATCCCAGCAAAAGGAAAGGATCTTGCGGGTGATGGAACCCTATATGAAGCTGGACTGCTATGGGCGTACCATGATTCGGAACATTTACTATGACACAAGCAGCTTTCGGCTGATCCGGCGCTCGCTGGAAAAGCCGGCCTATAAAGAGAAGCTGCGCATTCGCAGCTACCAAGCGGCAGCGGGAGAGGACCCGGTTTTCGTCGAGCTGAAAAAGAAATACCAGTCCGTCGTATATAAGCGTCGGCTCACCCTGCCGGAGGAGCAGGCGATGTACGCTTTCCGCTACAACCTGCCCCTGCCCGTACACTCCCAGATCGCGCAGGAGATCGAGTATTTCCGGGCGTACTACGCAGGGCTGCACCCTACGGTGTTTCTCGCCTATGAAAGAGAAGCCTATTATTCCTTGGACGGGGGAGAGTTCCGCGTCACCTTTGACGAGAACATCCTGTACCGGGAATACAATTTTAGTCTGGGAAGCAAGGTCAGCGGCACCCCGCTGCTTGCCGAGGGCCAGACGTTGATGGAGATCAAGACGGCGGGCGGGCTGCCCCTTTGGATGAGCCGGGAACTGAACCGGCTTCGGGTGTACCCCGCCTCGTTCTCAAAATATGGGGCGGCCTACCGGCAGATGATGGCCAGGACCCAACGGGATTGTGTATAAGGAGGAACAAAGAGATGTTTTCAGATGTGTTTCGGGGGCTGTTCGACACCGAGCTGACCGGCGTCATTGCCTTGTCGGACTTTCTCCTTTGTGTGGCCAGTGCGCTGGTGGTGGGGCTGATTTTGGCGGCCTTTTACATGTACGGCACCCGGTATACCAAAAGTTTTGTCGCTACCTTGGCGCTTTTGCCCGCGGTGGTCTGCGTGGTCATTATGATGGTCAACGGAAATGTGGGCACCGGTGTGGCGGTGGCCGGTGCCTTTAGTCTGGTCCGCTTCCGCTCGGCCCCCGGGTCGGCCAAGGAGATCGGCGCCATCTTTCTGGCAATGGGCACCGGCCTGATCATCGGGATGGGCTACCTTGCCTACGCATTTTTGTGTGCCCTGCTGCTGGGCGGGGCCAGCGCCCTGTATAACCACTTGGATTTTGGGGCCAAAAAGAAAGCTGCCCTGTATAAGACCCTTCATATCACCATTCCCGAGGATCTGGACTACACGGATGCCTCAACCATTATGCCGCATCCCACGAGCTGACGATGGTCAAAACCACCAACATGGGCAGTCTGTTCCGGCTGACCTACAACCTTACGCTGAAAACCGCAGAGAAAGAAAAAGAGCTGATCGACCGGCTTCGCTGCCGAAACGGGAACCTTGAAATATCGATTTCCGCGCAGGAAACCCTGATCGGCGAACTGTAAAAGGGGGATTTTGCGTGAAGAAAAAAATATATTCGCCGTTGGCGTTGGCAGTTCTGCTGACCTTTTCGGCCTGCGGGGGCACCCAGACGGCCGAAGTAGTAGCATCCTCCGTCCCGACGGCGTCCACAGACACCACCGAAGCCGAAACAACGGCCGCCGCGGCGGACGACCCGTCGGAGATGTTTACCGACCGGGATTTGGAGATCGGCTATGATGAAGAAACCAGCGTTCGGATCACCCTGTCGGGGGACAGCGCCGCCAGTGATTCCGATGCCGTGCAGATCTCCGGCAGTACGATCACCCTCACCGAGGAAGGCACCTACATCCTGTCCGGCGTGCTGAACAACGGGATGGTCGTCGTCGATGCGGAGGACACCGACAAGGTGCAGATAGTCTTGGACGGCGCCGAGATCACCAACGCGACCTCCGCGGCCATTTATAGCTTGGAAGCGGATAAGGTGTTTATTACCACCGCAGCCGGGACGGAAAACGTCCTGACCAATGGCGGAGAGTATGTGGCCATCGACGACAACAACATTGACGCGGTGATCTTCTCCAAAACCGACCTGACCCTCAACGGCGCGGGCACCCTGACGATCAACGCTGCCGCCGGTCACGGCATCGCGGCCAAGGATGATCTGGTGCTCGCCAGCGGCAGCTATTTTATCACGGCGGCCAGCCACGGCATTTCCGGCAAGGACAGCGTGCGGATCGCCAGCGGCAGCTACACCATCACCGCCGGCAAGGACGGCATCCACGCGGAAAACACCGACGACACCAGTCTGGGGTATCTGTATATCGCGGGGGGCACCTTTGCCATCACGGCGGAGGGCGACGGCCTGAGCGCCAGCGGCTATCTGCAGATCGACGACGGTGACTTTACGGTGACCACCGGGGCGGGCAGTGCAAGCGTCACCCTTGCCACCGACACCATGGGCGCCGGCAAGGGCGGTGCAGCCCCGACCCAGACCACCACGGACGCCGCAGCCACCACGGAAGAGGATACCACCAGCCAAAAGGGCATCAAGGCGGATGGGACCATCACCCTCTCGGGGGGCAGCTTTACGCTGGACACGGTGGATGATGCCATCCACGCCGGGGGCGACATACTGATCGCCGGCGGCGACTATCTGCTGCAAAGCGGGGACGACGCCGTACATTCGGACGCAGCGGTCACGATACAAGACGGCATCTTGCAGATCCCGTATTGCTACGAGGGCATCGAAGGATTGTCGGTGACGGTGAACGGCGGTTCGCTGGACATCACCTCTGCGGATGACGGCATCAACGCGGCGGGCGGTGCGGACAGTTCCGGCTTTGGCGGCGCACGCCCCGGGCAGGAACAGTTCTCGGCTTCGTCGGACAGCAGCATCACCATCAACGGCGGGGAGATCGTCATCGTTTCGACGGGCGACAGTGTGGACTCCAATGGCGCGCTGACCATCAACGGCGGCACGCTGAACCTTACCTGCAACGGCAGCGGCAATACGGCCATCGACTGCGACGGGACCTACGCCAACAACGGCGGCGACGTCACCACCAACGACGGCTCGGAAAGCAACCCGGGCCAGATGGGCGGCGCCATGGGCGGTCAGGGCCGCGGCGCACGTTGACACAAAAAGGCTCCTGCCCGGTTTCTACCGGGCGGGAGCCTTTTGGCATGGTGGAGGGTTCAGGTCTTGTTCAGCAGGCGGCGGTAGGTCAGGTCCATCCCCAAAGCGCCCAGCGGTGCGGTGAGCAGGATGGCCAGCACCGCCACCGAGAGCACCAACTGCCCGCAGGGCAGGCCCAGCGCCAGCGGCACCGAGCCGATGGCTGCCTGCACGGTGGCTTTGGGCAGATAGGCGATGACGCAGAACAGCCGTTCTTTGCGGCGAAGGGGCGTCCCCAGCAGGCAAAGGCAGACCCCCAGCCCGCGAAAGACCAGCGCCAGCAGGATCATGGCCACCGCCGCCAACCCGGCGTTCAGGGTGTAGCGGATGTCCACGGCGGCGCCTACCAGCACAAAGAGCATGACCTCGGCGGCGATCCAGAGCTTGCCGAACTTTTCGGACAGCCGCTGGGAAACAAAGGCGGTGCATCGAAGTTTCAGCGTGCAGGCCATGCTGACCACCGCCAGCAGGCCGGACACCGCAACAACGCCTTCCAGCCAAGTTTCCACCGCCATCAGCAAAAAGGCCATGCCCATCACGATAAGCACCTTCATGCTGTTGCGCACCGTGTGGCGGTGGGCGTAGGCGGTCTCAAAAAAGGCGGCCAGCAGCAGGCCGGCGGCAGCGCCCAGCGCCACGCCCAGCACGATGGAAACCGGGATGGCGGCAAAGTCCTGCCAATGGGCGGTGCCGCCTTGGGCGATGCCCACAAAGGTGGAAAACAGGACGATGACGAAAATATCATCGCAGGACGCCCCCGCCATGATCAGTTGGGGGATGCTTTTGTCGGTGCCGTAGCCGGATTCCATCAGTTGGACCATCCGGGGCACCACCACGGCGGGGGAAACGGCGGCCAGCACCGCCCCCATGACGGCGGCTTCCGGGCGGGTCAGGCCCAGCAGCAGCGGGGCAAACAGCACAAAGGCCAAGATCTCGCAGCTAGCCGGCAGACAAGCCATGAGTACGGCGGGGCGGCCCACCTTTTTCAGGTCGGCCAAATTCAGGGACAGCCCGGCTTTCAGCAGGATGATGAGCAGGGCGATCTGGCGCAGGTCGGCAGAGATGCCCAGCAGGGAATCGTCCAGCAGGTCCAGCACGTAGGGCCCCAGCAGAATGCCGGTGAACAGCATGCCGATGATGCGGGGCAGCCGGATGGCCTGACAAAGGGCGGCCAGTGCCAACCCGACCAGAATAACGAAGGCGAGAGATGAAAACATGGATGAATCCTCCTTTTTTAGACGCAAAAAAGCTGATGCCTTTCTGCGGACGATACGTTCACAGAAGTCATCAGCTTAACAAAGCGGTTTAGGTTTCCCAAGGGAGAACTTCATTCCCGGCGGCTATTGTAGCACGGGGAACGCGGCGGTGTCAACCAAAAAATCCCGCCTGCGGCAGGCACCGCAGGCGGGTGGGTATAGTCCGGGGTGGGGAGGACCACCCCGCAGGAAAAAGCGAAGATTATCCGTTCAGACGGCCGTACAGTTCCATCTGGCGGCGGACCTTGGCGGCCAAAGCGTCGTCAAAGACGCCGGACAGCGCCCGCCAGCACCAGTTGCCCCCCAAGGTGGAGGGGGTGTTCATCCGGGCTTCGTGGCCCAGCCCCAGCAGGTCTTGGGCTTGTACAATGGCCAGATCCGCCACGCTGGACCAAGCCGCCCGCATCATGCCCCAGTGGTAGCCTTCTTCCCGGCTCAGGGGCAGGTATTCCAGCGCGTGGGCAATGTCCGGGGCGGGGGCGGTTTCAAACCAGCCGTTCACCGGTTCGTTGTCGTGGGTACCGGTGTAGACCACGCAGTGCCGGGGGTAGGTGTGGGGCAGATAGTCCCCGCCGTCCCGGCTGTCAAAGGCAAATTCCAGCACCTTCATGCCGGGGTAGCCGGTCTGGTGCAGCAGCTCCCGCACATCGTCGGTGAGAAAGCCCAGATCCTCGGCAATGATGGGCTGTTTGCCCAAGGCTTCTTCCACAGCGCGGAACAGCGCCATGCCCGGGCCTTGCCGCCACCGTCCGCCGCAGGCGTCAGGCTGTCCGTAAGGGATGGCATAGTACCCCGCAAAACCCCGGAAGTGGTCGATGCGCAGGACATCGTAGGTGCTGCACAGCACCCGGAACCGCCGTACCCACCAGGCATAGCCGTCTTGGGCCATGGCGTCCCAGTCGTACAGCGGGTTGCCCCACAGTTGGCCGGTGGCCGAAAACCCATCCGGCGGGCAGCCCGCTACCTCGGTGGGCAGCAGCTCCTCGTCCAGTTGGAAGGCCTCCGGCGTGCTCCAGACATCCACGCTGTCGGCGGCTACATAGATGGGCAGGTCCCCGATGATGCGGATGCCCCGCCCGTTGGCGTAGGCTTTCAGCGCCCGCCACTGGGCAAAAAACAGGTACTGCACCCCCTGCCAAAAGTCGATGGCCGCGGCGCACCGGACGCGGGCGGCGTCCAAGGCGGCGGGGTCCCGGCGGCGCAGGGTGGGTTCCCATTCGGTCCAAGCCCGGCCGTCATGCTCGTCTTTCAGGGCCATGAACAGGGCGTAGTCCGACAGCCAAAAATCGTTGGCCGCACAAAAATCCCGGTAAGCGGGGGGCGGGTTCTGCAAAAGCCGGTCACAGGCTTTGCGCAGCACCGTCCAGCGTTTGCGGTACAGGGCCCCGTAGTTGACCCGGTCAGGGGGGCTTTCCCAGTCAATGGTTTGGTATTCTTCGGGCGTCAGCAGGCCGTCCTCGGCCAGCGCGTCCAGATCGATGAGATAGGGGTTGCCCGCAAAGGTCGAAAAGGATTGGTAGGGGCTGTCCCCGTAACTGGTGGGGCAGATGGGCAGCAACTGCCAGTAGCGCTGCCCAGCTGCCGCCAAAAAATCCACAAAAGCCCTTGCCGCCGCGCCCATCGTGCCGACGCCGTAGGGCGAAGGCAGGCTGGACAAGTGCATCAGCACACCGCTTGCGCGCATGGGCAATTCCTCCTTTCGGTCAGTGGGTCTCGTCCGCACCGGGCAGATGCAGCACACTTTCGCCCTCCACCAGTTCGTAGGGCACCAGCTCGTGTACGGCATCGGTCTGTTCCTCGATGCAGCGGATCAAAATGGCCACGCCCCGCCCGGCCATCCGCTCGGCGGGCTGGCGTATGGTGGTCAGCCGGGGGGAAAGATACCCCGCCAATTCAATGCCGTCGAAGCCGCAGACCGACACATCTTCGGGCACCCGCAGGCCGTGGTCCCGCAGCGCCCGCATGGCGCTGATGGCCATGATGTCACTGAAGGCGAACACCGCGGTCAGGTCGGGCAGGGTCTTGAGCAGATGCTCCATGGCTTGGTAGCCGCCGGTCAGGGTATAGCGGGCGGCGGTGTATTGGCGGGCGGGGTCAAAGAACAAGCCCCGGCGGGAAAACTCGCTCAGGCAGCCACTCAAACGGGCGGAACTGGGCTGGGAGGAGGTCAGGTCGCCCCCGATGAACCCGATGTGCCGGTGGCCGTTGGTCCACAGATGGTCCACCATCCGGGCGGCGGCGGCCACGTCGTCCACGCTGACGCTGGACAGGTTGGCGATGGCCGCAGTGGCGGCGGTGTTGGTCATCAGCAGGCAGGGCACGCCCAGTTCCTCCAGATCGGGGCCGAAATGGTTCCGGTCGGAACCCAGAAAGATCACCCCGTGGGGTTTGTGTTCCCGGCAGATCTGCCGGGCGCGGTCCACCTCGTTGTCGTTTTCGTCGA
>NZ_CALADU010000299.1 GCF_937890665.1 uncultured Subdoligranulum sp.
TGACCGGCATAGGTGAACTCGACCTCGATGGGGCTGTTATCAAGAAGATACCCAGCAGGGGCGGTGATTTCGACAATGCGGTATTTACCGCTATTGCCGGAGTCCGGATAGGTTTCGGCGCGAATGGGCACATCCACATCAAACCAAGTAAAACCGCTGTCGTTGGTTGGGTCACTGGTTGCCAGCTTTGCACCGGCGTCCACCAGCTTCGTGCCATCTGCTGCGAAAATATCGTCCACCGTGTACAGTTCATACACAGCACCGGGCAGATAGGTCAGTGTTTCGCGGTCCTGCTTATAAATGCCAACGCCGATTTTGCTGACCTTGTCATCGGGCTTTTCGGGAACCGGCAGCACACGCACATTTTCAAAGACAAGGATCTGTGCGGTCTTATGGGCATCCGAAGCATCTTTAACATTGACAATGCCGTATGAACACTCTTTGTCGCCATCCTGCTCGTGGCTGACGATGGTTTTCGCCAGCACAATATCATTGCGCTGGTTGTCCCAGCCGAATTCCACACTATAGCTCTGCTGCGTCAGCACAAAGCCATAGGGTGCTTTGACCTCGGTGATCGTGTACTTGCCCAAAGGCAGGGTCACGGTCACTTCACCTTTGGTGCCGTCATGGGAGATGGTAAGGAAATCATAGGTGGCCTGTGTACGATTGGGGGCAAATTTCACCTCATCGACCTGACCTGCCGCACCTGTGGTAACAGTGGCAACAAGGTCACCATCCTTATACCAATAAGTGCCCTGACGGTCGAGCGTGGCAATATCGCCGTCCGCGTGGATTTCGTAGGTTGCCCCTGCCAAATTATCCTGCGTGTAGATGAACTGCACGTCTTTGTAATCGGTCAGGACATTGCCCAGCTTACGGATGGTCAACTGTCCGAGGGTTTCATGGTTGAAATACTTTTCTTCTACAATGTACTCGTCCATGTCATTGGTGGCGTTGCCCACGACCTGCCAGACACGCTCGGAAGTGATTTCAAATTCTACAGAGTAGGCAGGATCATTGTAGTAGCCTTCGGGACCTTGCAATTCCTCAATGAAATAGCGACCAAGCGGCAGCTTTTCAGGCGTTTTCATCAGGCCATCCGCATCGGTGTAGAACACATCGGTTTTCTTGGTGGCGCTGCCGCTGGCAGGATCAATCATCGAGATACGGGTCTTGTTGCCTTTATCATCCAATATGTACAGTGCAAAAGCAGTGTTCGCAATCTTGACCGCCTTGCCAGTTTCGGTATCGGTCTTGACGATCTGCAAGTAACCTTCCAGTTCTTCATCCAACACGTTATAGGTCATGTAGTTGTTGGTGGCGGTGGTGACGCTGCCGGCAGGAACCGTAAAACGGCTCTGCGGGCTGTCCTTGCTGACCGTTACGATAAAGGGATCACATTGGAAAACGTCCTTGGGGATCGTAGTCTCGACAACAAGGTACTGCCCATACGGAAGTCCCTCAATGCGGATGACACCTTCCTCGTTCGTATACAGTTCTGTCAACCGGTACTCTGCATCCTGATCAGTGGGAACCCAACCATTGCCTTTGCCGTTGGCGTAGTCACCATCTGCGGTCAGGGTGGCATTGTAGGCTTCTACCGTGGCAGCGTTGCTCTCATACATATTGGCAACAGCCTGCCCCTCGGCAGTGAAATCGTACTTGAGCGTCAAATTATCGTAGTTATCTTTGCGGTAAACGTCCAAAATACTTTGTGCATTGTAGCTGCCATCCGGGTTCTGCTTGAACTGTGCAGCCTTGCTCAGCTTGGAAATGCGATAGACGGTAAAGCCCGCCCCCTCCAGCTTCAGCGCCGGGGAGGCTGACCTGTGGTAGAAACCAGCTTATTCAGCGAGAAGCTGGATTTGAGGACTTCATCTTGGCTTTCCTGCTCAGCGCTGATATGGTAGCTGGATTCATCTGCATAGGTCAGTGTTTTGTAGTGGTTGACCTCATCGCAGAGATACCCGGTGGCATAGGAAAGATAATAGCCATCCCATGCCTTGCTGCCGTCCAGCTTGCGGCTTTCAGCTACGGCAGAGTACTGATTCTTATAGAGGTAGTCGGTGTATTCGTTATTCTTCCGAACCAAATCACTGTATTTGCCGGTGCGCTCCAGCTTTTTATTCAGCTGCGGGTATTTGCCGGTCGTATACAGTTTGCCGTTGCCGTCAATAGGCAGCACCAAACCTGTGGCACGCTCGACAAGGTAGTAGCGTCCCATATATAGGTTGGAAAAAGCAAGTTTCCCGTCCTTGATGGCAGCAGAGGCAACCAGTCTGTCTTTCTGCAAAATGGGCAGGTAATCGGTATCCCAGCCGCCGTTGGTAAGCACAGTGGTGTGCCAGATGGGGTTACCGTTGGCATCCAAAATTTTGGAATAATCCACTGTGCCGGTGACGCCATCCGGGTGTGCGATGGTATCCGCTGCATACAGGTCGTAGACGGCTCCCTCCAAGGTGGTATCACCGTTGCTGCCCGCAGCCAGATACCGCGCTGCATCCAAATCGACTTTGGTCAGCAAAATACTGCCGAGAACGCGGTCGTTCTGCACCTTATCGGCATCCGCGTGCATGGTGTAGGATTTTTCATTGTTGGCACTACCTGTAGGGTCAGTCTCATAAGTCTTATCCGCCACACGGTCGCCAAACGTAATCGTGACGATGGCCTCACCGGTGTCGATCAGAGTGCCGCCGTTGTTGGTGGTGGTAATATCGGCATTATAGTCTGCATTGCCGAGCCAAAGAGTTTGCCCATCCAGCGCCTTGGTGATTTCAAAGGCATAGGCCCGCTTGCCCAAAACGGAACCTGCCGCACCGGGGTTCGTTACATCCGTCCAGTCGCCATAGTAGCCACTGGGGGCACGGCTCTCCACAACCACAAAACGGCCCTCGTTGCGCTGAGTATAGTAGATGTTATCCGAACCGTTGGCATAGCTGCTATGGTTGATGACTTTGTAGGTGCCGTCCGGCTGGCGCTCCACCGCATACTGGTTATAGCCACCTGCGGGAATATAGCGCTGGAGCACGGTATCCCATTCATAAATCTTGAACGCTGCATCACCCTTGATACGCTGTTTGGTCTCGCTGTCGATTTTGTCGATGGCAACTTTGACGGACCACTCGTCGTTTTTCATGAGGTAATCGTTGCTGCTGTTGGCGGGCACGGTGATGGACTGGCTGCTGCCAAAATCACCGCCGAAAGCATCAAAGCCGTGGGGCACCGTTACCTCGTTGTAGGAGAATTTCAGGTTGTCAAAGTAGTTATGGGCAGCAGAAAGTGCA
>NZ_CALADU010000300.1 GCF_937890665.1 uncultured Subdoligranulum sp.
ACCACTATTCTCTCATACCTGTCTACCCGGTCCCACGTTTGACGCTTACGAAAGTCGCGCCGCCGCCCGGCGTGTCGAGCACGGTCAGCGAACCTTGCTGCACCCTGGCCAATTCCGTTCCTACAGACAGCCCCAAGCCATAATGCCCGGCTTTGTTTGGTGCCTGCTGTTGCTGCGCCTCCCTGCGATAAAAGTAGTGGAAAACCGCTTGCTTTTCCTCGTCCGGGATACCCGGCCCGTGGTCTACCACCCAGAACCGTATTTTCCCTTCCTCACACTGATCGACCCGCAGCTGAACAGAACTTCCTTCCGGGGCATAGGAATGCGCATTATCCAGCAAGATGGAGAGTATCTGCTCCAGGCGCTGCTCATCCGCAAAAACAGATGGCAGTGCCGTATCTGGCAGCTGCAAGGTCAGTTCCTGCGCTTTCTGTGCAAAAATGGGAACAAACTTTTCATAAACAGACATCGAAATATCTTCCGGCACCAAGGGCTGTAGTTGTAATTTCCAGCGCCCTGTACCGCCATTGGTAAGAACCAGCATATCGTCGATCAGCCTTGCCATTTGGCGGGTCTCGCGCTGGATGGTTTGACAGGGTTCTTCCGGGTCGGATACTCCGCGCCGCAACAGATCAACGGAAGTGGAAATCACTGCAAGAGGGGTTTTCAATTCATGGCTGGCGCCAGCTAAAAAACGCAGCTGCTCTGTATGCGCTGCTTCTACCGGGCGGATCACTCGCTTGGACAGCCATGCGGCAACTATGATCAGTGCCGCCCATGCAATGCAAAAAACGACCGCATATTGAACAAGCAGGCGCATCATCCCGGAAACATCCGTTGTCATTGGCTGCAATACAAGCACATTATACCACTGCGTCGTTGAAGCAGAATGATTTTGCAGTGCCGCCCGCCATTCTTTTCCTGCGGCGGTCAGGACAAAGGTGCCGCTCTGGGCCTTTGATGAATACAGCGTTTCCCCTACGGCATCTTCTTTCAGTTCTGCCAAAAGGGCATCCCGCATTTCTGCCGTCAGTGTGGGCGTGAACGTGAGCAATGTTCCCCCATCAACAACGGCCACGGATAGATCACATTGTTCTGCAAACTGCAACAGGCTCTGCGTATCCACACTTCCTGGTGCCGACAAATACGCATTCGCGGTTTGGCTTTGAGACAGAAACAACGACTGCGCAGCACTCTGGCTCTCTCTCCTTGCCGCATGAAATGAAATAGCACAGGCGATAAAGAGCACCAACCGGTCAAAATTGCGCAAAAAGCGGTTATTCGGTACTGCAAATGACGGTATATTTCTTTTCGGGAAGATTTTGTTCTATTCTTCTGCTTCATATTGCAACTGATAACCAGTCCCTCGGCTGTTTATGATTTTAACTTTTGAATGCAGATGTATCAACCGCTGCCGAACCAAATGGATATAGGTGTCGATCGCCGCATCCGTCACCTCTGCATCCGGTCCCCAAATCCGATTGAAAATAACCCTTCTGGTAATGGGAGTGCCCGCGCTTCGCAAAAGGAGTTCCATCAACTGTGCCAACCGCTTCGGCAGGACTTCCTCTCCTTCTGGCCCTTTGAGCAACCGAACTCCTGGCTGGTAGCAAAGATCGCCAAAATCCAATTGACTTGGATCTTCCAGGGGGACCGTCCGCCGCGACCAGATCCGCAAACGAGCCAGCAATTCTTCCATGGCAAATGGTTTTACGATATAATCATCGGCTCCTGCGTCCAGCCCGCTGACTTTATCCCCAAGACTGTCCAACGCAGTAAGCAGCAGAATAGGCGTCGTAATGCCCTGTGCCCGCGCCTTTCGAGTTATGGTCAGACCGTCCTGGCCAGGCAGCATCCGATCCAGCAGGATCAGATCACTGCTATTGTTCATAATTTGAAATTCAGCATCTATTCCGTCAGCGCAAGGAACCACCGTATATCCTTCGCTTTTCAGAACAGCCTCGATATTGTGCCGCAAAGCATCATGATCTTCTACCAAAAGAATTTTCATTTTTTTCCTCTGTTTTGAAAAAAATTCAGGATAATTTAAGTGTGCATCCGTTACAATCAGTGTAAAGCAAATTGCGAAGGGAGTCAACCATCATGAAGCAAATCGGAAAAAAGCTCTTATCCGCAACACTATCAGCCCTGATGATAGTGTCGGCCTTATCCGCATGCGGAAGCTCGCCCTCGGATGTTGCCGAGACTTCCGCCCCGGCCAGTGAATCTTCCAGCGCATCTGCCGATTCACAATCCACGGAAATTCCAAAAACAGGTACGGCTACAGGCGCCTATCTTCAAGAGTCTATGTCCGAAAACCTGCCCGATACATATAGCCGCTTTTACGATCTGCGGATCGATCAGGATGGAAACGTCCGCCTGGTCGGATTAAACTCAACGGGTAAACTTCAGCTCTTACAGTTTGAATCCTCTACATGGACTGTTCTGCAGGAAAGCGACATGCCTGCCAACGCCCCAAACTATGTGGACATCGCAGATGACGGCTCGATTTGGGCTGTCACAAGAAACAGCGACGGGCAGTATTCGCTTTGTACCGGTCGAGACGCGAATGCATTAGAGCCCGTAGAGGTGGATAGTCTGCAGCAAACCGATGCTCTACCGATTGATCTTCGGCTGACCGATGACGGAAAAGTTTTTCTGACAGTACAAGTGGTAGAATCCACCATTTTCGTACTGGTCGACTGCGCCACGCGCCAAGTCACAACGATAACCCCCGGCTTTTACGGCAGCCCGGTCCTGTATTCAGAGGGGGAAGTTTACGCTTTTGTTACTGGCAGCTCGAACCTGACTGTCTTTGATGCAAACAGCGGAAATACTTTGCAGCAATATCAACTGCCCCTTGCTGAGTCCCTGCCCTCAACATGTGCCGCTTCTGTAAACAGCGGTGTTTTGACCTGGGCCGACAGTAACGGAATCCATCAGCTCGCCCTGGATGGCATGCTGCAGCAAACATTCGCTGACAATCGCAGTTTTGTACTCGCAAGCAACGAGTTTATAAAACAACAGCTTGTTGTGGATCAAGACGGCAGCTATTGGGTCAGCGGGATGGATGGCAACAATCATGCGCAGCTTTACCGCTATCACTACGATGCGGAAGCGACGATTCCTTCTGGCAGTGAGTTGGTTATCTGGGCTATGGAAGACAGTTTTCTCCTGCGGGAGGGCATCAATGCTTACGCGGCCCAGCATCCAGAGCAGACCATCACAGTGGAATACGGGCAGGATAGCATAAATAACGGAATGACGCTTGATGATGTTATTCGAACCCTCAATGTGGAGATCTTCGCAGGAGAGGGGCCAGATGTGCTTGTATTGGATGGGCTGCCGATCGAATCCTATATAGATCAGGGGATTTTGGCCGATTTAAGTCAGGTTGACACCGATGATTGCTATAAGAACATTGTAAATTGTTATACAGATTCGGATGGCTGTTGGGCACTGCCGCTTTTATTCCGTCCCGGCTTGCTCTATTGCAAATCGCAGGAAAACGCCGAACTGCTATCGCAGGCGCAGTGTTTGACTGATTTGCAGGATCTGCTTTGCGTAAAGTCAAATTTCCACTATGACGGCTATTACAACTTGTTCAATGAACTGTACCCCGCTTCCAGTGCGTCCATCTTTGCGCTTGGCGCGCAAGAAGTAAACGAAAGCACTCTGCGTGAATTTTTAACTGTTACCGAAGCGGTCGTTCAGGCACAAAACATCACTTCTGAATTTGACCCGCTATTTGGCGATGGTGAAGATACAGCAGGCACTTCTGATGGCCAGCATTTGGCTGTAGATATTCCAGTCAGCATGAATTGGTACGCACGCCCACAGGACCCTGCCGATTGTGCGGCCGGCTGTCCCAGCGATTATTCGTTGACCTACATTTATATGGTCAGCGAAACACAAGCGGTCCCGGCTTTAATT
>NZ_CALADU010000301.1 GCF_937890665.1 uncultured Subdoligranulum sp.
TTGATGTAGGGGTCCAGCTTCTGGCTGGCCACCTTCAGCCCGCGGGTCTTGAGCAAACGCCCCAGACTGGCCGCGGTGATCCCTTTCCCTAGACCGGAGACCACGCCGCCGGTCACAAAGATATACTTCGTCGCCATAAAATTCCCTCCACGTCTATGCAAAAAAACAAAAACAGCTATATTATACACCGCTCCGAACGCGTTTTGCAAGGGAAGGGGCCCCGCCGCTTTGCAAAAAATCTGTGGGGAATACGCGCGGTTTATATTGACAAAACCTGCGGCAGGGTGTACAATCACCTTATCCTACAAGAAAGGTATGAATACGCATGGCGAACCGTTCTCTACCCCGGCGGCGATGTTGCCCCGGCTGTCCATTCTAATAAGGAACACGATTTTTATAAGAGGAGACGAACACCATGAGCAAGATCTATACATCCGCAGAACAGTTGATTGGTCACACCCCGCTGTTGGAACTCACCCATATCGAAGCCGCCGAGGGCCTGAAAGCCCGGCTGCTGGCCAAATTGGAATATCTGAACCCCGCCGGCTCGGTCAAAGACCGGGTGGCCAAGGCGATGATCGATGACGCCGAAGCCACCGGCAAGCTCAAGCCCGGTTCGGTCATCATCGAGCCCACTTCGGGCAATACCGGCATCGGACTGGCATCGGTGGCGGCGGCCCGGGGCTACCGGGTCATCATCGTCATGCCCGAAACGATGAGCGTGGAGCGCCGCCTGTTGATGAAGGCCTATGGCGCCGAATTGGTGCTGACCGAAGGCGCCAAGGGCATGGCCGGCGCCATCGCCAAGGCCGACGAGCTGGCCGCCCAAACGCCCAACAGCTTTGTGCCGGGCCAGTTTGTCAACCCCGCCAACCCGGCAGCGCACCGGGCTACCACCGGCCCCGAAATTTGGCAGGACACCGACGGTCAGGTGGACATCTTTGTGGCAGGCGCCGGCACCGGCGGCACCATCACCGGCGTGGGCAGCTATCTGAAAGAGCAGAACCCCGCGGTACACATCGTGGCGGTAGAGCCTGCTACCTCGGCGGTGCTCAGCGGCGGCAAGGCGGGTCCCCACAAATTGCAGGGCATCGGCGCAGGCTTTGTGCCTGAAGTGCTGAACACCTCGGTCTACGACGAGGTCATGCCGGTCACCGACGAGGACGCCTTTGCCGCGGGCCGTATGATGGGCCGCAAGGAGGGCGTGCTGGTGGGCATTTCGTCCGGCGCAGCGCTCCATGCCGCCATTCAGCAGGCCAAGCGCCCCGAAAATGAAGGCAAGACCATCGTGGTACTGCTGCCCGACACCGGCGACCGGTATCTGTCCACCCCGATGTTTGCAGAATGAGGTCGCAAAGGGGACCGCAGTCCCGCGCGGAAATTGCCTGACGGGCCTATTTTAACGGGGGGCGGTGCCCGCGGCCCTTGGATTCCTCTTCGGCAGTATTTTGCCCCAAATCGCGCACTTGTCGCGGGCTCCTTGCACACAATTTTGGGGTAAATTTCCCTGTTTGTGTTACCGTCGTCGGCAGATATCCGCCGGCGGTGACGTTTTTTGGAAAAAAGTTGAAAGCCGCAGCAGGCCGCTGCGGCTTTTTGTTTGCATTTTCGGCGGTTTTGGCGTATGCTGGAAGCATCATCAACACAGGAGAGAAACGACCCATGCCCAACATTGTGGAAATTACCGACCTGTCGGCACCGGAACTGGACGTCTACGCCCGCCTGACCGAAGCCCAACTGCGCAGCAAGCTGGAACCGGAAAAAGGGGTGTTCATTGCCGAAAGCCCCAAGGTCATCGGCACCGCGCTGGACGCGGGATACCGGCCCCTTTCCTTTTTAATGGAGCGTCGCCAGATCGACGGTCCGGCGGCAGAGGTGCTGGCCCGCTGCCCCGACGTGACGGTCTACACGGCGGACCGTGGGGTGCTGGAACAGCTCACCGGCTACGCCCTGACCCGTGGGGTGCTCTGCGCCATGCGCCGTCCGGCACCCCGGACGGTGGAGGAAGTCTGTCGGGATGCCCGGCGGGTGGCGGTGTTGGAAGGCATCGTGGATTCCACCAACATCGGGACCATCTTCCGTTCTGCGGCGGCGCTGGGTATGGATGGCGTGCTGCTGTCGCCCTCCTGCTGTGACCCGCTCTGCCGCCGTGCCATCCGGGTCAGCATGGGCACGGTGTTTCAGGTCCCTTGGGCCCGGCTGGGGGAAAGCGCCGCCGACTGGCCCGAAGCTGGTCTGGCCCGGCTGCATGGGCTGGGGTTTTGCACGGCGGCCATGGCGCTGGACCATCGGGCCTTGCCGGTGGACGACCCCGGCCTGCAAAAGACCGAAAAACTGGCCATTCTGCTGGGCACCGAGGGGGACGGTCTGGCCGCCCAAACCATTGCCCACTGCGATGCCACCGTCATGATCCCCATGCAGCACGGGGTGGATTCCCTCAACGTGGGGGCGGCTGCGGCCGTGGCGTTCTGGCAGTTGCGGGCGCGGTAAGCTGCGGCGCTGTTGCGAAAATCTGACACTTTTTTACGCCCCGTTGACAGAAAACGGGGCGCTTTTGGTTGTTTTTCCCGTCCGGGGATAGTACAATATTTTTATGTTTGACAGGACGGGAGGAACTTGCGCATGGGTTTCCTGAAAAAATTTACCAAGCAGGAATTGAGCTGGATGATGTACGACTGGGCCAACAGCGCTCACTCGGTCATCGTGGTGACCATTCTGCCCATCTTCTTTGATTCGGTGGCGGAATACACCGCCGACAGCGTTTCCAGCATGTCCACTTGGGGGTATGCCACCAGCATCGCCATGGCCATTGTGGCGTTGTCGGCACCCTTCCTCGGGGTCTTTGGCGACATCCGCGGGATGCGCAAAAAGCTCTTCTCGGCTTTTTTGGCGCTGGGGGTGTTGTCGGTGGCTGGGCTGGCCCTTACCCCCGGCATGGACTTTACCTCCTCTACCGACGCCGCCGGCCGGGTGGCCGGCATTGTGTTGGTGCTTTACATTCTTAGTACCATCGGTTTTGATGCTTCCTGCATCTACTATGACGCCTTCCTCACCGACATCACCACCGAGGATCGGATGGATTCCGTCTCTACCATGGGGTACGGGCTGGGCTATATCGGCGGCTCCACCATTCCGCTGCTGATCTTCCTGATCATGAATGCCGTGGGCGTCCCCATGCTCACCTGCCTGTCGGTCATTTTTGCCATCACCGCCGTGTGGTGGCTTGTCTTCAGCCTGCCGCTGCTCAAAAACTGCGAGCAGACCTCCGGCAAGCCCTATGAGAAAGGGGACATCGGCCGCAACATCAAGGGGGTGTTTGCCACCATCCGAGAGATCGCTGCCGACAAACCTATGCTGGTCTACATCATCGCCTACTTTTTCTACATCGACGGCGTGCACACCATCATCAGCATGGCCACCAGCTACGGCACCAATCTGGGGTTGGATTCCGCCGGCATGCTGCTGGCGCTGCTGCTGGTGCAGGTGCTGGGCCTGCCCTTCTGCCTGCTTTACATGAAGCTGGCGGCCAAATTCGGGGCCCGCAAAATGGTGGGCGTGGGCATCTGCGTCTATATGTTTATCTGCGTTTTTGCCTTCTTTATGGACAGCCTGTGGCAGTTTTGGATGCTGGCGGTGCTCTGCGCCACCAGTCAGGGCGGCATTCAGGCGCTCTCCCGCTCGATGTTCGGCAAGCTCATCCCCGACAGGGACCGCAGCGGCGAGTTCTTCGGCTTCTTTGATATTTTCGGCAAGTTCTCTTCCATCCTCGGCCCCACGCTGGTGGGCGCTGTCAGCGCGATAGCCGCCTCTCAGATGCTGCAGGAGCAGGGCCTGACCGCCGCCACGGCCACCACCGAACAGGTGGATGCCATCAACAAAGCCGCAGGCCCTTACGGCATCCTGTCGGTGATCCTCATCATCATGGCGGGTGCGGCGCTCTATTTCTTCGTGCTGCCCCGCACCTTGCAGGGGGACGAGCGGAAGATCTGAACGTCTATTTGACTTTTTGCCCCCGGCGGGGTACAATAAGCTGCGTTTTGGAGTAGTAAGGAAGTGAACCCCTCATGCCGGAAGGCTACACCCATGTGCGCACCGCCCGTCAGGCGGCGGCTGCCATCCATTATAAAATCCAGTGCCCCGAAGCCTTCGCCGCGGGGGCCAATGGTCCCGACAGTTTTTTCTGCTACGAAGTCTGGAAACCCCGGGCCAAGCGGCATTATGATCTGCCGGGTCTGGGAAACCGCATGCACGAGGAGAAAACCGGGGCGTTTCTGTACAGCCTATGCCGCCATGTCAAGACCCGGCCGCAGGTAGAGTATGTGCTGGGCTTTTTGTGCCACTATGCCACCGACACGGTGGTACATCCCTTTGTCTGTGCGATGTGTGAGCCCGGGCAGCCCTATGGGGGCAAAGGCGGGCACGGCTATCTGGAGATCGCGCTGGATTCCGAACTGCACAAGGAGGATACCGGTGACGGCCGGGTGCTTGCTGCCGACGCCAGCCCGCTGCCCACCGGGGAACAGTTGGCCGATATTGCGGCGCTGCTGCACACCTGTCTGTTGGAAGTCTACGGCGAGGATATTCCGGTGGAATATCTGGCCGATGCCTTTTACCACACCTACCGGGTGCGGGGCTTGTTCCCCAGCCGCCACGGGCTCCGCAAAGCGGCGTTCCGGGTGGTGGAGATCTTCTTTGGGGGCAAGGGGTTCATCACGGGGCATCTGTCCCCCCGCAAGCTGTCGGGGGAATTGCCCGACGAATGGACCGACCCCTTCACCGGGCAAAGTCATGAAGGCGGCTTGTTTGCACTATTACCCAAAGCCCGGCGCCGCAGCGAAGAGTTTATGGGTGCTGCGCTGCTTTTCTGGCTGAAAAAGTACTCCGATGAGGAGTTCTGCCGCGCCATCGGCAGCATGAGTTATACGCAGGGGCTGCCCACCGCCCAAAGCGACCCGGCCGCCCCTTCGGTAGAGGAAAATACTACAAAAGGAGAATGACCTATGATTCGCATTACCATGCAAAACGGCAAGACCATCGACATCGAACTGGACCCCACTGCGGCGCCCATCACCTGCGAAAACTTTGAAAAGCTGGTCAAGCAGGGCTTTTACAATGGCCTGACCTTCCACCGTGTTATCCCCGGCTTTATGATTCAGGGCGGCTGCCCCATCGGCAACGGCACCGGCGGCCCGGGTTGGCACATCAAGGGCGAGTTTGCCCACAACGGGGTGGCCAACCCCATCAAGCATACCCGGGGCGTCATCAGCATGGCCCGGGCCATGGACCCCAACTCGGCGGGCAGCCAGTTCTTTATCATGCATCAGGATGCACCTCATCTGGACGGTGAGTACGCGGCCTTCGGCCATGTGGTCAGCGGCATGGATGTGGTAGACGAGATCGCGGCTGTCGAAACCGACTGGAGCGATAAACCCCGCACCCCGATGGTCATGGAAAAAGTGGAGATCGTCTGATTCCGTATCCAGTGAACGGGCGCAGGCTTAAGGCCTGCGCCCGCTTTTCGTTGTCGGCGGTTGAAATCTTTTGCAAAATCGGTTATACTGCTTTGTAATAGTATTGTAATTCCGGGCCTCGGCCCGTTTGGTAAAAAAGGAGCAAACCATGGCACATACCGTAATGGTCACCGGTGCAGACGGCTTTATTGGCAGCCATCTGACCGAAGAATTGGTCAAGCGCGGCGAGAAGGTACGCGCCTTCTGTCTGTACAATTCCTTTGGCTCTCTGGGCTGGATCGACACCCTGCCCCCCGAGATCCGCAACGAGATCGATATTTTTATGGGCGACGTGCGTGACCCCAACGGCGTGCGCACCGCCATGCGCGGGCAGGAGCGGGTCTTTCATCTGGCGGCCCTCATCGCCATTCCGTTCTCCTACCATAGCCCCGACAGCTATGTGGATACCAACATCAAGGGCACGCTGAACGTTCTCAATGCCGCCCGGGAACTGGACACCCAGCGGGTGCTGGTTACTTCTACCAGCGAGGTCTACGGTACGGCCCAGTATGTGCCCATCGACGAAAAGCACCCCTATCAGGGGCAAAGCCCTTACTCGGCCACCAAGATCGGTGCCGACCGTCTGGCCGAGAGCTTCTACCGCAGCTTTGATCTGCCGGTCACCATCGTGCGGCCCTTCAATACCTATGGCCCCCGCCAGAGCGGCCGGGCCATCATTCCCACCATCATCACCCAGTTGCTGGCGGGCCAGACCGAGATCAAACTGGGCAGCCTGACCCCCACCCGGGACTTCAACTACGTCAAGGACACCGCCAACGGCTTTATGACCATCGCGGACTGCGATGCGGCCATCGGGCAGGAGCTGAACATCGCCACCGGCGTGGAGCATTCCATCGGGGATCTGGCCAACGAGCTCATCGCCCAGATCAACCCCAACGCCACCATCGTCTGCGAGGCCGAGCGGCTGCGCCCCGAAAAGAGCGAGGTCAACCGCCTGCTGGGCGACGCCACCAAACTGCGCAATCTGACCGGCTGGGCACCGAAGTATACCTTTGAGCAGGGTCTGGCCGAAACCATTGAATTCCTGCGCGGCAACCTCGACCAGTATAAGGTCGGGCAGTATATCCTGTAATATGAGCGGGAACCTTTCCAAGAACAAACACCGCTATGCACCCACCGTTTGGCCCAAAGCCGTGCGGTGGGCTTTCGTGCTGGCGGTAGGTGCGTTGCTGGGCGTGGTGCTCAGCTATTATTGGCGGGTCTTTTACGGGCTGGATGCCCGGGGCATTCCGCCGCTGTGGCCTACGCTGCTCTGTGTGGGGCTGGGCGTTTGCGCCGGGGCCGTGGTGCTGGTCCTGCGTCGGGTCAAAGATTTTGCCGCCCGGGGGGCGGTCTGCATCCTGCTGTGCGGCATCTTGTTTGCCTTTGCCAACCCGCCGCTGCAAACCCCCGATGAAACCGAACATTACCTGCGTACCTATGCCATCTCGATGGGGCGGTTGGACTTTGACGCCGACCGCGGCTACCCCGAGGATGTCTCCCGGTTGATGCACGCCTTCCCCGGCGCATGGGTCAACGCCCATACCTCGGCCGGGGTGGGCGTCGACCCCGATACCGAGGAAGAACAACCCTACAATACGGCAGGCTACGCCCTGAAACAGTACGGCAAGGACGGTACGGTGCAGAGTGTGGCCGACAGTTTTGCCCAGTACCTGTCCGGACAGCCCGATGAGGGCGAACCGGTCACCGAGCCGATCAGCTTTTTGATTTTGCCCTTTTTGCCGGGGGCGCTGGGTATGGCGCTGGCACGGCTTTTGGGGCTGGGGGCACTGGGCTGTCTGTACGCCGGACGGCTGGGCAATCTGGTGGCCTATACGCTGCTCTGCTGGCTGGGACTGCGTGCGGCCCGCAAGGCCCGACCGGCCTTTTTGTGCCTGATGCTGCTGCCCATGTCGCTGTATATGGGGGCGTCCCTGAGCTACGACGCCACCCTGCTGGCCTGCTACTACCTGATGCTGGCGCTGTTGACCCGGCCCCAGTGGACCACCCGCACTGCGGCACTTTATGCGGCGGCCTGTATCTTTGCTAACGGCACCAAGCCCTACCTGAACCTTTTGTGGGTGGTGCTGCCGCTGCTGCCCACCAAGAAAGAATGGAAAGCCAAGGGCAGCCGCCTGCTTTGGGTAGGCATCTGCGCGGCAGGCGCGCTGGCCCTGACGATGGCGGTGGAGCAATACGGCGTACAGATGCGCTTCAACTACGGCACCATTGCCCGGCAGGGCGGGAGCGCGGTCAACGGCGGCGAACAGTTGGCCTTTATTTTGTCCAACCCGCTGCGTTATCTGGCGGTGTTGCTGGGTACACTCTATGAGAACGACGGTTTCCTTGGCCAGTTGGGACTGTTTGGCTGGAAGGACCTGCCGATTTCCTTCCTGAGCATGACCGGGCCGCTGGTACTGTTGGCGGCGGCGCTGCTCTGCACCCCCAGCACCGAAGCACTGGGCCGCCGCCGTCTGGGCGGGCTGAGTCTGTTTGCTGCGCTGTACGGCATCGGTGCCATGACCGCCATGTACATCACCTATACGCCGGTGGGCATGGTGCGGATCGTAGGCTTGCAGACCCGGTACTTTTTGCCGCTCTGGCTGCTGCTGGTTCTGGGCGTGGCGGCACTGGCCCGCCGCGCGCTGGCACCCCGTTTGACAGCGGTCCGGGCCGAACATTTGGCCTTGCCCCTCTGCGGCGGCTATGCGCTGTGGGGCGCGGTGCTCCTCTTCCAGCATTACTTTATCGGCCCTGTATACACTGTGTATTTGACATAACAAAATCAACAAATTGTACAAAAGGAGGCGAACGCCGATGCTGACCTTGCTCTGGGGCTTGTTTGTGCTGGTTCTGCTTACCGGTGGATGCGCGGTGCTCGCTTCGGGCGGCAAACTGCACGCTGCTCTGCTGCCGCTGCCCTTGCTGGCAGCCGCAGCGCTGCTCCTCTATGGCTTCGGCATCGCAGGGGCGCTGCGCATCGGCGCGGCACTGGTCATCCTGTTGTTCATTGCCCTCTGGGTGGTAGGGCTGGTGCGGCTGCGTCCGGCAGGGTTCCTCAAAGCCTGCCGTCAGACGCTGACTACCCCGGGCATCGCCCTGTTTTTGGGGGGCGCGGCCTTTTTCTGGGTGCTGTTTTTTGTGCTGCAGCCCATGTTTACCCAGTGGGATGAGTTTACCGCTTGGGGGCTGGCTCCCAAAATGGTGGTGGAGCAGGGCGCTTTCTATGTGGCGAACCCCGTCAACCTCAAAGCCAGTTTTACCTATCCGGCCACCAGCCTGATCACCTTTTTGTTTCAACCCTTCGGCGCTTGGGCCGAGTGGGCCTGTCTGGCAGCGCTGGACACGCTGGCACTTGCCTGTGTGGCGGCTGCCACGGCGCTGCCCCGGCAGCGGTGGTACAGCGGCGTGTTGGTCTTTGCAGCCGGGGTGCTGCTGCCTTTCTTTTTCCGGGACCCCACGCCGGGGGCTTATGCCACCCAATATGTCAATGCCATGGCGGACCTGCCCATGGCGATGCTCTTCGGCGGCACTCTCTGTCTTTATCTGGGCACAGCGGGCCGTCGGGGCGTTTTCTGGCTGACGGCGCTGCCGCTGGCCCTTTTGACCTTGACCAAGGACATCTGCTTTGCCTATGGCCTGATGGCGGCCTTCCTCATCGGGCTGGACCGGCTGGTGTGTACGGCGGGGACTTTCCGCCGCCGGCTGGGACAAGCCCTGCTGCAGGCAGGTGGTTTGGCGGTCGTGGTGGTGGCGGCCTTTGTAAGCTGGAGTTGCTACACCGCCGCCGTGACCCCCACCGCCGACACAGCGGCCAGCGTGGGCAGTGAGGGGCTGAGCTACGGCGCGGTGCTGGCAGGCGGCGTGCGCCAACTGTTGGGCATTGGCCGTGACGAAAAGTTTGCCCAGATCATGGCTGCTATGGGGGATGCCTTCTTTACCCGCCGCATCTGTCTGCTGGGCGGCGGCGCCATGGCGGTACTGGCCATTACGATGGTGGCGGCCGCCGCGTGGCTGGCAGCGGACCGGGGCACCGCCCGCCGGAGCATCCTCGTGATGCATTTGGCCTTTGCCTTCTGCTTTGCGGCGCTGTATGCCTTCCATCTGATTTTGTATTACTACAATTTCTCCGATTTGGAGGGCTTGGCGCTGAAAGATTATGACCGCTATCTGGCGCCCTACTATCAGGCTTGGATGCTGACCATGCTCTGTCGGCTGGCCGGGGCGGCCCGGGGCAAGCTGGGACGAGGCGCTTTGGCTGGCGCGGTGGCGGTGATTCTGGCGGTCTTTTGCTGGCGGGGCATCCCGGCGGCAGGTTTTTGGACCGACGCCGACAGTCTGTACACGCTGCGCGCCGATGTGCAGCGCCGGGCCGAAACGATGAACACCGTGCTGGATTGGCCGGACCGGGTGTTGGTGCTCAGCCAGGGCGACGATGCCACCCGGTGGTATTACTATCGGTATGAACTGACGGCGCAGGTCGTCAATGGATTTGGCGGCTTCTATGGCCGTCTGGGAGAAACGCAGGACCGCTGGGACAGCGATTTCATGAACTTGGTGGAGAGCGAAAACTGGACGCTCTACAAGAGTCAGGCGGTCTGTGTGCCCGAAACACTGGTCGCCTATATGGCCGAAAAGGACTGCGACTATCTGCTCATCGACCGGGCGGACGACTATCTGGAGCGGTCTTTCAGCCCGCTGTTTGAAGGCGGCCTGACCAGTGATATGCCGGCGACCCTCTATCACTTTGAGGGCGAGGATGCCGCGGTGCCCTTTACGGTGGCCGCGGTGGCGGAAAGCGGGGTGCAGTGATGGCACAGCGTATTCTTCCGCAGCGGCGCCGTCCGCTGTTTCGGCCGCAGCAAATTTTGCTGTTGGCCTATTTGCTGGCCGTGGTACTCTGGCTGGTGCGGGGACTGGTGGGCAGCGCGGTGATGCTGAACTACAAGTGGCAGGGCAAAATGCCCCAACAGACGGTGGCCCCCGAGGAACTGGTCACCGAAAGTTTTGCGCCGTACAGTTCCAACCAGTGGTGGACCCCGCCCGACGACGATCCGGCGTGGTATCTTTCCACCGACAACGACCCCCACATCTATTGGCAGGGGCAGGGATATCTGGAAACGGTGCGGCTTTATGCCGGGCACCAACTGCCCCCCGGCGGGGTGGCGCTCTACTACCTGCTGCCCGGCCAGACCGATTACACCGAGGCCCAAAAAGTCTACGCTACGGTGTCCGGTCCCGGCGAATATACCTTTGTGCTGGGGGGCAAATGGGTAACGGGGCTGCGCATTGACCCCGACAGTGTGGGCGGTGTGCCCACCTTGTTCCACGGCATCGAGCTCAACCCCGCTACGCCTTGGTATGACCGATTCCTGCCCAGCGGCGGCGCATGGCTGCTGCTGCTCTTTGGCCCGGCACTGGTGGCCGCGGCGGTATCGCTGGTGGGTTCCCTCTTCGGAAAGAGTCCGGAGGATGGGGAAGAACCCCCACAGGAATAACCAAACATAAAAGGAGACTCCCATGGAATTGCTCTGCGTACTGGCGGCAGTTCTGGCCTTGTTTTTGGCCAGCGCCGCGCTGACGCTTCAAGGCCGGGTGCCGGCAGGCATGGCCCCGCTCACGGTACTGTCCGGCATCGCCGCGGTGTTCACGCTGGCGGGAATGGCCGGGGTGCTCTATCCGGCAGCGTGGGCGGTATATGCCCTCAGCGTGGCCGGCGGGCTGTGGGCCCTTTGGCCGCGGAAAGGCCGTCCCGTCCCTTGGCGGGAACTTTTCACCCCGGGCAGCGTGCTGTTCTGGGGCATGACGGTGGCTTTTGCGGTCTATTTTTCCATCCGGCAACCCATGGCCAACGGCTACGATGAGCTGAGCCTCTGGGCCACCGCTGCCAAGATTACCAAGGTGGACAACAGCCTGTATTCCACCGCCACGCTGGGCACCCCCTGGGCGGTGACCCAGAATCCCGGTCTGCCGCTGATCAGCTATTTCTTCCAGTTCTTCGGCAGCTATGCCGACTGGAAAATCTATCTGGCCTACGATGCCCTCTATTTCGCTTGCTTTGCGGCGGTGCTCAGCGCACTGCCCTGGAAGAAATGGCGGGGGGCGGTGCCGCTGGCGGCGGTGCTGTGGTGTACGCCCTTTTTCTTTACGATCTACAACCATACCATCTATCTGGCCGACACCTACCTGACCTCCTACGGCGATGTGCCGGCAGGGCTGGTCTTCGGCGGGGCGGTGGCCATGTGGCTGGCCTTGCGCCAAACCGGCGGGCCTCGTTGGGCCGTGCTGCCTGTGCTGGCGCTGGCCGCTAACCTGAAAGCCAACGACTTTGTGCTCAGTTTGGCGGCGGCAGGGCTCATCGCCGTGGATGTCTGGTTCTTCTGTGACGGTCCTTTCAAACAGGGCCTTGCCCGCCGCACCGGGTTTGCCGCAGCCTGCTTTGCAGCGCCTATGGCCGTGTACTATCTGTGGAATGTGCGGTATGTGGGCTGGCTGGTGGCCCGCAACAGCGATTCCGGCGGCGTGGGCGAAACTTCCGCCGCACTGTCCGATGTGGTCATCAACGGCATCAAGATTTTGCTGGGCCAGCCGGTGGAAGGCTTCTTTGCCGAGCGAAAACCCCAGTTCCTGCAGGCTATGGCCGACATGGGCCACCAGTTCTGGACCAGTGACGGCAAGCTCAGCATGATCGGGCAGGGCCGCAATTTGGTGATCTTTATTTTGCTGGTGTTCCTGCTGGCTTTTGTGCTGGCGGCGGGCTGGCAGCTTCGGGGACGCATTGCCGCCATGGCGGTGCTGTCCACCCTCTGCTTTGTGGGATATAACCTGATGCTGGCCTTGAGTTACGGCTTTATCTTCAAAGCCTTTCAAGCCGAAGGACTGTACGACTACAACCGGTACATTTACAGCTATTATATCGGCTGGTTCTTGATGGCGCTGGGTTGCCTTGTGGTGGTATTGCTGCCCCAAATGGCCGTTCGGCAGGAAAAACCGACCGAACAGAACGCTTCCGTGGCGCAGTTCACCGCCACCCGGCGCGCGCCCCGCTGGGAGTTGGCAGGGCAGGGGGCGGTCCTGCTTCTGGCCGTGGCCATGTTGGTGCGGCAAAACCAGATCGTGCTGCCCCAGCTCAGCGTGCTGGGCTTTGCGGACAGTGAGTTTTCCGAACGGCGGGCGATTCGCGCCGAGGCGGAGCTGGTCTGCAGTTATCTGACCGAGGATGACCGGGTGTTTTTCGTCAGTCAGGGGGACAACGGCGAGGCATGGTTCTCGGCGGTGTTTGATTTTTACCCCATTTTGGTGGATTACTCCGGCATTGTCTCCGAGATGATCGGCGGCGGTGGAGAGCTGGGCCTGCCCGAGCTGAAACCCACCGAGGAAGGCCCCAAAAACTTCTACTACCACGGCTTTACCGCCGAAGAACTGGATTCCATTGTGCGGGGCAACGGCTGCACGGTGCTCTATCTGCAAAATCTCGATGACATCTTTGTGGAAAGCTATCGGGATCTTTTCACCGATGATCTGGCGGCGGCGCTTTCGGGCAAAACGCTGCTCTATCGGGTGACCGACGAGGGCTTTGCCCCTGTGACGATGGAGGTGAGCGCTTCGTGAAAAGACTGCAACACTGGTTTGCCCGCCGGGGCGCTCTGGCCCTGAGCTGCTATCTGGTGGCGGTGATCGTCTGGCTGGTGCTGGGGGCTTTCCATGGGGGCAGCGACGCGTTGGCCAAGCAGGCCGGCACGATGTATGAAACCGAGATCGCTGTCACCGACTGGCAGTGGGTAGGGCTGCAGGATGCCGGCAGTACCGCCGAAACCGCCGTGCTGGCTACCACCGACGGTGACCCCCAGATGATTCTGGAGGATGTGTCCGACATGGTGGTGCGCACTGTCAGCTATCAAGCCGACTTTGCGGGGGATGCCGGCGAGATGTGCCTTTACTACACCACGCAGGTCGGGCAGGATTACAGCCAAGACCGGCGGGTTTTCCCCGAGTCGCTGGGGGATGGGGCGTATCTGTACACGCTGCCCCGTACCACCATCGTGGCGCTGCGGCTGGATCCTTGCAGCCCCGGTGCCAACAAGACGGTGGAGATGACCTCCCCCACCGGCACCATCACGATAAACGCCGCTGAAACACTGCCCGCACTGTGGCAGTACTTTGTGCCGTCGTGGTATCAGGCGTTCTGTCTGGTGCTGTACCCGGCACTGGCCGCTGCGGCCCTTAGCTGGCTGCGGGCCGTGTGGCAGGCTTTGCGCCGCCGGAAAAACGCGTGACGAACTAAAAGCCCCGGGACCGTTCGTTTGGGACGGTCCCGGGGCTTTTCTATGGTTGGGTCAGGTGATTTTCAGTGCCCGCTGTACCCGGTAAACGATGTACCGGAACAACCCGACGATCAGGCTGCCTTCTACCCAGATATAATTGGGCAGGTTGCGCCAGCGGAATTTCGGCTTGTTCAGTTTGGGCAGGGCGATGCGGGCCTCGGCAAAGCCTTTGGCGTAGTCGCCGCCGAACCCCCGCAGCCGGAACATGACGACCTTTAAGAGATAGCCCAGTAGCATGGGGATAAAATTCACGATCAGCATGACCAGCGGTTGGTTCTTGTAGGGCAGCAGAATGCTGTTGCGGCCGCTCTGGATGCTCTTGAAGGGGTTGTAGCGCACCGCGCCGGTGGTGGCGCCGCAGATATGGCGGCAGCGGGCGGTGGGGCAGTAGACATTCTTGTAGCCGAAGTTGTTGGCCCGCCAGGAAAGATCCACGTCCTCGTAGTAGGCGAAGAACAATTCGTCAAAGACGCCGATCTCGTCGAGAATGGATTTGCGGTAGAGGGCTGCACCGCCGCAGGCGCTGAACACCCGGCAGGGCTTGGTATACCGGCTGGCTTTCAGGCCGTCACCCCGCTTGCAGGCAAAGCCCAAAATGGTTACATAGTCGCCGGCGTCGTCGGCCAGTTCCGGCTCGTAGTAGCGCAGCATCAGGCTGCTCACCGCAAAAATACGGGGGTCGGCGTCGGCGGTTTTCAGCAGCTCGGCCAGCCAATCCGGGTCGGCAAAGGCGTCGTTGTTGAAAAGAGCCACATACTCACCTTTGGCAATGGCAATGCCCTGATTCACCGCATGGGAAAACCCGGTGTTGGTGTCGTTTTCGATGAGGGTATACCGGTCATGGTCACGGTAGCTGCGGGCAATTTCCAGACTTTCGTCCGAGGAGCCGTTGTCGATGACGATAAGTTCAAAATCCTGTTCGGTCTGCGCCCAGATGGATTCGATGGAATCCCGCAGCCAGCCCGCACCGTTCAGGTTAGGGATAATGACGGACGCTTTCATGGTTTCTCCTTTACAGCGGGGGTCAGTAGGCGTAGTAGTAGGGAACCGCAGACAAGGTCAGCACCGAGGTGATGGCCAGCCACAAAAAGAGCAGACCAACCACCACCGCCACCACCAAGGTGCGGATGAGCCACGCCTGTGCCAGCCGTTTGCGGGCCAGATTCTTGGTGAAGCCAAAGCTCCACGCCAGCGACAAAATAAACCCGACAAAGGGAATGGAAAAAAGCAGCAAGGCCACCAGAGTGGCGCCTTCCGACAGAGCCGGGACCACAGGCGCTGCCTGTGGGGCATATTGGGCCGTTGGGGGTGTGGCCGGGACCGCCGGATTGCCGGCCGGTGCTGCCGGGGGCAGGGGCGTGCCGCACTGGGGGCAGACGCTGGCATCATGGGGGGCAAGCAACCCACAGTTTTTACAGTAACGCATGGGCGAACCTCCCTTTATTCCAGTGCCAGATTGCGGTCCAACTGGGTGTTCAGAATGATCTGTGTGTTGGTGGAACCCAGTTTTTGCATTTTGGTCAACAGGTGTTCCAGTGCGTCGATGTCGGTGCAACTGACCTTTACAATAAAATTGTAGCTGCCCGTCACCCGGAAGCACTGCAGAACCTGCGGCTCCTGCTCGATCATGGCCAAGAAACTGCCGCGGGTGGCGGCGTCCACCAGCACCGAGATCAGTGCCTCGACCCGGGCAGGCGCGCCGGGGTGACGCAGCACCACAGTGTAGCCGCCGATGATGCCTTCCTGCTCCAAACGATGGATCCGGCTGGAGACCGCCGGGCTGGTCAAACTGACCCGCTGGGCAATGTCTTTGACGGGCATACGTGCATTTTCAGCCAAAAGCTGGAGAATTTTATGGTCTAAATCGTCCATGGAAAAAGAAACCTCGTTTCCTCTTTTGTGTAATGCGCACAAAAAAATAAAATGAAGAAAAGTGCCGTTGTGCGGTTTGACAAAGTTGGAAAAGTATGCTTTTTGCCGCACAAACTAAATTTAATTAAGCATTTCTGGAAACATTATAATATTTTGAAAAACAAAATACAAGGGTAGCGTTTGACAAATTAAGAATAAAAGCTATAATAAGAACTGTTATCAATCACGACATTCTCTGACCTTTATATACTTTCCCACCCCTCTATGCACAAAAGCCCGCAGGCAACTGTGGGCTTTTGTGTTTGTGGGGCTTTTCCCCATGGCAAGCCCTGCTGTTTTTTCGATTTATGAACTTTTCGCAAATATTAGGTCGACCCTCTTGCACTTTGGTGTAAGAGGGTTTATTATTGTCAATCGTTAATAGTTAACGTATGTTAAGTAAAGGGAGGAAAGGACTGTGGCAGAACAATCCAGTTTTGAACTGCAAGGCCTCATTCATTATATGGGGCGCCTGCGGGAAGCCTCGGCTCAGGGCGTGCGTGCCGCACTGGCCCAAGGCCCCAAATGCCGGTTCGGCATGTTGGAACGGCTGCAGTATGCCATCCGGCAGTATGGCAAGGATGGCACTATCTATGTGAGCGATCTGGCCAGAACGGCCCAAAAGCCGATGCCCGCCATATCCCGGGCGCTGCGGCTGTTGGAGCAGGACGGCATGGTGGAGCGCCGCACCGACCCGCAGGACCGCCGCAAAACCTTGGTTTGCATCACGCCGGCGGGGCAGCAGGCATTGCAGGGCTGCGAGGAAGCGCTCAACGCTTATTTTTCCAGAGTGACAGAGCGGATCGACCCGGAACAGTTGGCCCAAATGATGGCGTGGCGCAATGTGTTGGTGGATGCGCTGGAAGCGGAAACCGCCGCTACCTTTGCGGCCAATCAGAGGAAGGAGGCACCGAAGGATGGGAAAGATCTTTAAGCAGTTGGGCCGTCATTGGGCGGCCTGCCTGTTGGTGTTTGCGTTGTTGGCGGTGCAGGCCTACTGTGACCTGTCCTTGCCGGATTACACCAGTAAGATTGTAGACGTGGGCATCCAGCAAGGGGGCATCGAAAGCCCGGTGCCCGACACGGTACGGGACACCACCTTGCAGGCGTTGGAACTGCTGATGACCGAGCAGGATGCCGCGCTGGCGGAACGGTGGTACAGTGAACCCGACGAAAACGGCGTGCGCACGCTGGCACAGGATACCGATGGGGCGATGCCGGAGCTGGAGCAAGCCTTTACCACGCCGGACGTGGTGCTGTATATGGCAGCGGCCCAGTATGCCGCCGCTACGCAGGGCAGCAGCGATACGGTGACGCCTATCTGGACCGATTTGGATGCGGTCTGCCTGCAATTTGAGGCGATGGCCCAAGCCCCGGGCTTTACCCAGGAGGGAGTACAGCAGCAGTTGGCAGGGGCGATGGCTGCCGTGGACGATACAGTGGCCGAAAGTCTTGCCAGCCAAGCCATGCTGCTGGTCAGTCTGGAGTACGAGGCGCAGGGCATTGCCCATACGGTGCAGATGAACTACCTCTGGCGCGTAGGCGGGCAGATGCTGGCCCTCACGCTGTTGATGGTGGTGGTAGCCATCGCGGTCGGCTTTGTGGCCTCCCGGGTGTCGGCGGCCATCGGCCGGGATCTGCGTCGGGAAACCTTCTCGGCGGTGATTCACTTCTCCCATGCCGAAATCGAGCAGTTTTCCACGGCATCCCTCATCACCCGCACCACCAACGACATCCAGCAGGTGCAGTTTGTCTGCGTGATTCTGCTGCGGATGGTGGCCTATGCCCCCATTTTGGGCATCGGCGGCATCGTTCATGTGGCCCGCAGCAACACCGGCCTGACTTGGATCACCTTCTTGGCGGTGGCGGCGCTGCTGATCCTCATTGGGGTGCTGATGAAGATCGCCATGCCCAAGTTCAAATTGATGCAGACCTTGGTAGACCGGCTGAACCTTGTCAGCCGCGAAATTCTCACCGGCATTATGCCGGTGCGTGCCTTCAGCCGGGAATCCTTTGAAGAAGCCCGGTTTGATAAGGCCAACCGGAACTTGATGCAGACCCAGCTCTTCACCAACCGCACGATGGCCGGCATGATGCCCTTCATGACGCTGATCATGAACGGAACCAGTTTGCTGATCGTCTGGTTCGGCGGCAAGGCTATGGATAACGGCACTATGCAGGTGGGTGAGATGATCGCCTTCATCACCTACACCATGCAGATCGTCATGTCTTTCCTGATGCTGGCGATGGTGGCCATTATGCTGCCCCGGGCCGGGGTGGCTGCCGATCGTATCGACGAGGTACTGCACACCCCCGCCACCATCCATGACCCCGTGCCGGAAGTGGCCCAAAAGGTGGAGCATCGTACCCATTGGGACGGCGTGGTGCGGTTCGAGGATGTGAACTTCCGGTACCCCGGCGCCGACAGCGACGCGCTGGAGCACATCAGCTTTACGGCCCGCCCCGGCGAGACCACCGCCATCATCGGCTCCACCGGCTGCGGCAAATCCACCTTGCTCAACCTGATCCCCCGTTTCTATGACGCTACCGGCGGCCGGGTGACCATCGATGGGGTGGATGTGCGGGATATGCCCCAGCACACCCTCCACGACCTGCTGGGTTATGTGCCCCAGAAAGGGGTGCTCTTCAGCGGGACCATTGCCTCCAACCTGAAATTCGGCGGCCCCCAGATCTCGGACGGAGATATCCGGGATGCCGCAGCCATCGCGCAGGCCACCGATTTCATTGAGGCCAAACCCGAGGGCTTCCAAAGCCCCATCGCGCAGGGGGGCAGCAACGTGTCGGGCGGTCAAAAACAGCGTCTTTCCATCGCCCGGGCCATCGCCAAGCATCCCCGGATCTATCTGTTCGACGACAGCTTCTCGGCGCTGGATTATAAGACCGATGTGGCGCTGCGCCGCGCGCTGAAAGCCAAGACGGACAACGCCACCGTCCTGATCGTGGCCCAGCGAATCTCCACGGTGCTTCACGCCAACCAGATTCTTGTGCTGGACGAAGGCCGAGTGGTGGGCATCGGCACCCATGCCCAGTTGCTGGAAACCTGCCCGGAATATCGGGAGATCGCCCGTAGCCAGTTGAGCCAAAAGGAATTGGGTTTGCAGAAGGAGGAGGATTGAGATGCCAAGACCCGGACGTATGACCACCGAGCGTGCCAAGGACTTCAAGGGTACGCTGCGGCAGTTGCTGCGCGCCATGAGCCGGTATAAACTGTCCATGGCCGTGGTGGTGCTATTTGCCATTCTTTCCACCATTTTCAATATCGCCGGCCCCAAGATCTTGGCGCAGGCTACCACGGCGCTGGCCACCGGTTGGGTGGCCAAACTGCGAGGCACCGGCGGCATCGACTTTGTCTTTATCGGCCGCATCCTGCTGATCTTGTTGGGGATGTATCTGCTCTCCTCGGCGTTCAGCTTTATCCAAAGCTGGCTGATGAGCGGCCTTTCCCAGAAGGTCTGCTATGACTTCCGCCGCCAGATCAGCGAAAAGATCAACCGCCTGCCGCTGGCCTACTTTGAAAAGCGCACGGTGGGCGAGGTGCTCTCCCGCATTACCAACGATGTGGATACCTTGGGCCAAAGCCTGAACCAGAGCATCACCCAGTTCATCACCAGCGTCACCACGATGATCGGCGTGCTGATCATGATGCTGTCCATCAGCCCCCAGATGACCCTTATTGCGCTGCTGATTTTGCCGGTATCGCTGGTCTTGGTATTTATCGTGGTGCATTTCAGCCAGCGGTTCTTCAAAGCCCAGCAGGCCACCTTGGGCGTGGTCAACGGGCAGGTGGAGGAAGTCTACTCCGGCCACACCGTCATCAAGGCGTTCAACCGGGAGCAGGCCGTCCTCGACGAGTTCAACGCCGCCAACGACCAGCTCTACGCTTCGGCGTGGAAGAGCCAATTCCTCTCGGGCTTGATGATGCCCATTATGAACTTTGTGGGCAATCTGGGCTATGTGGCGGTGGCCATTGTGGGCAGCATCTTTGCCGCGGGGGGCATCATCACCATCGGTGACATTCAGGCCTTCATTCAGTATGTCAAAAACTTTACCCAGCCCATCCAACAGCTCTCGCAGGTGTCCAACATGCTGCAAAGTATGGCCGCTGCGGCTGAGCGAGTCTTTGAATTTTTGGCCGAGGAAGAGGAGGATCAGACCGCCGATCCTGCTCGCCGGGCCGACCCTGCCACCATCGACGGTCAGGTGACCTTCGACCATGTGAAGTTCGGCTATACGCCGGAAAAAACCATCATCCACAACTTTAGCTGCACGGTGCAGCCCGGCCAGAAGGTGGCCATTGTGGGCCCCACCGGCGCCGGCAAGACCACCATGGTCAAACTGCTCATGCGGTTCTACGATGTGGATTCCGGTTCCATCACGCTGAACGGCCACGATGTGCGGGACTTTGACCGCACCGCCCTGCGGGAAGGCTTCGGCATGGTGCTGCAAGATACCTGGCTGTTCCAAGGCACCATTATGGAGAATATCCGCTATGGCCGTCTGGATGCCACCGACGAGGAAGTGGTGGCTGCCGCCAAAGCTGCAGGGGCGGACCATTTCATCCGCACCCTGCCCGGCGGATACCAGATGGAACTCAACGAGGATGCCTCCAACGTCAGTCAGGGGCAAAAGCAGCTCCTGACCATCGCCCGCACCATTCTGGCCGACAACCGGATTTTGGTGCTGGACGAGGCGACCAGCAGCGTGGATACCCGCACCGAACAGCGGATCCAAACGGCTATGGACCGGCTCATGCAGGGACGTACCAGCTTCATCATTGCCCACCGGTTGTCCACCATCCGCAACGCCGACCTGATCTTGGTGATGCGGGACGGCGACATTGTGGAGCAGGGCACCCACGACGAGTTGATGGAAGCGGGCGGCTTCTACGCCGACCTGTACAACAGCCAGTTTGAGGACGTGACAGCGTGAAAAGCAGCGGTGGATTTTGTAACAATTTCTTGACATTTATCTGAAATAAAGATAGAATAAAATACAGGAAATAGAGAAGTTCTGCCGCACCGATTTTGCGGGGAGTTTCATAGGGTGTCGCCCACCGGGAACACCGCTTTTCACCAATGTGCAACGCCTGATTTTGGCTTTTTTCGTTTGTTTCACGGTTTCGCGCTCGAAGTGTGTGCATTTTTGCCCGTTTTGGTCGCGGCTTACTGTGTATTGCTATAGAAAAAACTGCATAAGGCTAAAAGCGTCCCGCTGTGCTGTGCCCTCCTACCATTTGTAAGGAGTGAAGTCGACTATGCAGCCCATCATTGTTGTGGTGCTGGTCCTTGTCGTCGCTGCTGTGGTCGGGGCGCTTTGCTTTTACCTTGGCGGAGAAAACCGCAAACGCACCGCCGAGGCAAAACTCGGTTCTGCCGAAGAGGAAGCCAAGCGCATCGTAAACGAGGCCATCAAGGCCGCCGAACAGAAACGCAAGGAAACCATCATCGAAGCGAAGGATGAAGCCTTCAAACTCAAGAGCGACGCCGATAAGGAAATCAAGGACCGTCGGGCCGAAGTTTCCCGTCAGGAACGCCGCATGGACCAAAAAGAAGAAGCGCTGGATAAGCGCACCGCCGCTTTGGAGCGGAAGGAAGAGGAACTCAAGCGCCGCAGCGAGACGGTGGAAGCCCGTCTGGATGAGCTGGAACAGCTCAAGCTGCGCCAGACCGAAAAGCTGGAAACCATCGCCGGCATGACCAAGGAGGATGCCCGGGCCGTACTGCTCAAGCAGGTGGACGACGAGCTGACCCACGAAAAGGCGATGAAGATCAGCGCCTATCAGGCCAACATGAAGGACGAGTGCGACCAGATCGCCCGTGATCTGGTGGGGCAGGCCATTGCCCGCTGCGCCGCCGACGCCACCAGCGAAGCCACCGTCAGCGTGGTGCCGCTGCCCAGTGACGAGATGAAGGGCCGGATCATCGGCCGTGAAGGCCGCAATATCCGTGCGCTGGAGACGGCTACCGGATGCGATTTGATCATCGATGACACGCCGGAAGCCATCACGCTGTCCAGCTTCGACCAGACCCGCCGCGAGGTGGCCCGGATGGCGCTGGAACGCCTGATTGCCGACGGCCGTATCCATCCCGCCCGCATCGAGGAGACGGTGGACAAGTGCCGCCGCGAACTGGAAGTGCAGATGAAGCGGGAAGGCGACAAGGCGGTCATGGATCTGGGCATCCACAGCCTGCATCCCGACTTGGTCAAGCTCATCGGACGGCTCAAGTACCGCACCAGCTTTGGCCAGAACGTCCTGAACCACTCCATCGAGGTGGCTTGGCTGGCCGGTCTGATGGCCGGCGAACTGGGCGTCAACGTCCAGATGGCCCGCCGCGCCGGTTTGCTGCATGACATCGGCAAGGCGCTGGATCACGAGATCGAGGGCAGCCACGTCCAGATCGGCGTGGATATCTGCAAGAAATACCGCGAGAACCCCCAGATCATCCATGCGGTGGAAGCCCACCACGGCGATGTGGAGCCCAAGACCACCTTGGCCTTCATCATCATGGCTGCGGACGCCATCTCGGCGGCCCGGCCCGGTGCCCGCCGTGAGAATATGGAGAGCTACATCAAGCGTCTGGAAACGCTGGAAGCTCTCTGCAACGGCTTCGAGGGCGTAGAAAGCTCCTACGCCGTGCAGGCCGGCCGCGAAGTGCGGATTCTGGTCCAGCCGGACAAGGTCAGCGACGATCAGGTGGTCCTGCTGGCCCGCAATGTGGCCAAAAAGATCGAGAGCGAGCTGGATTACCCCGGTCAGATCAAGGTCAGTGTCATTCGCGAGAGCCGCGCCACCGAGTACGCAAAATAAGAAACTTTGCAGGCAGTCCGCCGCGGCGGACTGCCTTTTGTTTTATCTTTTGGCTTGCATATTCCCGCCCGGCGGCTTATAATATACAGTATCTTAGTGTATAAAGGAGGGGTGCGCCACGTCGCAGAATCCATCGCCGCGCAAACCTGTGCTGGGCATTCTGGGCGGGCTGGGGCCTGCCGCCAGTTGCTATCTGTACCAGATGCTCATCGACCATACCCCTGCCGGTTGTGACCAAGACCATCTGGATCTTGTCATTTCGTCGCGGGCGTCCACGCCGGACCGCACGGCGTTTATTCTGGGCAAAAGCAAGGAAGACCCCTTCGCCGTCATGGAACAAGACGGGTTCAGCCTTGTGAACTACGGCGCCACCGTATTGGCCATCCCCTGCAACACCGCCCACTATTTCTATGACCGTCTGGCCGAAGCACTGCCGGTGCCGGTGCTCAATATGCCCCGCCTTACGGTGGAGGATGCCAAGGCCGCGGGCTGCACCAAGCTGGGCATTCTGGCCACCGAGGGCACGCTGGCTGCCGAAACTTACCAGTTGGCCTGCCAACGGGCAGGCATCGGCTGGGCGGTGCCCTCGCCGGAACATCAGCAGGGGATCACCTCGGTGATCTATGACGACATTAAGCAGGGCCGCCGCGCCGATATGGGAAAATTCAACGCTGCGGTAGCGGACCTGAAAGCGCAGGGCTGCGACCGGGCGGTGCTGGGCTGCACCGAGCTGAGCCTCGTCAAGCGTGACGAGCATCTGGACGGCTTTTTCATCGACAGTACCGAGGTACTCTGCCGCCACGCCCTGTTGGCCTGCGGCGTGACGCCCATCGGTTTTGACGAGACGGGAGGGCAGCCATGAAAACGAGCCCCCGCTGCCGCCAGCCCGGTTTTCGAATGTGCCGGGTCGCTTGAACGCACAGAAAGTCAGTAGGAAGATTTTGTAGGAAAGGGATGTCCCCCGAAATGGAAAAGAAGAAATTTTATATCACCACCCCGATTTATTACCCCAGCGATAAGCTGCACATCGGCCACACCTACTGCACGGTGGCAACCGATGCCATGGCCCGCTATAAGCGGCTGCAGGGGTATAATGTCATGTTCCTGACCGGCACCGACGAGCACGGCCAGAAGATCGAACTCAAAGCAAAAGAGGCGGGCGTCACCCCGCAGCAGTTCGTGGACAACATCGTGGAAGGCCCCAAGGGCGTCAAGGATCTGTGGAAACTGATGAACATCAGCTATGACCGGTTCATCCGTACCACCGACGACTACCATGTGGCGGCGATCCAGAAGATTTTCAAAAAGATGTACGACAAGGGCGACATCTACAAGGGCAAATATAAGGGCAAATACTGCACCCCCTGTGAGAGCTTCTGGACCGAGAGCCAGTTGGTCAACGGCTGCTGCCCCGACTGCGGCCGTCCGGTGGTGGACGCCGAGGAGGAAGCCTACTTCTTCCGTCTGTCCAAGTACGCCGACCGGGTGCGGGATCTGCTGGTGAATACCGACTTCCTGCTGCCCCGTTCCCGCGTTAACGAGATGGTGCACAACTTCATTGATCCGGGTCTGGATGATCTGTGTGTTTCCCGCACCAGCTTCAAGTGGGGCGTGCCGGTGGACTTTGACCCCAACCATGTGGTCTATGTCTGGATCGATGCGCTGTTCAACTACACCACCGCGCTGGGCTTTATGAACGACCACTATCCCGACAGCGATTACGAGACCTTCTGGCCCGCTGACGTCCATTTCATCGGCAAGGAGATCGTCCGTTTCCACTCCATCATCTGGCCTGCCATGCTCATGAGCATGGACATGCCTCTGCCCAAGCACGTGTACGGCCACGGCTGGCTGCTGCTGGACGGCGGTAAAATGTCCAAGTCCAAGGGCAACGTGGTGGATCCCTACCTGCTGGCCGAGCGGTACAGCGCCGATGCCCTGCGGTATTTCTTGCTGCGGGACTTCCCCTTCGGTTCGGACGGTAACTTCTCCAACGAGCTGCTGATCAACCGCATCAATATGGATCTGGCCAACGATCTGGGCAACCTGCTGTCCCGCACCACGGCCATGGCGGACAAGTACTTCGGCGGCACGCTGCCCGAAGCACAGGCCGCCGGCCCCGAGGACGACGCCCTGCTGGAAAAGGCCAAGGGACTGCGTGCCCGTTACGAGGCCGACATGGAGGCCTATGCCTTCCAGAATGGCCTGTCCGATGTGTTTGAAGGCATCGACGCAGCCAATAAGTATATCGACGCCACGGCGCCTTGGGTCCTTGCCAAGAGCGAGGAGACCAAGCCCCGTCTAGCCCGCGTGCTCTACAATCTGGCCGAAACCCTGCGGATCTGCACCGTGCTGCTGCAGCCGTTTATGCCCGACACCTGCGAGAAGATATTTGCCCAGCTGAATGTGGCGGCTGAGGGCAAGACCTGGGACAGCGCCGCTGCTTTCGGCACCCTGCCGGTCACGGCTACGCTGCACAAGGGGCAGAACATCTTCCCCCGCATCGACACCGCCAAGGAGCTGGCCGAACTGGAAGCGCTGGAAGCTGCCCAGAAGGCGGCTGCGCAGGCCGCACAGGCTCCGGCGGAGCCTGAAAAGCCCGAGGCAGCGGCGGCCAGCGCCGAGCTCATCGGGGACCACGAGGAGGAGATCGATTTCGATACCTTCTGCAAGGTGGAACTGCGGGTGGCCGAGATCCGTGCCTGCGAGCGGATGAAGGAAAGCAAGAAGCTGCTCCACCTCACCGTCTTTGACGGCGAGCGGGAACGCTGCATCCTCTCCGGTATTGCCAAGTGGTTTGCGCCGGAGGATCTCATCGGCAAAAAGGTGGGCATTGTGGCCAATCTGGCGCCCCGCCCGATGATGAAGGGCAAGTATGTCAGCGAGGGCATGATCGTGGCTGCCGATACCGACACCGACGGCGGCTGCGCCATTGCCTTCTACCCCGACAACGTGCCTGCGGGCGCCCGCATCCACTAAGTGAGGAAACGAGGCACCTTTTGCAAACCAAACCTTCGAAACTGGACGCCTTTTTTGGGACCCCGGCGGTGGCGGTGGTCATGGCGATCCTCTGCAATATGTTATGGGGCTCGGCCTTTCCCTTCATCAAGATGGGCTACCGCCTCTTTGCCATCGAAGCCACCGATACGCCTTCCATCCTCTGCTTCGCGGGGGTACGCTTCATGCTGGGGGCGGTGCTGGTTTGGGTCTGCGGCACGGCACTGAACCGCCGTCCGCTGCCCATGCCCCGCGGCCGTGTGCTGGCGGAATGCTGCGCCCTCGGGTTGTGGCAAACGGCTGCCCAGTATTTCTTCTACTACTCGGCGGTGGCGCTGCTCACCGGCGCGCTGGGCGGAATTCTCAACAGCACCCAGAGCTTTATGGGGGTTATTCTGGCCCACTTCCTCTATGGACAGGCAGATCGAATGACGCCCCGCAAAGCCTTGGGCTGTGTGCTGGGCTTTGGCGGTGTGCTGGTGGTCACGCTGGGCAACCATGGCAGCGGCAGCGCCGCCGGTATGCTCTATATGCTGCTGGCGTCGCTGATCTTCGCCTGTGCCGGACCTTGGAACAAGGCCGTCACCCGGCGGGCCGATAGCTTTTCGGTCTGCTGCCTCAATCTGGGGGCGGGTGGCTTGGCGCTGGCCCTGCTGGGCTTTGTGCTGGGGGGCAGCCTGCATCCCCAAAGCGGGGCGGCGGTTCCGGTCTTGCTGTTTTTGGCCTTCATCTCGGGCGCCGGTTATGTGCTGTGGGCACTTTTGATGAAGAATAACCCCGTTTCCCGTATCAGTGTGTTCGGGCTCATCATCCCTGTGATGAATGTGCTGCTGTCGGCGCTGCTCAACGGCGAACCGCTCTTCGAGTGGAATTATCTGGCGGCGCTGGTGCTGGTCTGCGGCGGTATCTTCCTTGTCAACCGCGCCCCCCAACGGAGTAAATGATGCACAATATTTTCGATACCCATGCCCATTACTGTTCCCACCAGTTCGACGCGGACCGGGAGGAATTGCTCACCGCGCTGCCGCAGGGCGGTGTGGTCGGCGTGCTGGAATGTGCTACCCATTCGGGGGATGCCCCGCAGGTGGTGGCACTGGCCCATGCACAACCCTACTTCCATGCGGCGCTGGGCATCCATCCCGAAAGTCTGATCGAGGAGGACGCCCCCACCGTGGCAGCCTACCATGGGGATTGGCGGGCAGAGCTGGAAGCCCTGCGGCCCCTCTTTGAGGATAAGGCTGTGGTGGCCGTAGGGGAGATCGGTCTTGATCACCACTGGCCGGTGGTGCCCCGGCAGGAACAGTATGACCTGTTTGAAGCCCAGCTGCAGTTGGCGGCGGAACTGGATCTGCCGGTTTCGGTCCATGACCGGGAAGCCCACGGCGAGATGTATGAACTGCTGCGCCGGTATAAGCCCCGGGGTGTGCTGCACTGTTACAGCGGCAGCGCCGAAGATGCCCTTTGGCTGACCGAGCAGGGGATGTATCTGGGGTTTGGTGGTGCCGTGACCTATAAAGGGGCTAAGCGCGCCGCCAAGGTGTTGGCGGCCATCGACCCCCAGTGGGCGGTGCTGGAAACCGACTGCCCCTATATGGCGCCCGAACCGGTACGAGGCCGCCGCAACGACAGCCGGAACATTGCCCACGTGGCGGAATACATTGGCGGCCTGTGGCAGATGGATGCACAGGCGGTGCTGGACCGCACAGCGGAAAATGCCCGACGGTGTTTCAATATCGTATAAAACGCAAATAATATACGAATCGTATATTATCATAAAACAATCAGGAGTGAACCAACATGAAAGCACGGATTCCCAAACATCGTGAGTTTATCATTGATTTCCCCAAAGAGATGGATCAGGCCAAGGCTGACGAGGGCTGGGTCAAGCTCAACGAAATCGTGGAGGAGTACAAGAAGGCCCACAACGGCCAAAGCGTTTACGCTCCCACCTTCATCGAGGATTGCGAGCCCGCGGTGAAGAAGCTGCAGGAGGAGTACGGCTTCACCTACACGATTCAGGAAATTCGGTAAATCACCGATTCTTTTCGGCGTAATACGGTCACCATGCGGCGCCGTACAGCCAACCAGACAGCGATGCGGCGTTGTAAGGACGTGCCGTGCCCGGATAGGGGACGGCGGGCCCCAGCGGCCGCACGCTGTCTTTTGTTTTTTTGTGAAGCAGAGAGGGGGCTACTGCCATGGCAAAAACTGTGATCCGCGTCGCTACTGCGGCGGATCTGCCGGCTATTCTGGCGTTGTATCGGGTGTTGGACGAGGAATTGGTGGACTTGCAGCCTGACTTTTTCTGTGCCGCCCCGCGGGAGGAAGAGCCGCTGCGGCAGTATATTGCCTCCACCGATGCGGACTTTTTGCTGGCGGAGCAGGAGGGCGCCGTGGTAGGGCTGGCCTTGGTGTTGTATGCGGGCTGGACGCCGGAGTTTAGCTGTGTGCTGCCCCATCGGTATGCAAGCCTTAACGATTTGGTGGTCCTGCGGGAAAAACGGCGGCAGGGCATCGGCAGTACGTTGCTGGCAGCCGCCAAGCGCTGGGCCCGGGATCGGCGGCTGGAATATCTGGAACTGAATGTGCTTTCCCAAAATTCCGAGGCCATTGAATTGTACGAGGCCCACGATTTTGTGGAGGCTACCCGCACCATGCGGTGTATGCTCTGACCGAAACTTGTCCCGGGGCTGTCATCCCGGGAACTATACTGCAATAGTAAGCACCGCCCCGTAATTTTGCGGGGCGGTGCTTGTTGTCAGGGGAACGGCAGAAAAGAAACAAAAAGCCGGGGCTGTACATTTCTGTACAGCCCCGGCGGTCTTACTTCTTCGGAGTCATAGCCTCATAACCCTTGTTCGTTATTTTTCGGACCGATTACTCATTACCATGAGTACCTCATCCTATCTTTAAGCGAATTTTTTTGCCCTTTCAGGATCTTAGATTAACCGTAGTACATTGGACTTACCCTCTGGTTCGTTATTTGCTGAAGAGCATTTGTGGAACGGAGTAAGAAACTTGCGGTTACTTAGATCGTTCCTGGGGTAGGGGTTTGATGCTGAGGAAAAATCCTCTTAACTCTAGTACATTGGAGTATCTCCTTGTTGATCAGGTGAAATTCAGAATTATCCTGTTCGGCGGGGTGGTGGCTTTCATCATCTACCAGCCTTCTTTCATCCTAATCTATATTTATGCTAGGGGTCTTTTTTTTGACGGGACCCTGAGTCTGCTAACACATTTTGTTGGGAACCAACCATCGTTTGGTATATTTCTTTTACAGGTTACGACCTGCGGCTTTTGATGTGGTTCTTTCGCGTCAGCAGGCCCAGGCCCGCCGGTGATG
>NZ_CALADU010000302.1 GCF_937890665.1 uncultured Subdoligranulum sp.
CATGAATTGTCCCCTTCTTCCAGGAATTGGACGGCATGCGGCACCAGTTCGCTCATGGAGTGAACGATGCTGTGGTCGTTGAGGATTTCAATTTCAAATTTTCCATCGCCAAAGTTCATGATATGCCGCAGGTTGATGGTAATATCTTCCCGGCTTTCTTTTGCGATGCGCAAGATCCAGGGGGCGCAGTTGTCGCCGCAGGCAGAAGCGTTAAATACCTTTTCCCGGTCGTTGCGGATCAGCAACAGCGTTTTGACGCCACCTGATAAGCTGGTGACGGGTAACACACCCAGGGCTTTACTTTCCACAGCGTTGGGGCCGAGAACTTTGGCCTTGTCGATGGCTCGAATCATCTTCTGGCCGAATGGGTCGGTGATCCAACTGTCAAGGTAGGTGTTATCAAAATAGAGAGAGGTATTGTACACCGCCTCCGGCATAACTCCAAACTGCACTTTCAACACGGCGTTCATCTCCTCCGATACCATAATACTGAAAATAGTATAGTGATATTGTACCACAATCAGGCTTTTCTGTGAACCGTGGGGCAGACAAAACGCAGAATGGTCATACCCGCTCTTGCACCAGCCGCCAGACCTGACGCATAAGGCACTGCGCCTGTTCTGCCTGGGCGGCGGTCAAATGCCCGGCACTGTTGGCAAGGTGTGCGATCTGGTTGATGTTGTTGCCGATGGCGGCCAACTCACGGGCCAGGTCTTTATAGCTGTCGGGCGGCCGCGGGCGAATCTGGCAGCCTTCTAACAGGGCGCGTAAAAACGCCTCCCTGCTCAGCCCGGCGATCGCAGCTTTGGCAACCAGCGATTCATATTCGGCGGGCGTGAGCCGGAAGGTCACTTTGATTTGTCTTTTCAGCATGGGTGTTCTCCTGGCATTGGTGTCCGGCGCGGTGAGCGCCTTCCGGGGTATCAGGGGCGGGCCCCTGACAAGTGGCATTTTGCGGGCGGATGCCAGCATAATGCCGTGCTTGCTCGTAGTTTGCAGGCAAACTACGATTCCTTGGCTGAAAATCATGCCCACGGCAGTTCCCAACCTTTTCTTGCAGCTCGACGTTCCAACTTCGTCCCCAGGCGGCAGGTGTTTGCCTGATATAGTAGACTGGTTTCCACCGCCCGGATCTTGATATGGTGCTTCATGGCCAGGCTGAAAAAGTGAAGCAACCGCCGCCGGGATTGCCCCAGCGTTTCCATTCGAGTGATGTAGATACAGTTGAAATCGGACTTTTTCATGCGGCGGAGCAGGTCGCGGTAGCCCGGACGCCGCCATCCATCCCGTGAATCCAGGCTTACACCAGCTACCACTGAGCCGGATAATTTGGCGCGCAGTGCCAGAAATTCGGCTTGGCTTTTGGTCGCCGTGTAGGAGCCGGGATGGCGGGCATAAATCCAAACGCGGGATGCAGCTGCTTCCTGTTGTTTTTCCATAGAGTGTCTCCTATAAAAAGGGAGGCCCCTTTGCCAGGGGCCTTCCGCGATGGTCAGTACAATGGGGTGGAATGTTGTTAGTGGTTGCTGGCGTCCCTGTTGTTTTCATCTTCCGATGGGTTCCATTCTGCCGGGAGATTGCTGCGGCGACGCAGGTAAATCAGGAAAACCAAAGCGATCCCGGCAGTTACGGCCACGCCGACCAGCAACGCAATCGGTGTATGATCGCCGGTTTGCGGCACAGAGGGGGCCGGGCTGGACGTGGGTGCAGGTGCCGGCTGTTCCGGCGTGGGGGCAGGTGTAGGCTGCGGCGTCGAGGTCGGGTTATCCGGGGTATTCGGGGCCGGGGCGTCCCGCATGACGACGGTTCCGTCCTCCATCCGCGTCCAGTGGTCGAAGATCAGCCAATCCTTGCCCGTGCAGACATAAACGTCGGTCTCGTTGAGAAGATCGCCGTTTTCATCCTCGCGCTGTATCAATTTGAAACGAATGCTCTCCGCGATGGTATAGCCATCAGGCGCGGACTGCTCAGAGAGGGTATATACCTGGCCGAATGCCAAGCCGCGAATCTCCTGGGGCTTGTCGCCGCTGACCCACTGGCGAACTACGTTGCCGTCCTTGTCCGAGATCGTCAGCGTCGCACCGGGCAGCTCATCGTCGCCGGTCAGCTTCCGTTTGCTGACGCAGAAGGAAGTGGCGTCATTCTCAAAGGTGTTCTCCATCTCGATTGCAGGTGTTTCAGCATCCTGATAGACGAACTTGAAAATCTGATCGGGTGCATCCAGGAAATATCCCTGGGGCGGGCGCAGCTCTACAATACGGTATTTGCCGCTGTTGGCGGTAGTGTTTTCGGGAATAAGAACACCATCCATACCATAGAACTCGCCACGCATGGGGAAATCACAGGTAAAGGTGGTATGGCCGTTTTCATCCGTAGGAGCAGAAGTTGCGATGAGATCACCGGCCCGGAACAAGAGATCACCGGTTGCGTTGTAGATGTCATCCACCGTAATGAGGTTATAGACAGCACCGGCAACCAGAGCGCCCGTTTTGATGTCCCGCTTATAAATATCCAGCTGGGGCTTCACCCGCTCATTGTGGAATTTGAGGACTTGGGCTTCGATCTGTGCGGCACTCGCATCCTTCACATTGACGATTTTATAATTGTCAGTTTCCGAAGCGGAGCCATCACCGGGATTTCTGGTAATGGTTTTTGCCAGAACCACATCATTGGTCTGCTTATCCCACTCGAACGTCACATCATAACTTTGTTTAGTGCCCACAAAGCCATAGGGAGCGGTGGTTTCCTCCACATGGTAGGACCCCAGCGGCAAGGTGACGATTACTTCGCCCACCGTACCGTCATGGATCACACTCAGGAAATCATAAGTGGAATTAGTGCGCCCAGGAGCAAAGGAAGCAATATCGCTGGTGCCGTCGCCGGTTCGGACAACCGCTACCACATCGCCTTGGGCATACCACAGGGTTCGGTCGCCGTTGGCGTCGGTCTGGTGATCAGCCGTGTAGATGTCCTCATTGGCGGTAATGGTGACCTCGGCATAGGGGATGGGGCGCTCGGTGTACAGGAAATTCCCTGGCACCGCTTCGCCGCCGAATTGCGGGTCCAGCAGGTCGGTTGCTTTCTCTTCCCAGCCGGTCAGCACTTCGCCGGTCTTGCGGATGGTCAACACGCCCAGGGTCTCACGGTTGCGGTAGTCCTCGTCGATGACCAGAATGTCCTGGCTGTCCTCATTGACATCCCCTGTGGCTTTGTAAGCAC
>NZ_CALADU010000303.1 GCF_937890665.1 uncultured Subdoligranulum sp.
GTCGTCATGGTACTTCTTCTTGTCGGCGGGGTCCCGCAGGCTCAGTACGCAGCGGTAGTCGGTGATGTGGAAGTCTTTGTATACATCAAAGATCAACGCACAGACGGCGGCGACTTCGTCCTTGATCTGCTCCGGCGTCACAAAGAGGTGGGCGTCGTTCTGGCAGAAGTGACGGCCACGCTCAATGCCCTTCAGCGTGCCGCTGGACTCGTAACGGAAGTCGTGAGCGATCTCGCCGATGCGGATGGGCAGCTGGCGGTAGCTATGGGGCTGGTTGGCGTAGATCATCATGTGGTGAGGGCAGTTCATGGGACGCAGCACATAGCTCTCGCCCTCCATCTCCATGGCGGGGAACATGTTCTCACGGTAATGGTCCCAGTGGCCGGAGGTGCGGTAGAGGTTCACGGTGCCCACGCAGGGGGTCATGACGTGCAGATAGCCGCGGTCGCGCTCCTTCTGCTTGATATAGTCCTCCAACTGCTGCCAGACGGTGTAGCCGTTGGGCAGGAACATGGGCAGGCCGCGGCCTACCAGATCGTCGGTCATGAAGAGCCGCATCTCTTTGCCGATCTTGCGGTGATCCCGCTCACGAGCTTCCTGCTGCTGTTTCTCCCAAGCGTCCAGCTCTTCCTGATTGTGGAAGGCCACGCCGTTGATGCGGGTCAGCATCTTGTTCTGTTTGTCGTTCTTCCAGTAAGCGCCGCTCTGCTGGGTGATCTTGAAGGCTTTCAGAGCCTTGGTGTAGGTCAGGTGGGGTCCGATGCACATATCGATATATTCGCCCTGCTGGTAGAAGCTGAACTCGGTCTCGTCAGCCAGATCGGCAATGTGCTCGATCTTGTAGTGCTCCTGCCGTTCCTGCATCAGCTTGACGGCCTCGTCCCGGGGCAGAACAAAGGGCTTGATGGGTAGGTTCTCTTTGCAGATCTTGCGCATCTCTTTCTCGATGGCGGCCAGATCTTCATCGGTCAGTTTGGTGTCGCCCAGATCCACGTCGTAGTAGAAACCGTTGTCGGTGGCGGGGCCAAAGGCAAAATCGGCTTCGGGGTACAGGCGCTTGATGGCCTGTGCCATAATGTGAGCGGCGGTGTGACGCAGAACGTGCAGTTCCTGATCCTGCGGGCATTCGGCCACGGTGCCGTCTTTGTAGATGATCTTCATGGTAAGCTGCCTCCCAAATAAAAAATGCTTCATCCCTGTACTGTTCCAAGGGATGAAGCATTGCAATACTCCACGGTTCCACCCAACTTGCGCTTCCTCATAAAAATAAGGAAAAACGCCACTCGCGGCGGCTGTAACGGGCCGTACCCGGCGGGGGTTCGCCCCCACACTCGGCGGTGGTAAAGGTGTGGTCTGCGCCGGACCGCTTGCACCACGCGGAAAACCCGCGGCGGCCTTCTCTGAAAACGCTTTGCCGCACCCCGTTTGTCCGCCTCACAGCTTTCAACAGGATGAAGTTATCTTTTTTATAGCACAACCCGGCAGGGAAGTCAAGCAGAAAAATTTTCCCGCTGTTTTGCACAAAAAAGGCGGTAGGGGCTACGGCTCTGCCTGCAAAACGCCAAAATTGTTTTTTATACATTGACTTTACATATTTATGCAATTATACTGGATACACAGTCGGGTGAGGGTCCGGCTCTATCGTAAAATTCGTGAGAGATAAGAAGGTATAACACATGAAAAAACTTACTGCTTTGCTGCTGGGCACCGCCATGGTGCTGAGCTTGGCCGCCTGCGGCGGTTCCGCTTCTTCCAGCGAATCTTCTTCCGAGGCTGCTTCCTCTGAGGCCGCTTCCAGCGAGGCCGCCACGGCAGAGGCTGCTTCCGGCGAGCTGACCACCGTCACCCCCGGCAAGCTGACCATGTCCACCAACGCAGCCTTCCCCCCGTACGAGATGACCGCCGATGACGGCAGCTTCGAGGGCATCGACGTGGAAGTGGCGCAGGCCATTGCCGACAAGCTGGGTCTGGAACTGCAGATCGATGATATGGATTTTGACGCTGCCCTGCTGGCCGCTCAGACCGGCAAGAGCGATATGGTCATGGCCGGCGTTACCGTTACCGAAGAGCGCCAGACCGTCATGGACTTCAGCAACACCTACGCCAACGGCATTCAGGTCGTTATCGTTCCTGAGGATTCCGACATCGCCTCCATCGAGGACATGACCGGCAAGATGATCGGCGTACAGCGCGGCACCACCGGTGACCTGTACTGCTCCGACACCGTGGAGAACGGCGGCTTCGGTGAAGAGAACGTCACCCCCTACGACAACGGTCTGACCGCTGTGCAGGCTCTGCTGAATGGTCAGGTGGACTGCGTCGTTATCGACAACGCCCCTGCGCAGGAGTTTGTCAAAGCCAACCCCGGCCTGAAGATTCTGGACACCGAGTACGCCAACGAGGAGTACGCCATCGGTGTAGCTAAGGGCAACACCCAGCTGCTGGACGCCATCAATGGCGCGCTGGAAGAGCTGGAGGCTGACGGCACGCTGCAGAGCATCGTCGACAAGTACATCACCGCCGAGTAAGCGGTTTTCCCCTGAAGCAAGGCACGCCGGGAACCCGGCGCGCCTTCTCTTTGTCCTACAGGAAAGGTTGTGTAGCGGATGGAAGCACAGTTCGAGGCGCTTTCGGCTCTGGCAAAAAGCGGCGAAACACTGACGTTCGGTCAGGAATTCTTCGTTAAATTCTATCAGGCGTTTTTGTACAATGACCGCTGGCTCCAGTACATCGAGGGCGTGGGCACCACCTTGTTGGTCACGGCCATCGCGCTGGTGTTGGGCGTGGTTCTGGGATCGGTCGTGGCCTTGGTTCGTGTGGGCCATGACCAGCAAAAGCCGCATCACCGGAACCCCGTGCTGGGCTTTATCAATCTGATCTGCCAGATTTATGCCACGGTCATTCGCGGTACCCCCATGATGGTCCAGTTGCTGATCATGAGCATGGTTATCTTTGCCAGCAGCCGCAACTTCACCATGGTCGGTGCGCTGGCGCTGGGCATCAACTCCGGCGCCTATGTGTCGGAGATCATCCGCGGCGGCTTGATGGCGGTGGACCCCGGTCAGATGGAAGCAGGCCGCAGTCTGGGCCTCAACTACATCACCACCATGGTGCTCATCATCATCCCGCAGGCCATCCGTTCTATCCTGCCTGCGCTGGGCAATGAGTTCATCATCCTGCTCAAGGATACCTCGCTGATCACCGTCATCGGCGGCAAGG
>NZ_CALADU010000304.1 GCF_937890665.1 uncultured Subdoligranulum sp.
GCGGTAACTTCCCCCCCGCGGCTCTGGGTGTGGTGTTCCGCGGCCTCATTGATACCGCCTACGAGGCGGACCCCTCTCTGACTCCTCTGGACTCCTTCTCCACCGAGATGACCATCTTTGGCTTTGCCATCGTATTCTCTCTCATTCTGATTACCATTTTCCGCTTTGGCTTTAAGGAGAACCGGAATATCGGCAAGGGTATTACCTTCCGCAAGCCTGAGCCCTTTGAGCCCAAGCAGCGCACCACTCTGAACCTGATGATCCTGATGATGGTGGTGGTTCTGGTCTTCCCCGTGCTGAAGATGATCCTGCCCTCCAACGAGCTGATCGCTTCCATCAGCGGCAAGATCGATGTGGGTCTGGTGGCTATGATCTTTACCGTTATCGCCCTGCTGCTGGACCTGGCTCCTCAGAAGGAGATCATTGCCAAGGTGCCCTGGAACACCATCCTGATGATTGCCGGTGCCGGCATGCTCATTGCAGTCGCTGTGGAGGCCGGTACCATTGAGCAGCTGTCCGCCTGGATCGGCGACAACGTGCCTGTCTTCCTGGTGCCCATTGCCTTCAGCATCGTGGCCGCCTTCATGAGCTTCTTCAGCTCCACCACCGGCGTCGTCACCCCCGCTCTGTTCCCCCTCATCCCCGCCCTGGCCGCCTCTACCGGCCTGAGCCCCGCTGTTCTGTTTGCCTGCACCGTTCTGGGTGCCCAGAGCAGCGCCATCAGCCCCTTCTCTTCCGGCGGCAGCCTGATCCTTGGCTCCTACGGCAACGACGAGGAGCGCAACAAGCTCTTTAACCGCCTGCTGTTTGTGGCTGTGCCCATCAGCGTGTGCGTCAGCGCGGTATACAACTTCTATGATCCTGTAAAATTACTTCTAAACTATTGGAGGTTTGACCATGAATAAGATCCAGATGACCACCCCTCTGGTGGAGATGGATGGCGACGAGATGACCCGAATCCTGTGGAAGGATATCAAGGACATTCTTCTGCTGCCCTATATTGACCTGAAAACCGAGTACTATGACCTGGGCCTGCCTGAGCGGGACCGTACCAATGACCAGGTGACCGTGGACTCTGCCCTGGCCACCCAGAAGTACGGCGTGGCGGTGAAGTGCGCCACCATCACCCCCAACGCCCAGCGCATGGACGAGTACAAGCTCCACCAGATGTGGAAGTCCCCCAACGGCACCATCCGGGCCATTCTGGATGGCACCGTGTTCCGTACTCCCATCATGGTCAAGGGGATCTCTCCCGTGGTAAAGAACTGGAAGAAGCCCATTACCATCGCCCGCCATGCCTACGGCGATGTGTACAAGGCCACCGAGTACCGGGTGCCCGGCCCCGGCAAGGCCGAGCTGGTTTTCACCGACGAGCAGGGCAAGGAGCTCTCCCGCCAGACCGTCTATGACTACGAGTGTCCCGGTGTGCTCCAGGCTCAGTACAACAAGGACTCCTCCATCTACTCCTTTGCCCGCTCCTGCTTCCAGTTTGCTCTGGACAGCAAGAAGGACCTGTGGTTTGCTACCAAGGACACCATCTCCAAGAAGTATGACCACACTTTCAAGGACATCTTCCAGGAGGTGTTTGACAAGGAGTACAAGGAGAAGTTTGACGCCGCCGGCATCACCTACTTCTACACCCTCATCGATGACGCAGTAGCCCGGGTCGTGCGCTCCGAGGGCGGCTACATCTGGGCCTGTAAGAACTACGACGGCGACGTGATGAGCGACATGGTCTCCACCGCTTTCGGCTCGCTGGCCATGATGACCTCGGTGCTGGTTTCCCCCGACGGCAACTACGAGTACGAGGCCGCCCACGGCACCGTTACCCGGCACTACTACAAGTACCTCAAGGGCGAGGAGACCTCCACCAACCCGGTGGCCACCCTCTTTGCCTGGTCCGGCGCACTGCGCAAGCGGGGCGAACTGGACGGCATCGACGCCCTGCCCCGCTTTGCCGATGCGCTGGAAAAAGCCACCATCGACACCATTGAGTCCGGCGTCATGACCGGTGACCTGTGCGCCATGTGGGAGGGCGAAGCCCCCGCCCGCAAGGTGACCTCGCTGGAATTCCTGCGGGAGATCCGCCGCCGGCTGGAAGAAGCGCTGGCCTGATTTTCCTCCAACCAAACACAAAGCCCTGTCCCGCAGCACCGCGGGGCAGGGCTTTTTTATTCGGAAAAAGTTTTGAGCAGCAGCGCCCGGGCCCGGTGGATGCGCACCTTGACGTTGGCTTCGCTGCAATGGAGCAGACCGGCGATTTCCTTAATGGAATAGCCCTTCACCCGCAGGGTCAGGGCGCGGCGGTAGATCTCCGGCATGTCAGTCAGCACCTCGATGGCTTGCTCGAGCTGCAGCCGGGTCAGCACCAGTTCTTCCGGTTCGGGGGCGTTGTCCTCCTCCCAAGGCTCGTCGGGCAGAGGCAGGACCTCTTTGCGGCGCTTCCACCGGCGCAGAAAGTCGATGGTCCGCTCCCGGGTGAGCAGATAGAGATAGGCTTTGAGCTGATGGGGATTTTCGATGCGCAGCGTGTCGATCTCCCCGAGGATCTGCAAAAACGTCTCGTGGACCGCATCCTCCGCCAGCGTCTGGTCTTTCAGAATGCTGATTGCCGTCTTGAGCATCATGGGATAGTAGGTGATATACACCGATTCAAATTTTCGTTTTTGCGCTTCCGTTTCCAGCGCCGTGAGGTAAAATACCAGCACGTGGTTCCCTCCTGGGTCCTTGCCGCCTTACGGCTGGGCAAAGGTGATTTGGATGTTCTGGCTGACTTGGATCAATTCGGCTACGTCGGAGCTGCCCGTCACCAGAAAGCTCAGGCCCTGCGCTTGCCAAAGCAGCAGGTTGCTGCCGTCCCCCATCACGCCCCACAGCGCGTCGTGGCCGTCAAATTGCAGGGCATAGTAGGTGGCGTACTCGTTGTCCAGCGCCACGCTCTGGGCCCCGTCCAGCGGCAGCACCCGCACCATCAGCCATTGGTCCCCCGCCTCATAGAGAGCGTAGAAATCGCTTTCTTCCGGCGTGCTGGACTGGGTCAGCGTAAGGCCCGCCGGCAGGTAGCCCAACGCGATCTGGGGGAAATCCTCCTCCTGAACCCCCGCCTCGGAGGAGAAAGTCACCGTCATGAACTGGTCGTGCCACTGGATCAGCGTGTCGGTCACCGCTTCCCGGACAGCCTTGACGGGCAGCAGGCAGCAAAACACCACCGACAACACCGCCGCCAGCGAAACCAGCACCCGCCGCCCTTGGGTCAGGGCCCGGCTGCGGGCCGACCGACGCTTGGCACGGCGGAGCAGCACCCCCATCTTTTGCCGGAACGCCGGGCTGGGTTCCACCGCAGGCTGGGCGGCTTCGATGGGTCCCAGCGCGGCCAGTTCCCGCTGTTCCGCCTCGGTGACGATCAGGGCGATCAGTGCGTCGGCCGAAATGCGAATCCGTTCTTCCTCCATGGTTTTTCCCTCCGCATGGTATGCTAACAGACCTTTGTGTACCATATTCCGCAGCGGCGTCCCCAAAGGTTACAGCCTTCGGGAGTTTTTTTCGCCCCACGACAAAAGGCGCTGCCATCGCAGCGCCTTGCCATTTAATGCATCCAAATATTGTTTTCCAGATCCTGCAGCCGGGCTTTGTAGTCAGCGATGCGGGCCTCGGTCTTTTCATCGTCGGGGAAGGTGATCAGGTAGTCCTCCCCTGCCGGGTGAAAGCCCACCAACCCGGCCAGCCCGGCCATTTCGGCCACTTTGAGCAGTGTATGGTAGTCGTATTCCTTGGAACTGATGAGTAGATTCATGAAAAACGCTCCTTTTGCCGTGGACAATCTTGTATAAGCATAGCACAATCCCGCCGGGGTTGCAATGGGCGTACTTTCGGTAGTGACAGAATCACATTTTTGCACTATACTGATAGAAAGTCAAAACAGCAAGAAAGTGAGCGCGTTTTGTACCATGAACCAGACACAGGACAAAGAATATCTCTTTGAACGTATGCCGGTGCCCGGCGCTGTGATGCAGCTTTCGCTGCCCATCGTGATCAGTTCGCTGGTGACCATCCTTTACAACTTGGCCGACACCTTTTTGTGGGTATGCTGAACAACCCGGTGGAAAATGCCGCCGTCACGCTGGTCTACCCCGTGACGCTGGCCTTCAACGCCGTAAACAACCTCTTCGGCGTGGGGGTATCCAGTGCCATGAGCCGTCATCTGGGCCGCAAAGCCTACGATCAGGTCCGGGTGTGCTCAGCCTTCGGCTTTTACGGTGCCATGATCAGCGGACTGCTCTTCTCGGCGCTCTGCATCCTCTTCCGGCTGCCGCTGCTCACCCTGCTGGGCACCGACGCCCAGACGCTGGACGCCACCGCCGGCTACCTGCACTGGACGGTCTGCTGCGGTGCTTTGCCCGCCATCCTCAACGTGGTGCAAAGCTACATGGTCCGCAGTGAGGGCAGTACCCTCCACGCCAGCATCGGCACGATGAGCGGCTGCCTGTTGAACATTGTGCTGGACCCCATCTTTATTCTGCCTTGGGGGCTGAATATGGGGGCCGCCGGGGCCGGGTTGGCCACCTTCCTGTCCAACTGTGTGGCCTGCCTGTATTTTGTGGTGCTGGCCCGCATCAAAAAAGGCAAAACCTTTGTATCGATGGACCTACGCCTGCTGCCCAAACTGACCGCCGAACAGATTCGGGATATTCTGGGAGTGGGCATTCCCGCCTCGATCCAGAACTTACTCAACGTGACCGGCACTACCCTGCTCAACAACTTTACCGCCCCCTTCGGCGCTGCGGCCATCGCCGCCATGGGCATCAGCCAGAAACTCTACATGATCCCCATGCAGGTGTCGCTGGGCTTTTCCCAAGGGATCATGCCGCTGGTCAGCTACAACTACGCCAGCGGCAACCGGAAGCGGATGAAACAGACCATCCTGTTTGCGATGCGCATCATCGTCTGTTCCGTGCTGTTTTTGACCGTTGTCTACTACCTAAGCGTACCGGCCATGATCCGCGCCTTTATGGACAGCGAGGAGATCATCGCCTATGGTTCCCGGTTTTTGCGGGTGATGAGCTTGGGCTTTGTCTTTCTGTGTACCGACTTTCTGGCAGTGGGCGTCTTTCAGGCCTTGGGCATGGGCCGCAACGCCCTGCTCTTTGCCATCTGCCGCAAATTGGTGCTGGAGATTCCCCTGCTGTTCCTGCTGAACCATTTCTACCCGCTGTACGGCCTGCCCTTCGCCCAACTGATCACCGAAATTTTCCTGTCCTGTCTGGGCGTGATCATGCTGCGCCGCATCTTCCGTGCCGAAGTCCACTGACCTACCACAAAAAACCGCCCCGGTCCATCGCGGACCGGGGCGGTTTGCTGTTGTCAGAAACGGGGCGCGGCGCCGATTACCACGGCGTCAGCTCCAGATACAGGTCTTTGTACTGGCGAGCAGAGTTCTCCCACGAGACATCCTTGGCCATATCCCGCTGGACCACCTCATCCCAGTGGTAGCGGTTGACGAAATACTCGGTCTTGGCCCGGTTGATGGCATCCAGCAGCAGGCCCGCGTCATAGCGGTCAAAGGTGAAGCCGTTGCCCTCACCGTTGAAGAGGTTGTAGGGCTGGACGGTGTCCTTCAGGCCGCCGGTTTCCCGCACGATGGGCAACGTGCCGTAGTGCATGGCGTTGAGCTGGGTCAGGCCGCAGGGCTCGAACCGGGAGGGCACCAGCAGAGCGTCGGCGCCGGCATAGATGCGGTGGGCCCGGCTTTCGTCGTACTGGATGCAGGCGCTGAACATGCCGCGGTAGGCATTCTCATAGTAGCGGAAGGTATCCTCGTACTGTTTGTCACCGGTGCCCAGCACGACGATCTGGGTATTGCCGTCCATCAGTTCGGGCACGATGGCGTTGACGAGGTCCAGACCCTTCTGGTTGGTCAGGCGGGAGATCAGGCCGATGACGAACTTGCCCTGATCCTGCACCAGACCCAGTTCTTCCTGCAGGGCCAGCTTGTTCTGCCACTTGTGGTCCAACACGTTGGTGATGTCGTAGTTGACAGCCAGTGCCGGGTCGGTGGCGGGGTTCCACATGCCGTAGTCGATGCCGTTGACGATGCCCCGCAGCTTGTAGCTGTGGTACCGCAGATGGTCCTCCAGCTTTTCGCCGTACTCGGGGGTCTGGATCTCCCACGCATAGGTGCCGCTGACCGTGGTGATCCGGTCGGCGTAGGCCAGACCGCCCTTGAGCATGTTGGCGTCCTCGTAGCCCTGTTTCAAAGCCCCCATCTGGAACACTTCATCAGGCAGACCGGTCCAGTATTTCAGGGTAGGGATGTTGTAAATGCCCTGGAACCGCAGGTTGTGGATGGTCAGCACCGTTTGGGCGTGACCCACCGGGGTGTCTTGGAACATGGTGCGCAGATACACCGGCACCAGCGTCGCCTGCCAGTCGTGGCAGTGGATGACGTCGGGGATCCAGTTCATAAAGTTCAGCGCGGCCAGTGCAGCCTTGCTGAAGAAGCAATACTTGGGAATATCGTCCACCAAGCTGATGTAGGGGTTGCCCGAGGAGAAGAACTCCTCGTTGTCGATGAAGTCATAGACCACGCCGTCCCACACATACTCCATGATGCCCACGTAGTAGTTGCGGCCCGTCAGGCCCAGATCCATGTAAAATTCGCCGCGGTAGACCATCTTGTTCTGGTACTGCTGGGGAATGCAGGCGTACCGGGGCAAAATCACCCGCACGTCGCAGTTCTGCTTGACCAGCTCCCGGGGCAGGGCATACATCACGTCCCCCAGACCGCCGGTCTTAACAAAGGGATGGCATTCCGAACCGATAAACGCAACGCTTCTGCGGGGCGAAACATACTGTTCCATAGGGATTCCCTCCTCCGGTTGTGCCGGTTGTTCCACAGGCGCCGGGGCTGCTTCCACAGGGGCCGGTGCAGCTTTTTTCACCGCGGGCTTGGTCTTTTTTGCCGCGGGTTTGGCCGCTTTCTTGGCGGTGGGCTTTTCCGTTTTGGCCGCGGGCTTTGCCGGCTCGGCGGCGGGTTCCGCCTTCTTGGCGGCAGGCTTTTCGGCTTTCGCCGCGGGCTTTGCCGGCTCGGCGGCAGATTCCGCCTTCTTGGCGGCAGGCTTTTCGGCTTTCGCCGCGGGCTTTACCGGCTCGGCGGCAGGTTCCGCTTTCTTAGCGGCAGGCTTTTCGGCTTTCGCCGCGGGCTTTACCGGCTCGGCGGCGGGTTCCGCCTTCTTAGCGGCAGGCTTTTCGGCTTTCGCCGCGGGCTTTACCGGCTCGGCGGCGGGTTCCGCTTTCTTCCGTGCCATACAATCGCTTCCTTTCGATTCTTCTCATATCCATCGTAAACCGGTGCGCCGCCGAAACCGGAGGACGCACAAGGTGTCAGGCTATACCGGGGGACGCTGCATCGGCTGGGCCGCTGTGCGCCGCAAAGGCCGTTGGGACCGCCTGCGCGGCAACGGCTCCATCTTTCCCTGAGCCTATGGAAAATACTAACATATTCCCGTCAAAATTTCAATCGTTCATAGGGGCAAACGGGCAGAATCGACACCTTTCGTTTCGGTTCGGCCCCGCTTTTTTCCACCGGGGGCGGCACAGGTCCCCTTGACGCCAAAAACAGCCGGCCAACCTTGCGGTTGACCGGCTGTTTGGCAAGGGCTTGCCGCCCTTAGTCCAGGCAGCGCCCGTTGGTGGCGATGACCTGTTTGTACCAGTAGAAGGATTTTTTCCGGCGGCGCTGGAGCGTGCCGTTGCCGTTGTCGTCCTTGTCCACATAGACAAAGCCGTAGCGCTTGCTCATCTCGCCGGTGGAGGCCGAAACCAGATCGATACCGCTCCAGGTAATGTAACCCAGCAGCGGCACACCGTCCTCCATGGCGTCCCGCATGGCCAAAATGTGCTGGCGCAGATAATCGATGCGGTATTCATCGTCGATGGTACCGTCGGGCTGCACCACATCCTTGGCGCCCAGACCGTTCTCCACAATGAAGAGCGGTTTCTGATAGCGGTCATAGAGCTGGTTCATCGTGATACGCAGCCCCAGCGGGTCGATGGCCCAGCCCCATTGGCTGGTTTGCAGGTAGGGGTTCTTCACCGAGCGGACCACGTTGCCGTCGTTGATCTGCTTATCCTCCAGCGAGGCCGCTACGCAGCGGCTGGCATAGTAGCTGAAGGAGATGAAATCGGTGGTGGTGTTGAGGATCTCGTCGTCGCCGGGTTCGGTGACCAGTTGGACGCCCTTTTCCCGGAACATCTTCGCCGCATAGGAGGGGTAGTGGCCCCGCACCTGTACGTCGATGAAAAAGAGGTTTTCCTGTTCCTTACGCACCGACTCCATCACGTCCGCCGGGTTGCAGGAGTAGGGGTAGAAGCTGCCCCCCGCCAGCATGCAGCCCACCTTGTTTTCGGCACTGTACCGGTGGGCCAGCCGCACGGCCTGCGCACTGGCCAGCAGAATGTGGTGGGCGGCCTGATAGATGACCTGATTGCGGTTTTCGCCGGGCTGGAACGCGATGCCCGCCCCCGAGAAGGGGCTGTGCAGCACGATGTTGATCTCGTTAAAGGTCAGCCAGTACCGTACATAGGGCGAAAACTCCCGGAAGCAGGTCTCGGCATAGCGCAGGAAGAAGGCAATGACCTTGCGGCTGCGCCAAGCGCCGTATTTTTCCACCAGTCCCATGGGAATGTCAAAGTGACTGAGGGTGACCAGCGGCTCCATGCCCTGTTTGCGGCATTCCTGAAACAGATCCTTGTAGAAGGCGATGCCTTCGGGATTGGGCGTTTCCTCATCGCCCTGCGGGAAAAGCCGCGACCACGAAATGGAGGTGCGGAAGACCCGCAGCCCCATCTCGCCCATCAGGGCCAGATCCTCGCGGTAATGATGGTAGAAATCCACACCGGTATGGCTGGGATAAAATTCCTCGGGCTGCAGGGCGGGCTGGGCGGTTTGACCCAGTTTGACCTCCATGCGGTGCTGCCCGTGGGGAATCATATCAATGTTGCTGAGGCCCCGCCCGCCTTCGCGGAAGGCGCCCTCTGCCTGATTGGCAGAGATGGCACTGCCCCACAAAAAGGTTTCAGGAAACTGAAACATCAGGCATTCGTCTCCTTTTCTTCGGGAATATCCTCAAAGCCGATGATCAGAGTCAGGACAAAGGACAGTACGATGGACAGCAGCACGATACCCACGATCCAGAGCAGGCTGGTGGTGGGGTTGGCCGGGTCGATGAACTGGATGACGGTCAGCACGCTGGGCGAGACCATGGACCGGCTGGCCAGACCGCCGATGCCGGCCAAGCAGCCGCAGACAAAACCGGTGATCAGCGAAGCGATCAGGGGCCGCTTGAGGCGGACCGCCACGCCGTAGAGGGCGGGCTCGGTGGTGCCGGCGATCAGCGCAGAGGAAGCCGCCGCCAACGCGGTCTGGCGCAGTTCGCTGTTCTTGGTACGCAGCGCAACGGCCAGAGAAACGCCGCCCAAGGAGAGGTTGGCGCCGATCTCAGAGGGCATAACGGTACCTTCCATACCGGTGTCCGAGATGGTCTGCAGGATGGTGGGGGTAAAGACACGATGCATACCGGTGATGACCAGCAGCGGCCAGATGGCGCCCATGATACCCACTGCCAAGAAGCCGATCTTGTCCTGCACGAAGTAGATGAAGGCGGAGATCGCCTCGCCGATCATGATGCCTGCGGGGCCCACGAACAGAATGCCGATGGGAGCCGCAATGACGATGATGAGCATCGGCTTGAGGAAGTTCTTGGTAACGGCGGGGGTGATCTTGTCAATAAAGCGCTCGATGTACGAGAGGATCCAGGTCATGCAGAAGGCCGGGATCACCGTGTGGGTGTACTTGACCGACGCGATGGGAATGCCCAAGAAATGGGCGGCGGTGTCGCCTACCGTGACGGACTCCATCAGGGTGCGGAAGTCGGGGTAGAGCAGCACACCGGCGATGGCTACTGCCAGATACACGTTGGTGCGGAACTTTTTCGCAGCGGAGGCGGCCACCATGATGGGCAGGAAGTAGAAGGCCGCATCGCCGATGCTGTTCAGAATGATGTAGGTGTCGCTGTCAGTGGCCAGCACACCCGCCATCTGGAGCAGCATGACCACCAGCTTCAGCATAGAAGCACCGATGATCGGGGGGATCAAGGGGGACATCGTGCCCACGATGGCGTCCAGAATGTTGTTGCCGATCTTCTTCAGGGTCAGGGGTTCCTTCTTTTCGCCGCGGGCGATCTCGCTGCCCTCGCCGAAGTTGCCCAGCTTCATCACTTCCTGATAGGCTTTGCCTACGTTGTTGCCGATGATGACCTGAAACTGGCCGCCCTGCTGGGTGACGCCCATGACGCCGTCGATGGCCTTGACGGCGGCTTCATCCAGCTTGCTGTTGTCTTTCAGGACAAATCTCAGCCGCGTCATGCAGTGGGTGACGCTTTCGATGTTGTCCACGCCGCCAATGTTGTCCACAATGGCTTGGCTGATGACTGCGTAATCTTTTGCCATTTTTTTAGCACCTCTTCTAGTTTTTCTCCAAACCGTATGCTGTTGAGGGGTTCGCGCGCGTGCTCTCAATGGCTCTTATTATAGGCAGCGCAGCAAGGCTTGTCAGCACCTTTTCCGCGGAAAAAAACGATTCCCGTCGATTGGCATTTGTTACGCAGAAAAAACAGTCTGTTTCTTACAAACCCTCCTCCATGCCCTCGGGGGCAATGCCCGCCTCGTTCAGATAGCGGTAGACTTTTTTGGCCAATTTTTCGATGATGCACATTGCCGGGATCTGACTGGTCACGTCGTACACCTTCAGCCGGCGGTAGGTGATATAGTAGGCAATGTTATAATCCGACAGCCGGGCAACGGTGCAGTTTTCACTGTTGGTGATGCTGATGACCGTACACCCCCGCTCCTTAAAGCGCTGCAGATGGCTGATGGTGTCCCGGGATTCCCCCGACACCGAAAAGACAATGGCCAAGGCGTTGTTGAGCATCCGGCTCTCGGTGGGATAGTGGGGTTCGTCGATGTACAGGCAGAATTTGCCGATGCTGGAAAAATACCGTGCGCCGTACTTGGCCACGATGCCGGACATTCCGCTGCCCACAAAAAAGATGTTGTTGCTGTGGACGATGAGCTCCACCAGCGATTCCAACCGCTCGTCGAAATCATCATTGACCGTCTTTTTCAAAAAATCGATGATCTCCAGCACATCGTCGGGCAGTTGGGGCTGTTCCTTCTGGCGGCGGCTGTATTCCCGCATCTTCAGCTTAAATTCCGCATAGCCGTTGCAGCCCACCTTGCTGCAAAAACGCAGCACCGTGGAGGTGGACACGTGGGCTTCCTCAGCCAGTTCCCGGATCCGCATATAGGGCACCCGGTTCTGGTTGTGCATGACAAATTCATAGACTTCCCGCTCCAGTTCGTTCAGCGACTGGATCTGTTCGGCAGTAAACATGGCATCCTCCTGCCCGCCGCCGGGTCTTGGACCGGGCAGCGGCCTGTTTCTATCTGGGTTTATCGTACCACAGACCCTTTTTTCCGGCAAGAGGGGCACCGCATTGCTTTCTGGCCCCGGGTATGGTATAACTGAACCAAAGCATCGACAACCAAGGAGCGGCAGATGGAACAGGCAAACACACAACGGAAACGGCGGGGCGCCCAGTTGGAAGACGACCTGCTGGCCTACATTTTAGGGACGCCCATTCCCATTGGGGAAAAACTGCCCAACGAGTTTACGCTGGCCCAGATGTTTCAGGTGGGCCGCAGCACCCTGCGGGAGGCCTTGAAAGGTCTGGTGACCAAGGGCATTCTGGAAGTGCGGCAGGGCGACGGCACCTATGTAAAAAGTCACTGCACCGTAACGGAAGACCCTCTGGGCTTGTCCCGGCTGGACGACAAATACAAGCTGGCGCTGGAACTGATGGACGTGCGCCTCATTCTGGAACCGGAGATCGCCGCCGCAGCCGCCGCCCACGCCACCCCCGAAACCCAAGCAGAACTGCGGGCCCTCTGCGACAAGGTGGAAACCCTCTGCCAATCGGGGCAGGACCATATCCCGCAGGACATCGCCTTTCACACCTGCATCGCCCGGTGCAGCCAAAACCGGGTCATGGAGATGCTGGTGCCCATCATCAACACGGCAGTGACCACCTTTGCCAGCCTGACCCACCGCACCCTGCGGCAGGAGACCATCCAGACCCACCGTGCCATCACCGACGCCATTCTGGCCGGGGATACCGTGGGGGCGCGCTGCGCCATGGTCATGCACCTGACCTACAACCGGCAGGCCCTGATGGAATTGTGGCAGGAGCAGCGCCCCCCGCAGCCGGACGGGGCCGATGCGCTCAAGTAAGAAGCGCAAGGTTTTTCAAGCGTCTAGGACGGGCTTCGGCCCGTCTTTTTTTGGTACTGCTATTCTTGGGCAGAAAAACATCTGATGTATATTGCATTTTACGCCGTAATCTGCTAGATTATACGCAAGAAGGTATGATGTATTCCTCTCAACGAGAGGTCAGGGGCGTTGGTACGTCCCTGCATCATGCGCAGCAACCTATTGTAACGGAAAGTGGGGAACCTTGTATGGAACTGATCAGTCAAAAGATGCGCAAACTGGCGCCCGAGTTGGATCCGCTGCGGATCGGCACCGGCTGGAAGCCGGAGGATCTGGCCAAGCCGCAGGTCATTATTGAAAGCACCGCCGGCGACAGCCACCCGGGCAGCGGCCACCTGCAGACGCTGGTGGAGGAAGTCCGCAAAGGCGTAGCCGAAGCAGGCGGCCACGGCGCCCGGTATTACTGCACCGACATCTGCGACGGCGAAAGCCAAGGCACCGACGGCATCAATTACAGCTTGGCCAGCCGGGAGATCATCGCCAATATGATCGAGATCCATGCCAACGCCACCCCCTTTGATGCCGGTGTCTATCTGGCCAGTTGCGACAAGGGCATGCCCGCCAACCTGATGGGGCTGATGCGGGTGGACATCCCCGCGGTGGTGGTGCCGGGCGGCACGATGAACGCCGGCCCCGAGATGCTGACGCTGGAGCAGTTGGGTATGTACAGCGCCAAGTTTGAGCGGGGCGAGATCGATCAGGCCAAGCTGGACTGGGCCAAGCAGAATGCCTGCCCCAGCTGCGGCGCCTGCAGCTTCATCGGCACGGCTTCCACCATGCAGATCATGGCCGAAGCACTGGGTCTGGCCCTGCCGGGCAGCGCCCTGATGCCCGCCACCAGCCCCGACCTGCTGGCCTATGCCCGGGAAGCCGGCCGCCGCGCGGTGGAGATGGCCGGTCACGACGAGATGCGCCCCAGCCGTCTGGTCACGCTGGAGAGCTTCGAGAACGCCATTCTGGTCCACGCCGCCATTTCGGGTTCCACCAACTGCCTGCTGCACCTGCCCGCCATCGCCCACGAGCTGGGCATCGAGATCACCGGTGACACCTTTGACCGGCTGCACCGCGGCGCCCACTACCTGCTGGATGTGCGCCCCGCCGGCCGCTGGCCCGCCGAGTGCTTCTACTATGCCGGCGGCGTACCGGCCATCATGGAGGAGATCAAGGACCACCTCCATCTGGACGTGATGACCGTCACCGGCAAGACCTTGGGCGAGAACCTCGAAGAGCTGAAGCGCAACGGCTTCTACGAGCGCTGCGAGGGCTGGCTGGCCCAGTTCAACGAGCGGTACGGCTGCCACATCACCCGGCAGGACATCATCCGCCCCTACGAGGAAGCGCTGGGCGTGGATGGTTCCATCGCGGTGCTCAAGGGCAATCTGGCCCCCGAAGGCGCGGTCATCAAGCACACCGCCTGCCCCAAAGAGATGTACAAGGCCGTGCTGCGGGCCCGTCCCTTTGACAGCGAGGAGGAATGTCTGGCCGCCGTACTGCACCACGAAGTACAGAAGGGCGACGCCGTCTTTATCCGCTACGAAGGCCCCAAGGGCAGCGGCATGCCCGAGATGTTCTACACCTCGGAGGCCATCTCCTCCGACAAGGAGCTGGGCCGCAGCATCGCGCTGATCACCGACGGACGGTTCTCCGGCGCGTCCACCGGTCCCGTTATCGGCCATTGCAGCCCCGAGGCTGTGGACGGCGGTCCCATCGCGCTGGTGGAGCAGGACGACCTCATCGAGATCGACGTCTTTGCCCGCAAGCTGAACATCGTGGGGGTCAAGGGCGAGCGCCGCACCCCCGAGGAGATCGACGCCATTCTGGCCCAGCGCCGCGCCCAGTGGCAGCCCAAGCCCCGCAAATACACTCAGGGCGTGATGCGGCTCTTCAGCAAATTGGCCGCCAGCCCCATGAAGGGCGCCTATCTGGACTACGACGCCGATTAAGGGGTTCCCCATCCATTCACAAGATAAGCAACAGAAAAGTACCGCCCCGTGGGGCGGTACTTTTTTGCATTTTCCCCGCTGGCAAAGGGTTACCGGGTGCTCCGCAGCAGTTCCTCCGGCGGGACATCCAGCAGCTTGGCCAATGCGATCAGGTTGGTGGTGCTGGGGTCGGCACGGCCGCTCTCCCACTTGGAAACCGCCTGCCGGCTGACCCCCAGCGCTTCGGCCACAAACTCCTGCGTCATACCGCATTGGACCCGGCGCTGCCGGATGGTTTCCCCCAAGGTTTTGGCCTGTTGGGCTTGTTCCGCCCGGCGCGGCTCCGACGCCAGATATTTGCGCAGCGCCCGGATGATCAGGTAGACAAGATACCCCAGCACCGTCGCCAGCAAAGTCAACATTCCCAGATTCAAAATGGTCACCCATACCGCCATCTTCATGGCAAAGCCCCCTTTCCGGCTCTCATTATAGCCCAAACTTGCCGGTTGCGCCAGCAACCAACGCGCAACCGGCAGGGTTTCGGCATCTTTTTTCGCCGTTGGGCGGGGCGGTTTGCAAAACGGCGCCGCTTGCCGTATAATAATACCCACCTGAAAAGGAAGCAGGTGGGAATCCTGCGCGAGCCCGTCGCCGTATACCGCGTCGGGGGTCTTTCTGTCCGGCGCCGCAAGCCGGAGACACGCCATTGAGAGCCGTTCTTGAGAAGGTGAAAGATCCTGCGGGCAGCCGGAATATTTTTCAGGTTTTTCTTCCCGTTCCGCTGCGAGCACCGGCCGGACCGGGTACACATCCCATGGAAAAATAAGGAGAGAACACCATGCAGAAACACACTTGCAGAAAATCCGTGTCGCTTCTGGTATGCTGCGCGCTGTTTGCGGCCACCGCGCTTTTCACCACCGGATGCAGCACCAACACCGAAACCGCCGATTCCTCCGCCAGTGTAGCCGCTACCAGCGAGGCGTCCAGCACCGCTGCCAGCGAAGCCGCACCGGCCACCCCCGACACCGCCGCCACCGAAGTTCAGGTGCTGGGGGAAGGAGCCACCGTCTTTTCCTTTGCGGTGGTGGACGCCGACGGCAACCAGACCGATTTTGAGATCCATACCGATGCCACCACGGTGGGCGACGCCCTGTCCGAACTGGGCCTGATCGAGGGCGAGGACAGCGAGTACGGCCTGTACGTCAAGACCGTCAACGGCATCACCGTGGACTACGACACCGACGGCAAGTACTGGGCTTTCTATGTGGACGACGCCTACGCCCAGACCGGCGTGGACACCACCGAGATCACCGACGGTGCCAGCTACGCTTTCCGCGTCGAGTAAGTTGAAACTTTCCGTCAAGGAGATCGCCGTCTTCGGCATGCTGGGGGGCCTGATGTATGCCTCCAAGGCGCTGATGGAGGTGCTGCCCAACGTGCATCTGCTGGGGGTATTCGTGGTGGCACTGACGGTGGTCTACCGCAAAAAGGCCCTCTATCCCATCTACACCTACGTGCTGCTCAACGGCCTGCTGGCAGGGTTCGCGCTGTGGTGGCTGCCCTACCTCTACCTATGGACCGTGTTGTGGGCATGGGTCATGCTGCTGCCCCGGCAGCTTCCGGCCAAGCTCCGCCCGCTGGTCTACATGACGGTCTGTGCGGCCCACGGTTTTTTGTTCGGCACCCTTTACGCCCCGGCGCAGGCACTGCTCTTTGGGCTGGACTGGCAGGGCATGGTGGCGTGGATCGTCGCCGGTCTGCCGTGGGATTTTGTCCACGGGGTGAGCAACTTCTGCTGCGGGGTGCTGATCTGCCCCCTTATTGCCCTGCTGCAAAATGCCGAGCGCCTTACCCGCCCCCGGTGAATCATGTTTCTATCGCCTACCGCCGCCTTCGGGCGGCGGTTTTGTCTTGACAGAAAGCACCATTTTGTCATACAATAAGCATTGTTATTAACAGAATGCTTAGTATTTGGCATATCGGGCGCAGCCTTGGGGTGGCTTTCGGGGGAATGACTACCGACGCCCCATACAAACGATCCTACGGATTCCTGCGGAGGGAAGCCTGCCACGGTGGGCTTCCCTCTCTTGCGCGCAAAGGCCGCTGGACGAAGCACGGCAGTGATGTTGTTCTTCTCTCCGGCGGTCTTTCCCTCTGCCTTTTTTCGGGGCACAGCGGGCGCAGGGCAGCACCGCACAAGCTGCCGCAAACCGGTATGCCCCACGGGAAAGGAACGGTACGAATGAAAGAAAAAAGCATCCATATGGCAAAATGCGTCCTCGTCTACTGTCTGGGCCTCTTTATCATGGCCATGGGCGTGTCGTTTTCCGGCACTGCCGATTTAGGCATGTCGCCGGTGAACTCCATCCCTTATGTCCTCAGCGAGATTTTCACCGCGCTGTCCATGGGGACGTGGATCATCATTATCTTTTCACTCTACATCCTCATCCAGTTTGTCATCTTGGGCCGCGACTTTCAGCCGTGGCGGATCTTGCAGTTGATCTGCACCACCCTCTTCGGCTACTTTACCGACTTTACCAACTTTTTGGCCGACTGCTTTTTGCCGGACCCCGCCCAGATGCCCTTCTCTCCGGCGGTGGTCTATGGCGTACGGCTGCTCTATCTTTTCATCAGCATGGTGCTCATCGCACTGGGCATCCTCTTCTATCTGGCCCCCAATCTGATCTCACTGCCCGGCGAGGGCATCATGCAGGTCATCGCCCACAAGTTGGACAAGCCCCTGCCCGTCATCAAAATGTGCTTTGACTGCACGGTGTCCCTTATTGCACTGGCCATCTCGCTGGCCTACTTCCGCCAATTCCACGGCATCCGGGAGGGCACCGTGATCGCTGCCTTTGGGGTGGGCAAGATTCTGGGCCTGTACGAGCCCCTCAAGCCCGCTTTGCACCGCTTTATGCATGGCTTGGAAGCGGAAGAAGCCCTTTGATCCGCTGCAAAAACCGGTTGGCCGAATGGCCGGCCGGTTTTTTCTGTTCATATAAGAACCACAAGCTATGCTTGTGGGCGAATATAGCACGAGCG
>NZ_CALADU010000305.1 GCF_937890665.1 uncultured Subdoligranulum sp.
AGGAACGGCAAAATTTTTTGCACTTCTATTGCTTCTTTATCACACATAAGCAAAGTGTTCCGGGATAAAGCGGAAGTTGGAACTTAACAGACTGTTGTCTGCGTTGAAGGATACCGATACAGCGTACAGGATCGGGATCAGCGTGGCAAAGCACAGAAGGATAAAGAACAGATGAAGGAATGTGTGGCCAACGGCCTGTTTGACCTTGCGCCTGGTATGCAGCGTCATAGAATCATTCCTCCTTCCGTTTGCGGTTGGTCAGCAGCGAAAAAGCGATCAACACGATAAAGATGATCATGGAAACAGCGGAACTGTATCCGTAGTTGTTGGTGATGAACGCATTTTCGTGGGCATAAGTCAGAATCGTATGGATGTTTGCACCGGTTCTTGCACCGGACTGCTGGGTCAGCAGATAAACGACATCGAACTGCTTGAAGGTCGTGAATACCGTGATCAGCACGGAGGGCGCAATGATGCCCTTGATTTCCGGGATCGTGATGTAAATGGCCCGCTGGAACCAGTTTGCACCGTCCAGAATCGCGCTTTCATAATAGCTTTGATCCACCGCCTGGAGCGCGCCATCCATAATCATGATCATAAAGGGAAGCGCCAGCCACAGGTTGACTACCGTGCAGCAGATAAAAGCAGAGACATCGTTGGCAAGCCAGCGCACTGCCTGCAGCCCCAGCTTTTCCATCCACTGATTCAGCAGCCCAAACTGCGAGTTGAACATACCCGTTTTCCAAAGCAGAATCGATACATACCCCGGAATCGCCCACGGAACCATCAGCAGGGTCTTGTAGATCCGACGCCCCTTAAAGTTCTTGATGTTGAGAAGGCTTGCCAGCACAAAGGCTATCACCAGCTGAAGCACCATGTTGATGACGGTCCAGAGAATCGTGCGCAGCAGTGCTTCCAGAAAGCCGGAATCAAACACGAACAGAGCGTCCCGGTAGTTTTCCAGGCCCACAAACATGTAGTCAAACCAGTGGTAGACGTTCATATTTGTGAAAGAGATATAGGCCGTATACAGGATTGGGAACACTACAATCAGCAGGATCAGCAGCAGAGATGGTGCACTGCAAAGATATGCCAGCAAGGTTTCCTTCTTCTTTTTCTTCATAGTGTTCCTTTCCGCCGTGTTTTGTCGGCTTATACGCACTTTACTGCATCTGTGCGATCAGATCGAGCGCCTGTTGCTGCGCCTCGTCGGCGCTGGTCTGTACATCTGCGCCGCTCATATTCACCTGTACCAGCAGGTTTTCCGTTACCGTCCACATGACATCCATCTCGGGAACATTCGGCATGGGGACTGCGTTCTGCGCCGTTTCATACATGGCCATGACCATATCGTCCTGCGACACCGTTTCATCGTCATAGCAACTTTCCTTGGCTGGGGCACAGCCGCTGGCCTGCGCAATGGCAATTCCGACCTGGTCGCCGGTCAAAACTTCCAACACTTTTGCAATGGCATCATGCTTGCGCTCTGCCGCGACTTTGAGAACATGGATCCCCTGCACGCCGGAATACGGCGCGATCTGTTTGCCGGTTTCGTCCACGGTGGGCATCGGGGCAATTCCCAGATCGATGCCGGCCTCTCTGGCTGTCGGTACCAGCCAGGGGCCGCCGATGGTAGAGTGCGCTTTGCCTTCCCGGAACAGCGTGTTCACGGTCGCGTATTCTCCCTCCGTGGGCATCAGTTCCACAAACTTTTTGTGATATTCCAGTGCACGGATGGTATTCGCGTCATTCAACCCCGGTTCGCCTTCGTCGTTGAGAATATAGCCGTCAAAGGCGTGGAGCCAACCGGCCGCATAATAAGCCGTGCTGTGCTGCTCCACAAAACCGTAATGGCCGCCCTGGGTCGTTTCCTGCATATAGCTGTACAGTTCTTCTGTGGTCTGCGGCACCTCGTCATCGCTCATATAGAGCCGGTTATACATATAAAGCAGAGTCTCGAAGTAAAGGGGAAGCTGATATACCTCTCCTTTATAAGTAGCTGCTTCAATCGTCATGGGGAGATACTGGTTCAGCGTTTCTTCATCGATAAAGTCGGTGATCGGGGCCAAAATGCCCATCTCCGCATAAACGCCGATTTTGTCATGTGCAAAGAAATACATATCCGGCGCAGAGTTTGGGTCATTGCCAACCATTTTCAACGAATCCGTCAAGCCATCTTTCCTTTCCAGATTCACCACGATGTCGGGTGCAAGCTGATCCAGTTCCGCCTGGAGCGCAGCCGCCACCTCATCTTCTTTGTCGTGCCAGATGGTAATGGTAACCGGGCCATCCTCCTGCGCGGTGTCCTGTGAAGAAGAACACGCCGCAAGCATGGTTCCGACCATACACAAGCTCAGCGATAATGCGATCAGGCGTTTCATGGGTATCCCCCTTTTTGTAGGTGTTGATTTTTGAGCAAAAGCGGCGCAGGCTTTTTTATGCCTGCGCCGCTACAGTTTTACTTCTTCTTTTTCTTCATGTAAATGACAGCGCCGGCAGCAACAACCACCACGATCACCACCACAACGATAGCGGCAACCGGGATTCCGCTCTGTTCCTCCTGCACCGGAGCAGGTTCGGCCGTAGCTTCAGGTTCGATTGGCTCCTCTGCCGCGGGGGCGGTCTCAGCTGTCTCGGCAGGTTCCTCGTAGCTGACTGTTGCGTTCTCCGCATCGGTCACCACGATCCAAACATCCTTGCCCGTTTCCACGGACAGATCGGAAGTCTGAACCGAGCCCTCGTTGCCATTCACAATAATACTGTTGATCCAACCGGGAACGCTCAGCGTCAACCATCCATCGCCGGTATCCTCCAGCGGCTCTCCGGGCCAGGCGGAAAAAGCATTGGTACCGTCCGGTGCCGACCAGGCCCATAGATTGGGCTCGCTCCAGTCGGCGGGCGCTTTTACACGCACCGTAATGTCCTCCGCCACAGGGGCATTGGGGTCATTATAAGTAAACTCAGCGGTACCATCTTCCGAGACAGTCACCCAAATCTCGGCCGGATCGATCGACAAATCCTCTGTCTGAACCTCACCGCCATTACCGTTGACGATAATTCGGTTGACCCATACAGGTGCTGTGGCTGTGTACCAGCCATCCTCACCGGCGGTCATCGCTTTGCCGGGCCAGGCATCCGAGGCATTGGTACCGTCAGGATCGAGCCATGCCCACAGCCGAACATCTTGCCAGCTCTCAGGAACCTGCGCATGGATTTTGAAGGTTTCGACGTACTCGGGAATATCGCCGCTGGTCTGCTGCTCGTAGCTGACCGCCACATTCTCGCCGTCAGTGACCGTAACCCAGGTATTCTGTGCTTCAATCTTCTGATCTGTGGTCTGAACCGTAGAATCGTTGGCGTTGATGATGATGTTGGTCGCGGATTCGGGGATCCAGCAGTAGTACCAGCCCTCGTTGTTTGCATCGGCCTCCATCGCCTCACCAGGCCAGGCATCAAAAGCGTTGGTGCCGTCATCGCTCCAGGCCCACAGGCACGGATTCGACCAGTCGTCGGGGACCTGCGCATATACGATGATCCTTCCATCCGATGCCCCTTCCGCAAATGCTATGGCCGGGGCCATCATCAGAAGGAACATAACGCTCAGCAGACAGGTAAAGATTCGTTTCGTGCTGCTCATCTTTCATGCTCCTTTGTTTTGTGATTCTTCTTAAACGGTTGGGAAGCGCATCCTCGTTGCTTATAGCGTACCACTAGATGACTGTAGTGGCAAGAGTTATCTGCGAAACCGGTTTCTTTCCCTTTTGTTGTTATTGTTATATTTCTTCACCTACAATTTATTTATTTTGACCATTATATTTCACCATTTCCGTTGTTTGTCACCCTTTTGTAACTGTTTGTAATGCTATATAAGGAAACTATTTCCTTGCGATTTTCAAATAATTGCTATCTCTCATGACCGGTTTTCTAATAGGTTTCGCAGCAAAACGGGCCAATATGAACCCGCACAATCATTTATCAACTATAGCACATTATACAATGAAAAAGCCCGGCTTCCGGTCTGAAACCAGAAGTCGGGCAATTCTTGACACACCAAATATATGGGTGTTATTATTTTGCGGTCACTGTCTGCACTGCCATTCCATCCGGCAGGAGGTGATGTCCATATGTCTTTTAATCAGGTCATCCTTTTATTATCCCTGGTCGGCGGCAGCATCTATGCTACCGCATCCTTGACGATAAAGATTTTAGAACATTTGCAAAAGAAAAAGGATTGATGCCACAACCATCTGTCCTTTCTTTCCCGTGCAGACAGTGACCAATAAAAAAGGCCCTTACATTTCTGTAAAGGTCTTTTTGGTGCACCATCGGGGACTCGAACCCAGGACCCACTGATTAAGAGTCAGTTGCTCTCCTTAACGGCTCGTACTAAAGCTGTAAGTCATCGCAAAGTTTAACACAAGAAAAAGGCGCTTAGTAACGCAAGGTTCCGGCTTCATTACAAATCCATCTTCAGCAGTTGCGCAAGCTGATCCCGCTGGCCATAGATGACGGCAATCACATGAACCACTGCCGTCTGTTCATTGATCCAAAAGTAGACAAGGTATCCTCTGACGATCATTTTACGGACGCCTTGACTCCGCCACGGTTCTTCCTCCAGCAGCGGATGCCGCTGTGGCATTGTATCCAAGCCAGCTATCGCTTCACGGAGATCCTTCACAAATTTTTTGGCTGCCTGCGGGTTGAGCAGCTCATTTTGAATGTAGGAAGCATATTCCAGAATTTGATTGCTGGCCTGCGTGGTCAGCATAACAGTATATTGCTTCATCCCAGCCGCTCCATAATGCTGTTAAAGGCATCCATCGCAGGAGCGCTTTCCCCCGCCTTGGCCTGGCGCAGCCCTTCCGCCATCATCGCGTTAAATTCTGCGTCCGTCATGCTGTCACGTGTCTTGGGCATCGCTGGCACGGTGACTGGAAACGGAATCCCATTGTGCAAAATCACCTGCCGGTAGGCCATATTGATGAAAGCGGATGCCGACACGCCCAGCTTCGCCAGAATTGCCTCCGCCTGTTCTTTTACGTCAGGTTCCACACGAACATTCACATTTGCACTTCTTGTTGCCATTATCCAGCACCACCTTTCGAGATAAGTATAGCATATTGTATTGCATTTCGCAATACAATATGTCGCTTCACTCAAAGACAGCCTTATGTACGTCGTGATTCATTCATCTTTTATGAACTGCCGGTAACTTCCCCTCACTACGATCCTGACCTGATACCCTCTCCCCAGCTCCACCCGTTCCAGCAGCTGTGCCAGAATGGTCCGTTTGCGCGGGATGGATGCCAAATCGAACTCATTGGCCCAGCCGAGGAACTCATCGTAATATTTGCGGATCTGCTGGACTGTAGTTCGGCTGGAATTGTCCTTTAATATCGCCGTGGCTCTCGATCCGCTGCTGGCCCTCATGAGTGCTCCACATCTCAATGCCGTGCTGGACGAACCACTCCAGCACAAACGGCGTCTCGCTCTCGATACGCCCCAAACGGTCGAACATATAGACCAGCAGGACGTCAAACTCCCTGTTGCTGGCTGCGGTACGAAGTTCCTGGATCACATCCCGCTTGCTGGCGGACACCTTGGAGCCGGACACACCTTTTTCCGCCTTCTCCATCACCACGCGCCAGCCCTGCTGCTGGGCAAACTTGCGGCAGGCGATCTTCTGCATCGGGATGTCATCGTGATCGACCTGGCCTTTGGTGGAGACCCGGTATTCCAGCGCCGCCCGTTTGGCGTCCGCGGGCAGGCGGCATTGCAGCGCCGTAAAATAGGCGTCATCCAGCCACTGTTGGTCAGCCTGGGAGATCTCGATTTGTTCCCCGTGTTGATTTGTATAAGTCATTGCGCATTCCTCTGTCGCTGTGTTGCGGGGCTTTCCCGTTATCACAACCATACTATAGAACGCTCTGAATAGCTATCACCATAACGGAGAAAGGTCGCCCGGTTTTTCGGCATAAAATCGACATTTTATCCATCATAAACAGAAATAGGCCGGGGGCAGCTCTCTTTGAAAAAGGGGGCTGCCCCCGGCCCTTTATTCCTGCGCTTCCAGCGCTTTTCGCTCGGCGTAGGCACTCATAATTAAATCAGTTACATTCTTCATTGTTTCAGGATTTGGCGGTGTTCTCGTGCAGGCACTTAAGCACAAAGCGGATGTGCTCGGCGTCCAGCTTGAGCAGCCGCGACTTGACCACCTCGGCCGGGAAGTCGGAGCCGCAGACGCGGGTAACCTTGCGCCGGGCACATACGGTCTCGGTCATGAGCTCAACGATCTCATCGATCAGGTCAGCATCGTCCGGGTTTTGTGCCACCAACAGCGGGTACTGGATCTTGTCGCGGATCAAGGCCCGATAATCCTCCATCCCCTCTGCCAGGCTCGTTTCGATTCGCTTCGCTTCCGGCGGCTCAGCCGCCCGGAAAGGAATCGAATCGGTTTTTGATTGATCTTTTCTTGTTCTATCTTTATTTATTTGCGCGGTGGTTTCCGGCCCCTGGCCCTCCATATCCGAGTTTTCCGTATCCAGTGCGGTTGTATCTGACCGGGGCGGGTCAGGCTGCCGGGGATGCGGCTGTTCGTAGATGGTGTACTCCATATCGCAGATGCGGCTGCGCTCGTTGCGCACCACGTGGCGGACAATGTACCCGGCTTTCTCCAGTTCCCGCAGCGCCCCGCCGATGGCGTCCACACCCTCCTTGCAGATCTTGGCCAGGCCGCGGGTGGTGTATCTACAGGACCGGGAACTTGTTCCCAGCCGGGTAGCTAAGAGCGTAAACGAAAAAAGCCCGGCATCCAGCAATGAAATCAATGCCAGATATCGGGCTGTGAATGGCGATGCGCTATTGAAATCTATATACTTTTACTGTGTTTATCTGAGAACCGGCAGAACCAACAAAATCCCGCCGGAAAATTTTCTATACTTCTGTGGCGATTTTTTCGCCCAAAACCGAAGCAGGCCACCAAACTCCCGGAAGCGGGGAACCTGACGGCCTGCCTTGCGTGGAAAAGCCTGCCAAAACCGCCTGGAAACGGCTTTGACAGTAACGGAAAAAGCCTGCGCTCAGCTGGCTCCAAAACGCCAATTTTTGACGATACAACAACAAAAAATTGGCTGACAGTAAAATCGGCCAATCAATATGGATGACTGGAACGGCACTACGTCGATCTCGATGGACCTTCTGGACCACATCACCTCGGTCACCGACCATAAGGGGCGCACGGTGGAATACGGCTGGGACGCCGAGGGCAACCGCCTGAGCGAGATGCAGTACAATCACGGGCAGAGCGGGAACGCGGCGGCCGGGCCGGACAGCAGCGAAAGCGGCGATACCGGCAACAACGGCAATGGCAACGGCAACAAGAAACCGCCTCACCTCATCAGCAGGCTGGCCGCGCCCAGCAGCGCGGCATGATTGCCGGTCCTGGCGGGAACGACCCGGCAGCCGCACCTGAAATCCGGCGGCAGACAGGCATCCATGGAGATCTGCAGCGGGGCGGTGAGCGCTTCCCCCTGAGCGGAGATGCCGCCGCCCACCACAATGCGTTCCATATCCAGCAACAGCGCCATGTTGGCAAAGACCCGGCCGACCTGTGCTGCCCAATCCTCGAACAGAGAACGGCAAACGGGATCGCCAGCCGCCAGACGGCGGAAAAACTCGATCCCGTCCAGGGAGGATATCCCCGTCCGGACCCGGGCAGCTTCCATCAGGGCCTGCGCGGAGTTGCGCTGTTCCCAGCAACCGGAAGGCCCACCATAATCCCAGTAGCCGATTTCCCCGGCGCGATGATGGACGCCCTCCAAGGGCTGTCCGTTCAGGACCAGACAGCTTCCGATGCCGGTGCCAAAAGCCACACAGGCAAAGTTGCGGCAGCCGCGGGCGGCCCCGGAGCCATTTTTCTCCCAGTGCAGCCGCGGCGGCATCATTGACGATTTGGACCGGCAGGCCGGGATGGCTGCGCCCGATCACATCGCCGGGACGAAAGCCGGACAGGCAGGGCATATTTTCAACGCCGCCAAGCAGGATCCCCCGTTCCCGGTCCACGATCCCCAGCGTGCTGATCCCCACACCGTCCACCTGCCCCGCACGCGCCAGTACATCCAACAGTTTGTGTTCCAGTTCCGCGCGGCGCATGGAGGGGCCGGTAGAAAATATTTCCAGCGGGCGCAGTTCACCGCCGCTCTGCACGATGGCGCATTTGGCGGTGGTCCCGCCGATATCGATCGCAAGAAAATTTTTCATACAGGTCATTCAAAATAGACCGGCGACACAAAGGCACAGGAACCGTTGGACTGGTAGACTTCCATGTGATAGAGATCCCGCCCGCCGCTGGGCAGATCCGTCAGATGCCCCTGGGCTGTGTACTGGCTTTCGGTCAAGATGGGGTGGACTTTGAACGCTTGAGAGTGGTAGGGTTTCATATGCTCGCTGTAGCCGTAGCGCATCAGCTGCGCCACGGTGAGGGTGCGCGCATGGCCATTGACCGTAATGGAAAGTTCGGTCTCCGGGGTGCCCTCCAGTTCAAAGATCACCGCGTTGGTCTGCGGGTGCAGCGGCGAAATATTTTTCACCGTAAAGCATTGCCATTGGGCTCCGGTGTCGGAAACTTCCAGGATCCGGCTGTCCATGTCATTCACATCATCGTGCCCATCGGTATTGGCGGCGGCAGGCGCCAGTACGCTGCGTCCACGGAAGCAGGGCTCAACACTCAGCAGCCGGCCGCCCCGGACGCCAACGCAGCCCTGCCAGCGGAACAGATCGTCTGCATTGTTGCCCCAGCCCATTTCAACACGGAACTTATAACGCGTATCTGCGGGGGAGGGAAGCATACGCAAGCCTTCCACGATGTGCAGCGGCTGCAGATTTTTGTAAAGCACGATCTTGTCGATATTGTAGCTGCCTTTTACAAAATAATCAAGGCGGCGGAGGCACCCGTTTTCCGGCAGGATGGATCCCATGGGCGCGTCGTTGACGGTGAAACGGCACTCGATGCGGTCGCCTGTGACCGCGTAGGTGCGGCGCGCCAACATCGCCTGCCAAATACTTTGCCGGTTTTTGGCTTCCGCCCAGACGGCCATCTTTCCATCGCCGTAAGAGCCGGGAAAGCCTGCGTGATGGTCGGTAGAGCCTACGAAACCGAAGTGATACCCCCGGCGCAGGCCCTCGTACACGGTGTTGCGGCTGTCCCGGGGCCCCATATTGTGGTAATACGGGAACGGGGCTGTTTCACTCATTCCGCAGCCGTGTTTGGAACACACTTCGATGAGCGGTGTGATCTTTTCATCGTATTTGTCCCAGTTGATACCGCGATACCCGGGGGTGTAGCCGATATGGTGGCACACCGTCAGGGCCGGGACCCCGGCGTCCTGCATCAGCGCAGCGGGAGAATCCCGGTAGATCAGGGGAAGTTGATCGTCGGGGGATACGATGTGGTGATCGCCGTATGCATTGGAGTGCATCTCATAGGCCTGAAAGGTCACAAGATCCGGGTCGTTGGCATTGGCAACGATCTTTTCTACCTCATCCCAATGTTCCCGCATCTTTTGAAATCCGGCCTGATGGAAGTCTACAACGAAAGCGGTCTCCGGGGTGCGCACCGGCATATCGGGCCACATCGCGTGCCCGGTGACAGCGCAGAAATCCAGATGGCTCCGGGCACGGGCCAGCGCGTTTTTTAACGACCCGTAACCATAACTGATATCGCAATGGTTGTGAATATCGCCCCACAGCAATTTCATAGTATTTCTCCTTTTCCTGATTTTGTTACCAGCTTAAAACCGTTGGGTGCCCCGAACGGTCGAAAACGATCGCCTCGCCGTAACCACGGCAGCCCCCGGCGCACAGCAGATTCACCTTGCCCACGATCTCCTGGCGGGAGAACAATACCGTCCAGCGGTTTTGTCCGCAGCAAATTTCAAGGGCCTGGGCGTCCCCATCCGGCAGCTGCGTGCCCTCGATGGCACGGGTTACGGGCAGCTTCCGTGCGGTAAAGTCCGCCTCTTGCGCAAACCCGATCACTGTCAGGATGCCGCCGCCGTCCCGGAACCCGCTGGATACGGTCAGGCAGGCGGTCTGTTTTGACAGGTTGTACAGCGGCGCATAAGGCTGCGGGTCCAGCGTCAGCCGGGCGCCGGAGGCAAAGCTTTGGATGCGTGCGTGTACGCCGTTTTGTGAGAAGGCGGCGCCGTCCGCCGTCAAGGCCGTCTGCCCCGGGCCAAAGTGGAAGGTCTGCCGGCAGGTGTGTGCGCCGGAGCCGAAGAAACTGTCGAACACCACCAGTACGCCGGGCTTTAGAAAGACCACTTCGCGCCGCACAAAAAGCCCGCGATGGGCATACCCCAGGTGCATACCGCTGACATAGCCGTAGCGGGCATCCTCATGGAATTCACCCTTGATGGGTTTGGCGATGGCGCCAAACCGCCAGGAAGCGCAGCAGTCGGTAAAATCTTCCCCGTCGATGACAAAGGTATTGTGGGCGGCCGGGGCTTTTAAGCCGGTACGGCGGCTGTCGTTCACATAGGTCAGGCGGCCGGTATCGGTCAAAATATCCACACCGCAGGCTGTCACATCCAGGTGCAGCAGATCGGCGTGACCGTGGCCGCTTCCCAACGGCCCACAATGAAAATGGACCCAGGCAGCCTGCGGGCCGCTGCCTGCGCGAAAACAGTAATTGCCGCTATGCCGGAAAGCATGCCCGCGTTTGGGCGGCGCCCCGGCAGGTAAAGACGCGTAATGCAGGGCCCCCTGCATCCCGAAACGCCACAGATTTTCCAGATCCGGCAATGCATAGGCGCCGGATCTCAGCAAAGGATCATCAAACAGGAACGCCCCCAGCGTCAGAACGTCCCGCACGTCCGTGTCGTCGGAATCGCCGCGCATGGGCTGGTGGAAATTGGGCTTGGCTTCGTACAAAGTGGCCCGGCACATGGCATGGGCTTTGCGCGGGATGGAGGGCGGCAGGGCAAGGTGCTTTTCCCTCGCCAGGAGGATCAGTTCCAGGAAGCACCACAGGACTTCGTGGTGGTACATGGGGGACTGTTCCCACTGCATCCCGTCCCGGAGGATCTGCATTTCCGCCTGGCAGGCCAGCCGGTCCAGCAGCACGGGGATTTTTTCCTGGACACCCGGCTCGTCGTTCTCCGCCAGCCAAACACCGGCAAATACCGCGCCGGTATTTGCCAGCACGCCCCAGTTGCTCAGAAGATGGTAGTGATCCATGCAGCCGTATAAATAAGTGAAGTGCTGTGCCAGACTGCCCCGGACAGAAGCAAGGAACGTTTCGGGAAGCACATTCAGCGGGCGAAGCCAAGCCAGGCAGCGGACCCAGACGGTCGCCCGGATCCCGGCGTCCAACGTGCGCCAGCTGTGGCAGTCTGGATCTGTGCAGAAGGGGCAGTTTTCGATAAATTCAGTGACGATCCGCAGGAAACAGTTCAAATAGCGGGGCTGCTCCGTCAGCAGATACGCCAGCGCAACATCGTAGAGGTAACTCTGGCGTGCCAGCATCACCGGCCACTCGGTATCGCCGGTTTCCATATGATCCCAGCGAATGGGGCCGTCGAACACAACGGATCCCTGCGTGGGCTCCATATCCCAACGGCGGTCGAACAGGAATTCGTTGCGGCACAGCCGGTCCGCGCGGCGTATGACTTCATCGGCTTCCCCGGAACAGGATCGAAAACTGTAGTCGGCCAATTGCTGAACTTCTTGCCATGTCATATACATACCCCTTGTTTTGCGGCCAGGTCGCGGTAGTTTTCCACGAAGGCATCCAGATCTGTGAGGGGAATGTGGATGTCATCATGGGTGACTTTCATGTGCTCCAGCAGGCTTTGCAGCATGCTCCGGGCCAAAACAGGAACCGACTCTTCAAACAGCAGGTTGCGGGTCTCCTGCGGGTCGGAGGCGGTATCGTACAGTTCAAAGTACACTTCATCCTTGAAGATATCGGCGATCAGCTTGTACGCATCCCGCACTACACAGCGCTGAAAATTTCCGAGCGCGCCGTTGCCGTCAAACTGGATAAAAACATCCCGGCCGTCCCAAGCAGCCCCCTCTTCGATCAGGGGGACCAGACTGTGTCCTTCGCAGGCGGGGGCAGGCAGGTCCAAGTAGTGGCACAGGGTGGGCAAAACATCCAGATGGCTGACTGTGGAGGTCACATGCCGTCCTGCGTGCGCGCCCCCCGGCAGGCGGAGAAAAAGCGGCACACGGGCAGATTCCTCGTACATACACATTTTTTGGAAAAGGCGGTGGGACCCCAGCATCTCGCCATGGTCGGAGGTGAAAACGATCAGGCAGTCATCATAGATCCCCTGCCGCCGCAGTTCGTCCAGCAGACGGCCTACGCAGTCATCCAGCAGCCGGACCAGGCCAAGATAGACCCGCCAGCTCTCCTTCCACTGTTCCCTGGTGTAGCGGCTGCCGACCACCCCGGTGAGATTGTACATCTGCAGGGGGGACTGGTAAGCGTACCACCGCCCTACGTTGTCAGGCAGGTGAACTTCTTCAGGCGTAACGCTGGAATACCAGGGTTCGGGAATATCAAGCGGCGGATGCGGGGCCAGAAACATGGCGCTGAGAAAGAGCGGCCGGCCGGGGTCGCGTTCCCGCAGGCCCAGCAGCGCACGGTCGGTAAAATAACCGTCAAAGTAGTAAGCGGGCC
>NZ_CALADU010000306.1 GCF_937890665.1 uncultured Subdoligranulum sp.
CTTCCCGGAGCCTTACCTGGGCCGGGATCATCACCAATGTGCGCCGGACGTCCCTTCCAATCTCCATCATGGCTGTGCCACGGACGGGACAGTTCAGTTCGTTTCCCGGGATGCGGTGTTCCACTACCTCCACAGGCACATTGTCCGGCAGACGCTCCTCCAGCCAGGAGGAGCGTCTGGTATGGGCGGCTACCCGCGTCTCTATTAACCCATCAGCTCTTCTTCCAGCCGCTCTGAGGACACCCCATAGAGTTTCTTCCTGTTCAGGCGAGCCCGTTTCAGAAGCCAGTCCAGTTTCTGGTTCAGTTCGTCTCTTTCCGCTTTCGGAGACTCATATTCCGCCCGTGAAATAGTTACCATCTCTGGGGGCGCTTGTCCCATAATTTCTTTCATTTTTCACGGGTTAATCATACTATACTTGAACCCAAAATTGAATTTCCAGTGATTCCAGATGTTTTTCTGACTAAATTATATGCAGGTCATCCCCCGGCGGTGGGCCTTTGGCTGCTCTACCTTCAGCCCCTCCATCAGCCAGCGGTACTGCTGCGGCGTCAACTGCCGCGCTTCGTTTGTAGAACCCCTTGATCCGATTCCGCCGTCTGTCGCAGAACAGAAACAGCATATTGGTGAACGGGTCCAGTTTAAACTGCTGGCATTAGGGTTTTAGCAAATGTCATACTCCAAACCTTATTAATCTTTATCTTCCCTGATATTAGGGTTCCCGCTCCCCTAAAAACGCCTCTACCCCCTCCCGGAAATCTGTATGGTGGGCCATATGCCTGGTATATGTGACTTCTCTCTCATTTTTCCGATGCATTTGAAAATTCTCTTGTTCATTCATGCAGGCTTTGAGATATCTAAGCACTAAATGCTCCCACCAGCAAAGTTCTTCTGCTTTAGCTATGGCGGCAGGCATAAGTTCATCTAAGGAACCCACGACCATAGTAATGTCACCGAATTTGTCATGGAGCTCCTCCACAGTAAGAAATATTCCGCAATAACTCATATCCTCGTTGAACCTGTGGCAGCAGGATGTGGGCCAGATCGCCGCCGCTGCCTACTACACCGAGCTTTGCTTCCGGAGTCCCAAAGAAGGCCCCTTCCACCGCAACGGAGATACCCGCTCCAGCAGGATAGCACAGGCCTCCCCACAGATAGTGTCCGTGCACCGCCCAGATCAAAGCGCAGGTCATACAAGGCCTGTGCCCCATCGTAATAAGTTTCCTGCGTATTGGCTACCTTCTTATCCAGAATACTCTGATAAAATAATTTTATATCTACTCCCACGCTGAAGGTTTTTAATACCAAATGAAGAACACATACCCAAAAATCGCTCTCATGGTTGGTATAATTGTAAATTCGTAGGATTTCTTCCTGCATAACTCTGCCGATTGCATTGACAGGCGGATTGTGCAGGGTCATAGCAGTAATATGGTCTTGAATGGCAAGGAACACCTACTTAAGTATTTTCCCACTAATTGCTTTTACTTCCCTTTCCATTGTGTTGAACGTCCCTTGAAGCGGAGAAGATCTGTCACGGACTCTCTCATAACGGCTCTTCCCCTATTATTCAGAATTTCAAATGGGGTGCTGGTAGGCCATCGGTGTTATCTGTTGTCAGGCTGGACAAAGCAATAGGATGTCGCAGGCCGCTCTTGTACATCTTTTTCGGGTCATCCAAGCAACGAAGAACATCCTTCGGCTTCAAAGAAGCCCGCAGCCCCCATTCACCAATTCCGGAGAACTTGCAGTTAGCAAAGCAAGGAAGTACCATGGCTGGTTTCGCTGCCACAACTGTCTGAGTCCAGAAGTCCACACAGGTGAACTCTCCGGCAAATGAGAAGTCCAGTCTTTCATAGTCATCGAATTGGTGGTATCCAGCAAACAGCATAAATGCCTGAGACGGGCTGATATATATCACAACGACATCCAGCTCAATCCTTTCGGAGTCTAAGGACGAAGTACAACGGCGCAATGCTCAGAGGGAACACATGTAGGACTATATGGCGGCTTCCGGCAGTATCACTGTTGCTATATTATCCCTAAATGCTTCGCCGTTTGTATCACTTCTTCGAATGCGCTTCGTCAAACCAATTACGTTCCAGCAATAATTATTATGATCATTTAACAGTACATAAGTCCCGGGCAACAGTTCCCAAATTCAATCTTATCAGCCACTGCATAGTCGGATGAATAGTGGATACAAGTCTGCGGATGTCGGAGAGTATCTGCCCAATCCTGCTCTTTTACATAGCGTTTCGATAAGGTACAATAATTTTCGCAAATTGAAAAGCAAACAAAAGAAGACATGGTTT
>NZ_CALADU010000307.1 GCF_937890665.1 uncultured Subdoligranulum sp.
GAATGCCGCAGCGGGGACGGTCGGTGGATTCAAAGTTCTTGTCCCGCAGCCAGAGATACTCCTCCCCCGCTTTGGTGAAAGAGGTAGCCATACCGCCTTTTTCCGGTGTGACGGTCAAGGCATAGTCACCGTCGGTCAAAGTCAGGGTAGCATAGCGGGCACCGTACTTCTCATAGGTGCCGGTTTGGATGGTAGACATACAAAACACCTCGTTTTTTCTGCCGGTGGGGTACGCTTACAGCACCACGCCGTCCTTAAAGATAGAGATTTCCCGGAAGCCTTTTTCTTCGGCGCAGGTCTTTTTGCCGCTGGCCACTTCCAGCACCAGATGGTACAGGTCGGCGCCGGCCTCGTCCAGAGTGCGCGCGCCATCGGCCACCACACCGGCATTGAAGTCGATCCAGTTCTTTTTCTTATCCGCCAACTGGCTGTTGGTGGCGATCTTCAGCGTGGGCGCAGGGGCGCCGAAAGGCGTGCCGCGGCCGGTGGAGAAGAGGATCATATGAGCACCGGCTGCCGTCAGGGCGGTAGCCGAAACCAGATCGTTGCCGGGGCCGTAGAGCATATTCAAGCCCTTGGTCACCACGGGGTCGCCGTAGCCGATGACATCCATAATGGGGGCGCTGCCGCCCTTCTGGACGCAGCCGCAGGACTTGTCTTCCAGCGTGGTGATGCCGCCCTGCTTGTTGCCCGGGCTGGGGTTGTCGTAGACCACCTCGTTGTGGCTGATGAAGTATTCCTTAAAGCCGTTGATCATCTTAACAGCCTTCTCGAACACTTCCTCGTTCTGGCAGCGATCCATCAGGAAGCCCTCGGCGCCGAACATCTCGGGCACCTCGGTGAGGACGGTGGAACCGCCCCGGGCGCAGAGCATATCGCTGAACCGGCCGATGGTGGGGTTGGCGGTAATGCCGGACAGACCGTCCGAACCGCCGCACTTCATGCCGACGACCAGCTCGCTGGCGGGGATGGGTTCCCGCTGGAACTGACTGGCGTAGGCAGCCAGTTCCTTGAGGATCTCCCGGCCGGCGGCCAGCTCGTCTTCCACATCCTGACAGGTCAGGAACTTGACCCGGTCGGGGTCGTATTCGCCCAGCTCGGCCACGAACTGGTCATGGGTCAGGTTCTCACAGCCCAAGGAGAGCACCAGCACGGCGCCTGCATTGGGATGGCGGACCAGCGAAGCCAGCAGCTTGCGGGTCTGGGCATGGTCATGACCGGTCTGAGAGCAGCCGAAGGGATGGGTGAAGGTGTACAAACCGTCAATGGAACCGGTCACCAGATCCTGATTGTCCCGCACCAGCGCTTTGGCACAGTCATTGACGCAGCCCACCGTGGGAACGATCCAGATCTCGTTGCGGATGGCCGCCCGGCCGTCCTTGCGGCGATAGCCCATAAATGTTTCGGGTTCCACCGGGGTCAGCGGCTCCACCTTGGGATGGTAGCAGTACTCGATCTCGCCGGACAGATTGGTGTGCACGTTGTGGGTGTGCATCCAAGTGCCGGGGGCGGCATCCTCGGTGGCATGACCAATGGGGAAACCGTACTTGATGACGTTCTCCCCTTTCAGGATGTTGGCAATGGCCATCTTATGGCCCTGCGGGATGTCCTCCACCGCGGTCACCGTGGTGTTGTCCACCGGAACAGCGGTGCCTTTGGCGATGGGGTGCAGAGCAACGACCACGTTATCGTTGGGATTGATTTTGATAGCAAGCGGCATGAATGTTTCTCCTTTTATTGATGAAAGAAAAGCGGGGCCGGAGGGCAACCTCCGGCCCCGGGATGGGGTTTTCAGTTTACAGGCAGGAAGCGTAGGCAGCCAGCGCACCCTGTTCGCGGATCATCGTCAGGTTCTTGACGGTGACTTCCTCGAAGCCGGGCACCTTGGTCAGGTCCTGACCCCACATCTGCTCGTTGGTCATGACAGCATGGACCAGCGTGGGGATATCGTCATCCTTGTGGGCATTGTAGAACTCCAGCACCCAGCGATCATCGCTGACTGTGTAGGTGTTGCCCTTGGCGCGCTTGCAGACCAGACCGGCATCGGTCAATTCCTGCACGTCGTTGCTGTAGAAAGCAATGTAGGCAGCCAGACCCATGGCCAAGCAGGTGGGAAGTTTGCCGTTCTTCTCCACATACTCCAGCAAGGAAGGCATGTTGCGGGCACGCCACTTGGCGGTGGAGTTCAGGGAGATGCTCATCAGCTCATGGTTGACGAAGGGGTTGTTGAAGCGGTCTTCCACCGCAGCGGCGAACTTCTTGCAGTCTTCCTGATCCAGCGGCAGGATGGGCACAACTTCCTCCAGCAGCATCTTGTTCATGAACTTCAGGATGGTGTCATCGTGCATGCAGTCCCGCACGATGTCAAAGCCGGCCAGATAGGCACCCAGCACGAAGCCGGTGTGCGCGCCGTTCAGGATACGGACCTTGCGCTTCTTGTACGGGCTCATATCGGGGGTCACAAAGACATGGGACTCCAGACCGGCCTTGCGGAAGGGCAGCACGTCGTTGAGCTTGGGATCACCCTCGATGACCCAGACGCCGAAGACTTCGCCCACATCCAGCAGCGGGTCGGCATAGCCGTGCTTCTCTTCCAGCGCAGCCACTTCCTTGGGATCGCGGATACGGCCCGGAACGATACGGTCTACCAGAGAGCCGCAGAAAGTGCACTCTTCATTGACGTACTTCTTGAAGCCGTCTTCCATGCCCCACTGGTCGATGTACTGGTTGACACACTTGAGCAGTTCCTTGCCGTTGTTATCGATCAGCTCGCAAGCCAGCATCAGGATGCCCTTCTTGCCGGCCTTGTAACGATGATACAGCACCTGCGTCAGCTTGGCGGGGAAGCTGGCAGGCGGGCAGTCGCTCTGCTGGCAGGCGGGGTCGTAGACGATGCCGGCCTCGGTGGTGTTGGAAACGATGATCTCCAGATCATCGCTGGCGGCCACGGCCATCATCTGCTCATAGTCCTCTTTTTCGTACGGGTTCAGGCAGCGGGACACGCTGGAAATCACCCGCTTTTCATCTACCTTCTGGCCGTTCTCGCTGCCGCGCAGATAGAGGGTATACAGGCCTTCCTGTTCATTGATCATCTTGGCAAGACCCGGCGCGATGGGCTGTACCAGAACGCATTTGCCGTTCCAGTCCGCCTTCTCGTTGGCCAGATCAAACCAGTAATCCACAAAGGCACGCAGGAAGTTGCCCTCACCAAACTGGAGGACCTTCTCGGGGGCATCTTTGAGGATGTAGCCGTCGTAGCCGGACTTTTTCAGCACTTCATAATTCAGAGTTTCCATAAGCGTCTTCTCCTTATTTTTACGTTACTGTTACGGTGTGCGCACGGTTGTGCACAGCGCGCCCTATTACTGATATTGTAGTTTTTTTCGCGTTTTCCGTCAAGGCAGTTTCCATTCCGAAGAAACATATTTTGCGCACATTGTCTGCAAAATTTTGCTTTCCACATCTTGTACAAGAAAAGGGCTGTTTTTTTGGTAATTTTTTCGTTTATCGCGCAACTTTTACAACTTGTTGCCCCTTGCGGAATTATGTATAATAGTAGCAGAGTATGCGCTTTTTATACGTGTAGGCACCGCAAAGTTTGCACTGTCTGCACGCAGAAGCGCAGCCCGTTTTTACGGTCTTATTCTATTATTAATGTAAGGAGCGTCTGTATATGAAAGCATTTATGGACAAGGACTTTTTGCTGGAAACGCCTACCGCCCAGCACCTCTACCACGACTATTCGGCTAACCTGCCCATCGTGGACTATCACTGCCACATTCCCCCGCAGGAGATCTACGAGAACCGCCGGTTCGAGAACATCGCGCAGGTCTGGCTGGGCGGCCATCATGTGCTGGCCGATGGTTCCGACTACTACTTCGGCGACCATTATAAGTGGCGTGTGATGCGTTCCAACGGCGTGCCCGAGGAGTACATCACCGGCGACAAGCCCGACCGCGAGCGCTTCCAGAAATTTGCCGAGGCACTGGAAATGGCCATCGGCAACCCGATGTACACCTGGTGCCATCTGGAGCTGAAGAAATATTTCGGCTACGAGGGCGTTCTCAACGGCGAGACCGCCGAGGAAGTCTGGAACCTCTGCAATGAGAAGCTGCAGAACGACCCCAAGCTGACGGTCCGCGGCCTGATTGAGCAGAGCAACGTGGCCATGGTGGGCACCACCGATGACCCCGTCGACTCGCTGGAATGGCACAAGAAGATCAAGGAAGACCCCTCCATCAAGATCGTGGTGGCACCTTCCTACCGCCCCGACAAGGCCTTGAACATCCGCAAGCCCGGCTTCGCCGACTACATCCACAAACTGGAAGAGGTCGTTGGCCGCAAGTTTGCCTGCGCCGACTGCGTGGTAAACGCCTTGGATGAGCGGCTGCAGTTCTTTGTTGCCATGGGCTGCCGTGCCTCCGACCACGGTCTGGATTACATCCCCTATGTGGAGACCGACGCCGACAAGGCTACCGCCGCCTTCAAGAAGGCCATGGCCGGTGAGCCCCTGACGCAGGAGGAAGGCGACGCCTACACCACCTACGTGCTGCTGGCTCTGGGCCGCCTGTACAAGAAATACAATGTGGTTATGCAGCTGCATTATAGCTGCCTGCGCAACGTCAACGACAAGATGTACAAGAAGCTGGGTCCCGACACCGGCTATGATATGATCGCCGTTACCGACTGCAGCGCCACCATCAGCAGCCTGCTGAGCAACCTGACCACCACTGGCGAATGCCCGAAGGTCATTCTGTACAGCCTGAACCCCGCCGATTTCGACATGCTGGGCACCCTGATGGGCGCGTTCCAGGATGACGAGATCCCCGGCAAGATCCAGTTGGGTTCCGCTTGGTGGTTCTGCGACACCGACGACGGCATGT
>NZ_CALADU010000308.1 GCF_937890665.1 uncultured Subdoligranulum sp.
TCGGCCCGTGGTGGTGGGTCTGGGGCCTGCGGGCCTGTTTGCAGCCTTACTATTGGCCCGGGCTGGGTACCGCCCGTTGGTATTGGAACGGGGATCGGATCTTGCGCGGCGCATCGAAGCGGTTCACCGCTTTGAACAAACCGGTCAACTGGACGAAAATGCCAACATCCAGTTTGGCGAAGGCGGTGCCGGAACTTTCTCGGACGGAAAACTCACCACGCGGGTGGGGGACCCCTTGTGTGCTTTTGTAACGCAGGCGTTCCTCGACCATGGCGCACCGCAAGACATTGCGTGGCGGCAAAAACCCCATGTGGGCACCGATCTTTTGCGCAATGTCATCCGCAGCATTCGAGGAGAAATCGAAAAGCTGGGGGGCGAAGTTCGCTTCGATACGACCCTCACCGGGCTGGAAATGCAGAATGGCGTTCTGCAAGGAATTCAGACCACCGCAGGCACGTTTGCCTGCGAACGGTTGATTTTGGCGGTAGGGCATAGCGCGCGGGATACGTTTGCTATGCTGCATCGTGCGGCGCTGCCGTTGGAGTGTAAGCCTTTTTCGGTGGGCTTTCGTGCCGAGCATCTGCAAACCGAGATTGAAAAAAGCCTGTACCACGGAGCAGCGGGACACCCCTCTCTGCCGCGTGGGGAGTACCAGCTCAGCCAACATGTGGGTGGCGGACGCTGCGTGTATACATTTTGCATGTGCCCGGGCGGTACGGTCTGTGCGGCGGCCAGCGAGGCGGAAGGCGTCGTTACCAACGGAATGAGCCTACACGCACGGGATGGCCGTAATGCCAACGCGGCAGTGGTGGTCAGCGTGGATGGCCGGGACTTTGCGCAAGATCCTGCCAAAGCGGTGGCCTTTCAGCGCCGATTGGAGCAGGCGGCGTACCGAGCCGGCGGCGGAAATTATCTGGCACCGGCGGAAACTGTGGGCAGCTTTTTGGCAGGGCAGGGCCGGTTGGAACTGGGGCGGGTAGAGCCTACCTATCCCCGAGGGGTGACGCCCAGCGATCTGGGAACGTTGCTGCCGGCAGAGTTGGCTTCTGCACTGCGGGAGGGCCTGACCGCCTTTGGCCGCAAGATGGCAGCCTATCGAGCACCGGATGCAGTGCTCACCGGTCTGGAAACCCGAACCAGTAGTCCTGTCCGTTTGCTGCGAGACCCGGAAACACTGCAGTGTACGGCACTGCAAGGCCTCTATCCCTGTGGGGAAGGTGCCGGGTATGCCGGCGGCATTATGACGGCGGCGGTAGATGGCGTGCGCTGTGCAGCGGCGTTGATGCGGGAAACCGCACCGCCCAAACAGTAAAACCAAGAGGAATTTGTATGGCAAATCATCCCTATGAGGAATCTAAGTCATCTCATCAAAAACCAAACAATACCGGCGTTCCCGATCTGGATGAGCTCTTGCAGGAAGCGATCCGTGTGGGCTCGGGGATCGGTTCCACCGTGTTGGCTGGTATTTCCGATGCGCTGGAACAGGTAGGGGACACGCTGGCGGCAGCCAGAGCCCATGATCGGCCGATGAGCTTTTCACAGTGGAAACAGCGGCTGGACCGCAAATTGCAGAATGGGCGTCAAAGTGAAGGGTTGGCCTTGGCCATTACCGGCTGGGTTCTGGCGGCTTCTTTTGGAATCGCAGCCATCGTCATGTGGGCGTTGGCAGCGGTAGGACCGCAGGCATTGGGGGTTACCGAACAGGAGTTTCTGGTTTTTCCTATTTTGATGGCTTGTTTTACGCCGTTAACCGTGGGCTTTGGCATCATGGGCGGCTTTGGTGTCAAAAAGTATCGGTATGTTCGTCGCTTACGGCGGTATCTGCGGGTAGCACGGGACTGGGTGCGCGATGTGCCGGCTTTGGCGAGGGACAGCGCATTGAATCCCCAGCAGGTACATAAGGATCTTTTGCAGGCAGTATCCGATGGGGATTTTCCAGACGCGGTGCTGCATCCGGATGACACCTTGTATCTGGATATATCCCGCCGTGCGCCGAAAGAACCGGCGCAACAAGAGGAGGCCCCTCAGCAGGCACCGTTGGATGACGCGGAAACATTCCAGCAGGAAGGTACGGCGTTTTTGGAGTATCTGCGCCACAGTACCGGAAAACTGGGAGCTGATACAGATGCGGAATTGGCGCAGATGCGCAAGGTTTGTGCGGCTATTTTAGGATTTGCGTACAACCATCCCGCGCAACTGCCGCGGATTCGGCGCTTTCGGGAATATTACCTGCCCACCACACGCAAACTTTTGGATACCGCGCAGGGGTTGGGCGAAATCGACGTACAGCATGCACAGGACATCCGCCGTGACATTACAGGAATTTTGCATACGCTGAATCAGGCTTATGGAAAATTGTACGATACGTTGCTGCAGGATGTAAGTCTCGATGTTTCTACCGAGATCGATACGCTGGAAACGATGCTGCGTCAGGACGGCCTGACCCATGACTTTGATATGGATTTTAAAAACGGTTGACTTCCGGCAAGGAAAAAGCCGTATCGTATAAGGAGCGAACCACCATGAACTATCCCGCCTGGCAAATCAAAACCGCAGAACCCAACGGCGAACAATCACTGGCCGCCATGGGCTGCGGTGTGCTGCTGCGCCGGGTGTTGGCGGCACGGGGATATGATGAGGCAGCAGCGCGCCGCTTGCTGGAACCGGGGGAGACTTTGTCGGATCCTTTTTTGATGCGGGACATGGATAAGGCAGTAGCCCGTATTACGCAGGCCATCGAGGCGGAAGAACCCATCGTGATCTACGGCGATTATGATGTGGATGGCATTTCTGCTACGGCCATTTTGTATGAATGCTTGTCTAGCCAAGGGGCTCATGTGCGCTGTAAATTGCCTACCCGCGGCGGCGGATATGGTTTGACCAAACCGGCACTGGAAGCATTGGCTCAAAAGGGATTCACGTTGGTAGTGACGGTGGATAACGGCATCTCCGCCTTGGAAGAAGCCGCCTGTGCCAAAGAACTGGGGTTGGACCTTGTAATTACCGACCATCACCTGCCCGGTGAAACCTTGCCGGAAGCCGTGGCGGTCGTGGATCCCAAGCGGTCGGACGATACCAGTCCGTTTCAGGATCTGTGCGGCGCTGGGGTGGCGTTCAAGCTCTGCGCTGCATTGGAAGGGTGTGACCCTGCGGAACTGTTGGAAATGTATGGCGAATTTGTGGCGCTGGGCACTGTGGCCGATGTAATGCCGCTGGTGGGGGAAAACCGCACGCTGGTACGGGAAGGCCTCGCTTTGCTGCAGGATACCATGCGCCCCGGGTTACAGGCTTTGCTGGAAAGTGCCGGCTACGGGGGCAAACCCGTGACAACGGACACGGTCAGTTATGGGTTGGCGCCGCGGCTTAACGCAGCGGGACGGATGGATAACGCGGCAGTGGCACTGAAACTGCTGCTTTGTGGCGATGAAGAACAGGCTACCGGCATTGCGGCGCGTCTGGCAGAGATCAACACAGAACGGCAGCAAACCGAGCAGGCTGTTTTTGCAGAGGCTTGCCGTACGCTGGACGCGGATCCTGCCCGTTTGCGGGACCGCGTGCTGGTCGTCTCCGGGGAAGATTGGCACCCCGGCGTGATTGGCATTGTGGCGGCTCGGCTGATGGAACGGTATAGCCGCCCGGCAATCGTCATTTCCCTCCATGAGGGAGAGGGACGCGGCAGCGGCCGCGCCCCCGATGCGTTCGATCTGCACGGTGCGTTGGCAGCCTGTGCGCAGCATCTGCTCCGCTTTGGCGGGCACG
>NZ_CALADU010000309.1 GCF_937890665.1 uncultured Subdoligranulum sp.
GCAAGCAGGTAAACACAGGTTATTCCTTAATATCCTTTTGTTTGGGAAACTCCGCACTCCCATTTGGATACGGTTTTGTCGCTGATGGCAAGCTGGTCGGCCAACTGCCGCTGGGTCAGGTTTTGGGTTCGGCGCATCTGGGCAATGAACTTCCCGGTCTTGTTTTGGTCCATGGGGCCACCCTCCTTTCTGAGGGTAGTATAGCATAGGAACCGTCGCGGGAACACCCACGGACCGTAGAGTCCCCCTCTTTACCGCTGCTGTGGGCTAAAAAAGCCGCCCTCCCATCAGGAGGACGGCTTGCGTTGCGTGTCATTCGGCGGAGGCTATTTGTTTGTCCGCGCGGATGCAGTGGAGCAGGTAGGTCAGTTGTCCGGCACCCCAAGGGGCCAGCGCTGCCAGAATCGGCAGCGGTCCCACCGGGACAAAGATGTTGAGCAGCGCCATAACCACCCAAAGGGCCAGAGAAGTGTAGGTGGTGGCGATGTAGGCGGCGTAGGCCGCTTCCCCGATGCGCCGACGCTCCGCTTCATCGCAGCTGTCATACCATTTTTTGCGGAATTTCACATCGTAAACGCTGCCCTGTTTTTCGGGGTTCATGCGGCGGGTCAGATCCACCACCCGGCGTTGCAGGTGGATGGAGAGGAACATCATTACGACACAGAAAATCGGAACCATCAGGGCTACGGAAGCTCCTACGGCTCCCAGCGGCAGCAGCGAAAGGCAGAGCCCCAGCGACAGCAAAACCAGGAATTGTGTGGTGCTTGCCCAGAGCAAAGCCCAGTCCAGACGGCGTTCGATTTGCTCGGGCAGCCGCTCATCATCTCCGTCCCAACGGGCAAAGAGTGTCTGGGACTTGCGCAAGCACCACAGGGCAGCGATCACAAAAGGTACGCACAGTAGCGCCACAAAGGGGAGGGCTACACTCAGCGCCAGAATGGCCGATCCGGTCAATTCTGCAGGGGAAACGGCCGCCGCCAGCCAGTTGGAAAAAATGGCAATGAAAGCGCCGATTGCGGCCCCCAACGCAACGAACAGCAGAAATCCGGGCAGTTTGCGGCGATTCTCCTGTCTGATTTTATCCTGTTTATCCTGTTTGTCCATTGGTTTCATGGTTATCCTCCTCATAGGTAAAAAGATCTTCCACGGTTACATTGCACAGCTTGGCCAATTTCAAGGCCAATGTGACCGAAGGGGAGTAGTCTCCTCGCTCAATCTGGCTGATGGTCTGGCGGGATACCCCTGCCATGGCGCCCATCTGTTGCTGGTTGACCCCCAGCCGGGTGCGATATTCTTTCAGGTGATTGTAAAGCGGCATCCATCCATCTTCTTTCCAACATGAGGTTGAATTGACAAGAAACTTTGTCATAGTGACAACTATACTTGTCATTTTAAGTATAACACTGACAAGAAAAGTTGTCAATGGGCCCGCAAAAAAAGACCGCCCTTCCTTTGGGGGGAAGAACGGTCTTTTTTGTCGGTTTATCCAATGGGATTAGGCCTCGGCGTCCTTGCTGTTTTCATAGTCAAAGGTCACGCCCAGTGCCTCGGGGGCAGCAGCCATCAGCGCGTCCACATCGGCCAACTCGCTGTTGCTCATCACAAACAGCACCTTGTCGCCAAAGGTGGCCACCCGGGCTTTGTCAGCCATCACACAGACCCATTTGTTCATCTGGACGTTGTTCAGCACAGCGTCCGCGATGGTTTGGGCATCGACCTCGTCCTTGACCCGCAACAACACCAGACTGTATGCCTGACTGCCGGTCATCGACTCGGACAAAACACCGGCATCCACCTTGGCAGCCTGTTCAGGGCTAAGACCAGTGTTGTAGGTGCACCAGCTCTCGTCAGTCAGGTCCACAGCGCTGGTGGTCATCATCATCAGTTCCACCGGATAAGCGGTGTAGAGCTTGTCCACCATCTCGCTGAGTTCGGCATCGGCGGTCAGCTCTTCGCCGGTCTCCGGCGTTACGGCCATATCGGAGTCGGAAGTGTCCCCGTCCGGTGTGGCGGGCTGACTCATCACGTCGTCAGGCAACGGGGTAGGCGTGGCTTCAGCGGGCTCTTTGGCACTGCCGCAGGCGGTCAGGGCCAGAGCGGCCAATAAACTCAGACAAATCCATGCTTTTTTCATACAAGGGTTCCTTTCTCGGTTAAAATTTCTTCGGGGGCAAAGCGAACATCCCAGCTGTCGGCAGGCACCTCGGGCAGAATCAGTGCCGAGGGGCAAAGCAGCAACCGGCTGCCTTTAGCATGCGCCAAAAACCGGTCATAATACCCGCCGCCGCGGCCCAACCGCACACCGTCTGGACTTACTGCTAAGCAAGGGATCAGCAGCAGTGCCTCCTCCGGTGGGCGGACGGCGGGACAATCGGCCGGCGGTTCAAGGATGCCAAAGGCGCCCCGCTGTAAAAGTGCCAGATCAGGAATTTCCACCCAGTCCATGCAGCCCGCTTCCGCTACCCGGGGCAGCAGCAAGCGCTTGCCATCCGCCAACGTCTGCCGCAAGATCGGCATGGTATCGGGCTCATCGGACAGAGCGGCAAAGGCCAGCACCGTTTGGGCATGCTGCCAACAAGGCAGGGCGAACAATGCCTGCGCCATTTCGCAGCCAATGCGTTCCCGGTCCATCGCTGCACGCAGCGTTTTGGCGTGGGTACGCACTTCCCGTTTGGTCATGGGCATCCCTTCCTTTTCCGGTTTGGGGCTATTATACCACAGGTCCGCGTTGCTGGCAAGTAACAAAAATTCTACACGGTATACAGAGAAAAATGCAGGCAAACCGAAGTGTCCATCTTGCCCCTAGAGGGAAAATAGAGTATAATATATGCTGTATTGTTATGCGTTAAGATGCGATTTAAGAAACTGATTTTCTGAAAATTGTGTAGGAAGTAAAGGAGCAGACCAACCATGGGTAAGTTTAATTTTATCAAGACCGAAATTCCCGAGGTACAGATCATCGAACCCACCGTATTCGGTGACGACCGGGGCTATTTTATGGAAACCTACCAGATCGATGACTTTGCGGCGGCAGGCATCGACAAGCCCTTCGTGCAGGACAACCAGAGCCGTTCCACCAAGGGCGTGCTGCGGGGTCTGCATTTCCAGAAGAACCATACGCAGGGCAAACTGGTGCGGGTGACGCTGGGCGAAGTGTTTGACGTGGCGGTGGACTGCCGTCCCCACAGTGCTACCTTTGGCAAATGGGTGGGCGTGACCCTCTCGGCGGACAACAAGAAGATGCTCTATATCCCCGAAGGCTTTGCCCACGGCTTTGTGGTGCTGTCCGACGTGGCAGAGTTCTGCTACAAGTGCACCGATGTGTATGATCCTACTTCGGAGGGCGGCATCCCCTACGACGACCCCACGGTGAATGTGCAGTGGCCGGATTGCGGCTGCGAGCATAAGACCAGCGCTAAGGACAAAGAGCACACCCCCTTTGCGGAACAGAAGTTCGAATTTTTCGAGAAGTACTAAGGAGTTACCGTGCAAAGTTTCAAAAACAGTTTTGCAAGTTTCTGGAAGTACCGTTACCTGCTGCAGAACCTGATCACCCGAGACTTCAAGCTCAAATACCGCCGCAGTGTGCTGGGTGTGGCTTGGAGTGTGTTGAACCCGCTGTTGACCTGTCTGGTCATGTTTTTGGTCTTTGATTCCATTATGAAGGGCCTGCGGGGAGAAGGCATCCCGAACTTTGCCGGCTTCCTGATCATCGGCCAGTTGCTTTTTAACTTCTTCCGGGAATCCACCAGCATGGCTATGGAAAGCGTGCTGAAAAATGCGCCGCTGCTGCGCAAGGTGTATATCCCGAAGTACATTTTCCCCATGGAAAAATGCTGCTTTGCGTTGGTCAACTGTGCTTTCAGCTTTATTGCGTTGGTGATCGTCTTTGTCATCACCTGGACGCCGGTAAGCTGGTCTACGGCATGGATAGCCCTCTACCCGCTGATCATGCTCTTCTTTTTCAGTCTGGGCATTGGCTTGTTGCTGTCGGCGCTCTACGTCTTTGTGCGGGACATCATGCACATCTGGGAAGTGTTCTGCACACTGCTGGTCTATGCCAGTGCGATTTTCTATGATCCCGAAACTCTTTCTGGCATTATGCAGCGGCTCATCCATATCAATCCCATGTACTGGTACATTACGGCGTTCCGCCGCTGCGTACTGTGGGGACAAGGGCTGGACGCCACCATGTTGACGGTCTGCTTCCTCTGTGCCGCCGTGAGCATGGCGCTGGGCATCGTGGTCTTTAAGAAAAATCAGGACAAGTTTGTCCTGTACATGTAAGGGGGCGCACCTATGGCAGCAGAACAGCCGATCATCTCCATCGAACATGTCTCGATGCGCTTCAATCTGGCGAAGGAAAAGCACGAAAGCCTGAAGGAATACTTCGTGGCTTTGATGCACGGTGGGGTGCGCTTCGACGAATTTTTTGCGCTGGATGATGTCAGCTTCGACATCATGCCCGGCGATTTCTACGGCCTTATCGGTCTGAACGGCAGCGGAAAGAGTACGCTGCTCAAGATCATTTCCGGCGTGTACAAGCCTTCCACCGGCAAGGTGACGGTGCGGGGGACCATCGCGCCCCTCATCGAGCTGGGCGCCGGTTTTGATATGGACCTTACCGCCCGGGAGAATATCTACCTCAACGGCACGGTGCTGGGCTATACCCCCAAATACATCGACTCCAAATTCGATGACATTGTGGAATTCAGCGAACTGAAAGATTTCCTCGATGTTCCGCTGAAAAACTATTCTTCCGGTATGGTGGCTCGTCTGGCTTTTGCGGTGGCTACCATGACCAAACCGGACATCCTCATCGCTGACGAGATTTTGTCGGTGGGTGACTTCCTGTTTCAGGAAAAATGCGAGCGCCGTATGGCGGAGCTGCTCTCCGGCGGCACGACGGTGATTCTCGTCAGCCATTCCATCGACCAGATCGAACGGATGTGCAACAAGGTGGCATGGCTGGACCATGGCCATCTGCGCCGCAACGGACCCACCGCCGAGATCACGGCGGAATACCGCAAATTTGAGAAAAAGGACGCCATGCCCGCCAAGCGGACGGAGGAATGAGGCCATCCATGAAGCAACAACCCAACAACGAACGTCCCGCCGATCTGGCCGTACAGGACAGTGTGGGCGGTATGGCACGACGCCTGCTGAATCCGGCCCATCTGCAAGATCTGGCCCGGCGTTCGCTGGCTACCCTGCGGGAAGAAGGGGCCGAGCAGCTTTGGCGGGATGTGTCTTTCCGGGTCGGGCTGGCTTTCCACCACGACGACTGGCGGCACCGGGCCGATCTGCCCTTGCGCCGCACCCTAAAAGCCCAGCGGGCAGCCCATTTGCAGGGACCCTGCATCAGTGTGGTGGTGCCGGTCTTTAATACGCCGCTGCGCTTTTTTGATGAGATGGTGCAGAGTGTGCAGCGCCAAACGTACGACCATTGGCAGTTGGTGCTGGTGGACGCCAGCGACGACGCCCACGGGGAAGTTTCCCGGCGGGCGCAGCAGTATGCCGTTAAGGACAGCCGCATCACCTACCAAAAGATCGAAAATCAAGGCATCGCCGCCAACACCACGGCCGGTTTTGCCGCCGCTGCCGGCGAATATCTGGCCCTGCTGGACCATGACGATGTGCTCTACCCCAACGCCCTTTTTGAATGTGTGCAGACCATCCAAAAGACGGGAGCAGATTTTGTATATAGCGACGAGATCGTTCTCTCGGCTGATTTGAAACAGTTGGGCGGGTACCACTTCAAGCCGGATTTTGCCCCCGACTATTTGCGGGGTGTCAACTTTATCACCCATCTGGCGGTGTTTAGCCGCCCGCTGCTGGATGCGGCGGGGGCCTATGAATCCAAAGAGTTTGACGGTGCACAGGACCACGATCTGATTTTGCGTTTGACCGAAAAGGCCCAGAAAATCGAGCACATCAAGCAGGTGCTCTACATCTGGCGGGGCCACGCCGGTTCCACCGCCGCAGGTATGGAAGCGAAACCCTACGCCATCGCGGCAGGGGAACGAGCCATCGATGCCCAGCTACAACGATTGGGGCTGCCCGGCCAAGCCATGGCGGTGCCCGACGCCCCCGGTGCCTTTCAGGTGCGGTATGAGCTGACCGGTCACCCATTGATCAGTGTGCTGATCCCCAACAAGGACCACACCGACGATCTGGACCGCTGCCTGACCAGCCTTTACCAGAACGCCGGATATGACAACTTTGAGGTGTTGGTCATCGAGAACAACTCCACCGACCCGGCCACCGAGGCTTACTACCAGACCCTGCCCCAGCGGTTTGCCCGCTGCCGGGTGGTGCGGTATCAGGGGCCCTTCAACTTCTCGGCCATCAACAATTTCGGTGCTCAGTTTGCCGAGGGGGAACATCTGCTTCTCCTGAACAACGACATCGAGATCTTGTCCCGGGATTTCCTGCGGGAACTGCTCAGTTACAGCCAGCGCCCCGATGTGGGGGCTGTGGGGGCAAAACTCTACTATCCCGACGATACCATCCAGCACGCTGGTGTACTCATGGGCATTAACGGCAGCGCGGGGCACAGCCACAAAAGCTACCCCCGCACCGCAGTGGGGGATATGTACCGGCTGGTCACCACCCAAAACTATATGGCGGTCACCGGTGCCTGCCTGATGACCAAGGCGTCGCTGTACAAAGCGGTGGGCGGTCTGGATGAAGACAAGTTTGCCGTGGCCTACAACGATGTGGATTATTGCTTGAAACTTTGGCAGCAGGGCTTGCTCAATGTCTATACCCCCCGGGCCGAAGCCTACCACTACGAGAGCAAGAGCCGGGGACTGGATACCCTTTCGGAAAATGCGAAACGCTACGAACGGGAAAAGGCCAACTTCTACGCCAAATACAAGCAATATATCGACAACTACGATCCCTACTACAACCCGCATTTCAACAATCTGTTTGAAAACTTCGGCCTGAAATAAGGAGGTTCTTCCATGAAGAATCGTTTTGATACCCAGCTTTTGATTGAGGGGCACGATCTGGAGGAGGACGTGATCCACGACGGCATCCTGAACTGTGCCGAGGGGGACTGCCTGCTGGTGGTGGGGGATGAGGATCTGATCAAGGTCCACTACCACACCGATACCCCGTGGAAGGTGCTGGAATACGCCGCCACGCAGGGGGACATCCACACCATCATCATCGAAAATATGGAGCGTCAGGCCAACGGCCTGCACGGCTGATGCCATGAGTTTGCAGACAAAACGTATCCGGGAACTGTTTGGTTACGCCCGTACCCTCACGAAAGAGCAGGGGGTGGGGGTGATGGCCACCCGGGCGGCGGGCTTTTTCAAGCGGCGCTTTTTCGGTAAGCGGGCGCGGTATCTGCCTGCCAAGAAAACGCTGGAAGCCCAGCGAACCGAGGCGGCCCAACAGGCGGCTTCGTGGCCGACCATCAGTATTTTGACGCCCCTCTACAACACACCGCTTGGCTTTTTGCAGCAGTTTTTGGACAGTGTGCAGGGCCAAACGGCCCCCAACTGGCAGTTGGTGCTGGTGGATGCCAGTGACGAAGCCCACGGCGAGGTGGGGCAGATGGTGCAGGAGCGGGCCGCGCAGGATGCCCGCATCGTATACCAAAAGATCGAAAACAAAGGCATCGCCGCCAACACCAACGCCGCGGCAGCGCTGGCGACGGGGGAGTATCTGGCATTGGCCGACCACGACGATATGCTGGCCCCCCATGCCATCTATTGGATGAGCAAAACACTGGCAGACAGCAAGGCGGATTTCGTTTACAGCGACGAAGCGCTGTTTGAGAAGACGCCTCAGCGTCCCCGGGTGGGACACTTTAAGCCGGATTACGCGCCGGAATACCTGATGGCAGTGAACTATATCTGCCATCTGGCGGTGTTCCGTCGGGAACTGTTCGAGGCCGTGGGCGGCGAACGGCCCGCGTGCGACGGCGCGCAGGACCATGATTTGTTCCTGCGGCTGATCGACGAGATGCAGCGCCGAGACCCGCAGGACAAGCCGCTGCACCTGCCGCAGGTACTTTACTATTGGCGTGTGCATGCGGCTTCTACCAGCGGCGGCACCGGGGCCAAACCTTATGTGGAAGCCGCCGCCCGCAAGGCGGTAGCCGATCATCTGGCAGCCATCGGGCGGCAGGGTAAGGTGGAACCGGGCAAATTCCCCGGCACCTGCCATGTGGTATGGGAACTGCCCGAACCCCAGCCGCTGGTGTCCATCCTGATCCCCAATAAGGACCACACCGACGATCTGGAGAAGTGCCTGCACAGCCTTTATGCCAAGACCACCTACGAAAATTTCGAGGTCCTTGTCATCGAGAACAACTCCACCGACCCAGCCACCGAGGAGTATTATCGCCGGCTGCCCCAGCGGTATGACCGTGCCCGGGTGGTGCGGTATAAAGGCGGTTTCAACTTCAGCCGCATCAACAACTTTGGCCGCAAATACGCAAGCGGCAGTTATCTGTTGCTGCTCAACAACGACATCGAAGTGATCAACGGTGACTGGCTGACCCAGATGGTAGGGGAGTGCAGCCAGCCCGGCGTGGGCATCTGCGGCGCTATGCTCTACTACCCCGACGATACCATCCAGCATGCGGGCATCATCACCGGGCTGGGCGGCTATGCAGGGCATAGCCACAAGTACCACAAACGGGGCGGCAGCGGCTATATGTTCCGGCTGGCCACCGTACAGGATTTCTCGGCAGTGACCGCGGCCTGTCTGCTGGTGCGCACGGCGGTGTTTGATCAGGTCCACGGCCTTGACGAAACACTGACTGTTGCCTACAACGATGTGGATTTCTGCCTGCGGGTCCGGGATGCAGGCTGGCGCATCGTTTGGACGCCTTATGCAGAACTCTACCACCACGAAAGCAAATCCCGCGGCTCCGACGAGAAAGACCCGGCCAAGAAAGCCCGGTTTGATACCGAGCATGACCGATTGTATGAAGTGCATGGACGGGAGAATATCCTCCATGATCCCTACTACAATCCCTCCCTGTCTTTGGACTACGAGGATTTTCGGGAGAGCGGCGATCTGCGCCATCTGAAATAAACAAAAAGGCACCCCGCACATCATCCGATGTGCGGGGTGCTGCTGTATCGAGAAATTGTTACTGCACGGTGGTTTGCAGCTGGGGCGCGCCGCCGGCTAGCTGTTCAGCCGTCACAGGAGCCGGTGCTTCGGCAGGCTGGGTCAAACGTTCCCGAGCCACTGCCAGCATCAGCTTGATGCGGTTTTCCTGATTGACCCGGGTGGCACTGGGATCGTAGTCCACGGGGGTAATGTTGGCCTCAGGGTGCAGGGCGCGGATCTTGTTGATCATGCCCTTGCCCACGATGTGGTTGGGCAGGCAGCCGAAGGG
>NZ_CALADU010000310.1 GCF_937890665.1 uncultured Subdoligranulum sp.
GGAGCCGCTACAACTACATAGACTACGAAATCGGCCATGGAAATGTGGAGGTGGGCTTCAGCTGTATCATAAAGCAGGGAGATGACTACCTCTACACTTTCAGAATTGAACCCACAACAGGCGGTTCATTCTTTCGGATGCTGACAGAGGACCTGCGGTTGGACACCGGGCTGCTGGACACCTTCCTGCCCCTGATCAAAGCCCACTACCTCGATTTTATCGACTGCTTTGAAGCAGACCCGTCAGAGGCGCTCCAGACAATCTGTGCCCCCTTTACCCAGCCGGAGGACTACAGCTGGTGCATCCATGTGGACGAGCAGATGGTGGAACGGTACGGAACAGTGGAGCAGCTGGCGGAGTACCGCCGTCAGACGGAATTGCGCGGAACGCCGGAGCATAAGGCAAAGAACGGGATGGGCTCGATGTTGTTCCATCTCTCCCACGCCAATGATGTGGATCAAGCCTGGGCCTCAAGCCGTACCAGAGAGGAACTGGACCAGGTGGTGGAACCCTTTGTGCAGGCCAAGCGGCAGACAGGACGGTGGACACAGGAGGATGAGGCGGGCTATCAGCTCTACCAGCAGGAAACAGATCCGAAGAAACGCACCTTTCGGGTATGGTATCTCATTGCCAATCCCCGGGGCCTGCCGAAAGAGTTTGTCCAGAAAGAACTGGAATTCCGGTGGAAGCTGTTCCCGGAGAAGAAGGAGGAAAGCAAATGAGCAATAAATTGTTCCAGCAGAACCTGGATGACAAAAAAGGCCACCAGCCCGGCGGCCCCTATCTCATTCAGATGCTATTTAAAGAGCCGGTGGACATGCCGGACAAAGAGAAAATGACTGCCGTAATGGGGAAACACATCGGATCAGCAGAGTGCTTCTGTTATGATAAGAAAATGGCTGGCTTTGCCGCTCTGGATCATATAGCGGAATTTCAGGACGGCAAGTGCCCGGTACAGCTGATGGTGATGAAATGCGACAAGTTCAAGGGCAAAGGCTTTGATGCCTTTTTGCTGAGCCAGATGTGGGACTGCCAGGAAGACCGAGAGCGGATTTTCCGGGAGTGCCGGTATCAGGTGGTGGCCACCGATATGCTGGCTGCGGCGCTTCCGGCGCTGGAGCGGGCCAACCTGGACGCCGACTTCTTGGAGGCTCTGGCGGAGCTGTACCCCTCATGCGAAGCATTCTATTTCCAGAACTGCGGCAAGCTCCTGCTGGCGGAGGATGTGCGTTCCCATCAGATTGAAGGCTCGGATCGGTTCATCCGCTTTGGCGTCAATGTCCGATTCTTCAACATTGAGGGTACGGAGGATATGCTCATCGACACGGTGGGCATGAGCACCCTGTTCCTACCGGATCTCCAGTACCACTTCCACGATATGGACCCCAACTGGGTGGTAAACCACGCCTACAATGTGGCGTCGTACATTCTGGCAAATGACAATCCCATTGAGGACGGGGAGACGGTGGATGGTGTGGAGGATGGCCAGATGAGCCGGGATGTCCAGTGGAAATGCCGGTATGAGGACGCCCTGATCCAGCCGCCCAGAGCGGTGCTGGACATCAACATGGGAGAGTACGCGGCCGGGAACCGTGATTGACATCCACAACTGGAGGCATATTGATGCAAAAGCAAAGCAATATCAGGATCTTGGAGATTTTGAAATATCTCTATCTTCGGACGGATGAGGAGCATCCCGTCACCGTAGCCGATATACTGGACTATCTCAATGGCAAGGGAATCCATGCGGTGCGACAGACAGTGTATGGGGATCTGCAGGACCTTATTTTAGCTGGTGTCGATATCGTAGTTACTAAGAGCACGCAAAACCAATATTTCATAGGTAACCGTTTGTTTGAGTATCCTGAATTAAAGATGCTGACGGATGCCGTTGCATCCTCCAAGGTCATATCGGCGGAAAAAACAAATGAACTCATCCAGAAACTCTGCCGGCTGACCAGCGAGGCAGAGGCCATGCAGCTTCGCCGGTTGGCGGCGATTTCGAGCCGGATCAAACCACATAATGAGAAGGTCTATTACATCATCGATGGTGTCCAGAATGCCATCCTGGAAAACCGGCAGATCCAGTTCCAGTATTATGAGTACACACAGCAGAAAGAGCGAGTTCTCAAGCATAACGGCTATTTTTATAAGCTGGACCCTTACGCCCTGGAATGGAAAAACGACCACTACTATCTGATCGGATATTCCCACAAGCACCATGGCATGGCGCATTTCCGTGTGGATCGGCTGGCCGGAATTGAGATCCTGGAATCCACCTATGTGCCTCAACCTGATTTCGATGTAGCCGACTATACCAATAAGATGATCGATATGTTTGCGGCCGGTCATACTGTCCTCGTCGAACTCCTCTGTGAAAATCGGTTCATGAAAACAATCGTGGACGATTATGGAGAGGCCGTTCCCACACATCCATACGATAGTGAGCATTTTGTGGCTCAAATCGAAGTGAACCCCAGCGGGACCTTTTATGGATGGGTATTCAAGTTCATGGGCGGAGTCAAAATTACTGCTCCCCAGAAGTGCGTGGAGGAGATGGCGCGGATCGCCCGCACATTCCTGTAACTGCGGGGCGAGGTGTTACGATAATTTAACACCTCGCCCCAATTTCTTTTTTACTCCTTGTATCGAACATTTGTACCAGTTATAATATAAGCAAGATGTTCGCAGCTGAGCGAACTAACCACAAGGGGAGGAATGCGACATGACCTTTGGGGCATTCATCGGGACAAGGCGCAAAGCGACCAAGCTGAATCTCCGAGACACAGCCAAATATCTCGGAATTGCTTATGGATACCTCTGCGACATTGAGCAAGGGCGGCGTCCCGCACCAGAAGGACAGTTTGTGGATCGAATTTCCTCCTTCCTGGAGCTGGACAAGCAGGAGCATGAATTGCTTTTGGATTTAGCCGCAGAGTCCAGACAATCTGTTCCTGCGGATCTGCCGGATTATATCCGAACTCATGATATTGTCCGGGCGGCCCTGAGAGTCGCAAAAGAAGTTGACGCTACGGATGAGGAATGGGCGGCATTTATGGAAATGTTGAAAAGCCGTCAAAGCTGAGGAGGGATTTCCTTGTATGCGCCTAAGTACCGACTGGAAGCCATCGAAACCATCGGTCGAAAGATTCTGCTGGAATATGATCGCACACTGTTGGAAGGTCCTCCTCAGGCGATCCCAGTCGAAACGATCATTGAAACAAAGTTTAATCTGACTCTGGAGTACCATACCCTTCGCAAAAATGGGAGCGTCCTTGGAGAAACCATTTTTGATGACGGAGCAGCCATTTTATATGACCGAACAGAGAGGCAATACCGTTTGATTGCTGTGAAGGCTGGGACAATTTTGATTGATGAACGTCTCTGTATAGACAGGCTTCTTGGGAGAATGCGCTTTACCTGCGCTCATGAACTGGGACACTGGGTCCTGCACCAGAAATTATACTCTGGCACTGGCGATGTTGCGGCCTATGATGGTAAAACTTCCTCGGATGAAAGCTGTGGTTTCATTGAGCGGCAGGCAGATGCTCTTGCAACAGCCCTTTTAATGCCTATACCTCAAGTAAAAAAATGCTTTTACCGTCTCCGTCCGGGCAAAAGCAAGGAGTGCTTGGTCACGGAAATGGCGCGGATCTTCCAAGTGTCAAAACAGGCAATGCGGATTCGGTTGGAAGTTCATAATTTACTATAAGCTTGGCTTAGTAAGGCCCTCTTCCTTAAGAGGGCCTCCGGCTTTCACAGTATTCGAAAAGTGTTTTGTTATCTTGTTTGTTCGCAACTTAGCGAACATGGGAGGAGGAGAAAAAATGCGGAAAGAGAGTGTCACTGTCCAAAAGTGCAAGAAACAGATGGCCTCCCTTGGATTTGATAGCCAGCTGGCCTACCATCGGGTAAAGCTGATCCTGAAGATCTATCGGGACGTGGTGTGGGTCCTCAGTGAGCGTGCAGAGGAGCTGCACGAATATGCATGGGAACTCGGAAACCGGGACGCTGATGCCGGCCTCTGCTATCTGGAAAACTTTGCCCCGAATATTGACCTCCAGGAATTTGAGGAAAAGGTCTGCTGCGTCATGGAGAGCCGCATGCTGGCCGATGTGATCGACCGAGCCCTGCTCCGCCTGAAACGGTATCCGGATCGTGGAGAACTCTATTATGAAATCCTGACCAAGCAATTCATCCATCGCTTCAACAGCACAGAGAAGGAACTGCTGGACGAGCTGAACATGGAGCGGAGTGTTTTCTATGACCGAAAGCGCGAGGCGCTTTTCCTGTTTTCTGTCTGCCTGTTTGGATATGCGGTTCCGGAACTTCAAGAGGAGTTAGATGCCCCCCGACTGTTTCCCGACTAATTCCCGATGAAAAACCGACCCAATCCCTACTCCCTTCCGACTTTGCCTCTGTTATACTCGGTACAGTGGCAGGTATGCTCAAAAATGAATAACTTAACGAGTTAGAGGCCCCAGACGCTGAAAAGCATCTGGGGCCTCTTTGCTCCTGCCGCAATATGGCGGCAGGAGTATGCCGGGGACGCATTTCAGCGTCCCCGGCTTTTTTCTGCCCGGTACCAGGAGGGCCGGCGTGTTACAGGAGGGGTTTGCCCACTGCCAACACCCAAATCGGTGCAGAGGGCCTCCGGCTTCTGAGATTTTGACTTTTCAAAATTTCAGAAGAAACGGAGGACTGCCTCATGGCAGAGGAAAGGAAATATCGTCTTAGAGTAGAGGGACATCTGGTAGAGGTCACAAAGGATGTTTATCTGACCTATTACCGAGTGGAACGTCACACCAAAACATTGGATGAGAAAGATGTCCGAAACGGAAAGGTCTCATACAGTGATTTGGATACGGAAGAAACCCTTGGAGAAGAAATGGTTCCAGATCCTAATGCTGAGAGCGTGGAAGACAAAGCGGTTGGCAATATCCTACTGCAGGAACTGCGTCAGTGTTTGGCACAGCTCCCTCTGGAGGAGCAGAATCTGATCCGTGCCTTGTATTTCGAGGAGCTGACGGAGCGTGAGTATGCCAAACAAATCAATATCTCGCAGAAGGCGGTGAATAAGCGCCGCCATAAAATTTTGAGTAAACTCCGGGCTTTGATGAAAATAAAATAATTTTTTGGTTCTCAACCCCCTCACGAACTCGGCTTAGTAGTGAGGGGGTTGAATTATCTCCCCCCTCGGGTTCCTTGAAAACCGAATACCCAACCATCTGAATACCTTCCTGACGGGGCCCTTTGAAAAAGGGCGAGCGACTCCGGAGGATGCGCCAAGACTACCTGTAGATGCACAGCGCAAGGTTGCGAACGAAGACACCCATACATTTCTGTTCGGTTCTGACAACCAGGCTGACCTACATCTATCAACGACGGCCAAATAAGGTGCCGAGCGGTTCCATCCGTCCGCAAAACAGCCGATGGCAAACTGTTTCGCAATGACTCCGTCAGGGACAATGATACTTCCGTCCAGTCCCAGCCCCCACCGGAATGGGGATCAAGCAAGGAGGGCGGCCGACAGAGATCCTGCCGGGGGTGAGACTCCCATGACGCGGTGGAGCCAGCCGCGGTTCAGATGATTGCCCTGAAGAGCCGGTGCCGGCGGCACAGGCTTTTGCGCTTGGGGAAGTAGTGTCGAATACGAGCGCAGCCCGAGAAAGACAACACAAATGTGAAGTCTTAATATCAGAAGCCATGGGGACCGCTCTTGCCCCCTGCTTCAGTCTCCGGTTAATGAGGATCTTTTTACGATACGAATTCTAAATGAACACAGGAGAAATTGGAGTTAGTCAAGGGCGGGAGCGGTCCCTATTTTTGTGGTATTAAGCCGCAACTTATTAAGGAGGTGTATCTCATGAGAACATATTTCCCACACGAGATCCATCGGGGCGAGCTCTATTATGCGGATCTGAGGCCAGTAGTTGGATCTGAGCAAGGCGGCATACGCCCTGTGCTCATTCTGCAGAACAATATGGGCAACCGGCATAGTCCTACAGTGATAGCTGCTCCTGTTACAAGCAAGATGGGGAAAGCGAGGCTGCCCACCCATGTAAGCCTAAACAAGCACTCGAGTGGCCTGCACTGTGGTTCTACAATTCTTTTGGAGCAACTCCGTACCATTGACAAGTCCAGGCTCAAGGGAAGAATTGGGATGTTAAGTGAGCCTGAGATGAAACGGATCGACTGGGCGCTCGGGATCAGCATTGGTCTGGCAGAAGGGTATGATTAAAATATAAGCTGTGTGATCGTCAACCTACTGTGGCAGTCCTTTTGCAACAGCCAGTAAATTTTCTCAGTTTGACGCCATAATGATGGAGTGTCACACTTTTGCCCAATTTTTGCGGAGGTTTTCGTTGGGCTTGATGAATAGATAATACAGAAGTTTCGTGGCATTGTAGTATAACAGACGAGGAGGTGGTATGATGGAATACAGAGAAGTGTACTTTCGGATCCGCAGCTCCTATCGGTACGACAGTGGTTGGCCGGATAAAGGCGTCGAGCACGCCTTCCGGGATGAGACACGCACCTTGTTTCAGTCGGCAGGCTGGGAGCTGCATCCCGCCAGGGAAGACAGCAGTTCCAGCGACATAGTCACGAAGGGTCAGCAGGATCTGTATCTCCACCCCATGAATTTCAGCGGGGTGATCCAGACCGATGAGATTCCCCGGCTCCAGGAACTCTTGGAGGGTGCGCAAACCTTCCAATGCCAGGGGGTGGACTGCTACGAACGGTACTGGGAACTCACAGACGCGGAGTATCTGAAACAACTGGAGGACAGACGCGATGAGATCATAGAGGCCATTCTGGAGCGGTACCAGACGAAGCGGAAGAACCTGTATGTCACAGGCCCGGCCGAGCTGAGCATTGCGAAACAGTTCTCCGTCCATAGGCTCTGCGACAAGGATGGAAAAAACAACTTGGCAAACCGCTATGTGGGGGAGCTGGTGGAGCGCCTCATCCGAGAGGGCCGCCTGGTGACGGCGGAGACCCGAAATGGCCTCGGCATTCGCACGGCGGCCGGCGAGGAACTCCGGCAGCGGGGAGAACCCCTCCCGGGACAGCAGCAGATGACCCTGTAGGCGGGGAGAGAGGTGATCAGATGTCGGTTTATATTACAGGCGATACCCACGGCGGATTTCAGAGGTTTGGGAGCAAATACTTCCCTCAGCAGAAAAACATGGGTCGTGAGGATTATGTGATCGTCACAGGCGACTTCGGAGGGCTGTGGGACGGAAGTCCCAAAGACCAATACTGGTTGGACTGGTTGGAGGAAAAGCCCTTTACCACCCTGTTTGTGGACGGGAACCATGAGAACTTCGATCTCCTGAATGCCCTTCCGGAAAAGCGTTGGAACGGCGGACGTGTTCATGTGGTGCGGGAGCATGTCCTTCATCTCATGCGGGGGCAGGTCTTCACCTTCGGCGGTCTGACCTGGTTCACTATGGGCGGCGCGTCCTCCCACGATATCCAGGACGGCATCCTGGACCCAGCCGATCCGGACTTTGAGCGGCAGTATTGGCTGATGCGGAGGCTGCGGGCCATGTTTCGGGTGAAGGGCGTGTCCTGGTGGTCGGAGGAACTGCCCAGCGCGGAGGAATACAACGAGGCGCTGGCGAATCTGGAGCGGGCAGGCTGGGCGGTGGACTGCATCCTGACCCACTGCGCCCCCAGCAGTATCGTCAAAAAGCTCGACCCCGGCTACGGAACGGACGAGCTGACGGACTTCCTGGAAACAGTGAAACAGCGGTGCCAATTCGCCTACTGGTTCTTCGGGCATTACCATAAGAACCAGATCGTGGACGAGCGGTACATCCTCCAGTGGGAGCAGATCTCCAGGCTGGAGTTTTAAGCGCAGAAGTGAGCAAGAGGAGGCTGATTGCCTGCCTCTTGTTCGCTTTCAATATGAGTATTCGCTGGGTCGCCCCCACGGTGAACCGCGGTAGAAACCATAGAACTACTGTGCTATAATGGCATCGTAAGGGGGCGGTACAGTGGCCATCGAAAACGGAGAGTGGATCATGCGGGGACTGGACTGGGATGACCCCAGCCGTGTCCAGACGTGGGAGGACCTCATTGATCTGATCAACGAGGTCGGTTTCCTGCCCTTGTTCAAAAACGAGGTGGACGGTTTCTCCGTGGAGGAAAACACAGGAGACCTCTACTGGTGGACTGGCGACGAGGAGCAGGACCCGTGGGAATGGCGGTGCCTCATGGCCCGCAGCGGGAAAGTGGCCTATGGAAAGTTTTTCGGCAAAAAGGCCGGCTTCATCTCCAGAGCTTGGTTCCCCCACTTCGCCAACTGGCGGCGGGATGGATACGACTTCGACAGCCGCTGGGACGAAGAGCTGGCCCCCATGCGCCAGAAGCGGATCATGGACTGCTTTTCCATCCGAGAGGAGTGGTTCTCCTTTGCCCTGAAACAGCGGGCCGGCTTCGGCAAGGGCGGTGAAAAGAACTTCGAGGGTACCGTCACCGACCTGCAGATGGGTGGTTACCTCTTGATTCGGGACTTCCGGCAGCGAATCAATAAACGGGGCGCACCCTACGGCTGGCCCCTCTCCATCTACACCACCCCGGAGGCCCTGTGGGGCTATGACCACATTTCTTCCGCCTATTCCGTGGATCCGGCGGAATCCAAAACCATGATTTATGAACAGGTAGGGAAGAACTTTCCGGACGCGGCCCCGGGGGAACTGGACGCCGTGCTGGGTTGGACCCGATAATGGGACAGCGATTGTGAGATACTAATTAAAATGGAAGGAGGGAGCGGGCATGAAAGAACGGACCTATATCTGCTGTGACCTGAAATCGTTCTACGCCTCGGTGGAGTGCGTGGAGCGGGGGCTGGATCCCATGACCACCAACTTGGTGGTGGCAGACAAGCGGCGCACGGAGAAGACGATCTGCCTGGCCGTCTCCCCCTCTCTGAAAGCCTACGGTATCTCTGGCCGGGCCCGGCTGTTCGAGGTGGTACAGCGGGTGGCAGAGGTAAACGCCAAGCGGAAATGGGACGCTCCAGGCTATCAGCTCACCGGCGCCTCCTGGAACGATCCTGAAGTACAGGGGAACCCTGCCTTGGCTCTGGACTATATCGTGGCTCCGCCCCGGATGGCTCATTACATCGACTGGAGTACGAAAATCTACAGCGTCTATCTGAAATATATCGCCCCAGAGGACATCTTCCCCTACTCCATCGACGAGGTGTTCATGGACATCACCAACTACCTGGACACCTATAAGATGACGGCGCGGGAACTGACCCGCACCATTATCCTGGACATTCTGAAGACTACCGGCATCACCGCTGCGGCGGGAATGGGTACCAATCTATATCTTGCCAAGGTTGCCATGGACATCGTAGCCAAGCACGTCCATCCAGATCAAGATGGAGTGCGGATTGCCAAACTCAATGAGATGACCTACCGCCGTCTTCTGTGGACCCACCGCCCCCTGACGGATTTCTGGCGGGTAGGCAAGGGCTATGCCAATAAGCTGGAGGCTCACGGACTATATACCACGGGCGACATCGCCCGGTGTTCCATCGGCAAACCCGGAGATTACCACAGCGAGGAACTGTTGTACCGGCTGTTCGGCGTCAATGCGGAGATTTTGATCGACCATGCCTGGGGCTGGGAGCCCTGCACTATTGCGGACGTGAAAGCCTATAAGCCGGAGAACAAAAGTATCGTCTCCGGGCAAGTCCTGCAGTGTCCCTACGACTTCAAGAAAGCCAGGCTGGTGGTGCGGGAGATGGCGGACGCCCTGGCCTTGGATTTGGTGGACAAAGGGCTGGTGACCAACCAGCTGGTACTCACCGTGGGCTACGACCGGGAGAATCTGGACGGCCCAAGCCGCCGTCAGAGCTACCGCGGCCCGGTGACCACTGATCGCTATGGCCGGAAGATCCCCAAGCACGCCGTGGGGACAGAGAACTTCCCCTACACTTCTTCCGCCAGCGATCTGCTGAAGGCGGTGAGTGCCCTTTACGACCGGATCGTGGACGAGAATCTACTGATCCGCCGACTGAGCATCAGTGCCAACAAGCTGCTCCCCGAGGTTGATGTGCCCAAGGATGAGGCAGAGCAGTTGGATCTGTTCACCGACTACGCCGCCAAGGAGCAGCAGGAGCAGGCGGACGAGGCCGCCCATGCCCGGGAGCGGAAGATTCAGGAGGCCATGCTGGGGATCAAGAAGAAGTTCGGCAAGAACGCCATCCTCAAGGGGATGAACCTGGAGGAGGGGGCCACTGCCCGTGAGCGGAATCAGACCATAGGAGGACATCACGAATGAGCGGGCCATACGATGACATCATCAATTTGCCCCATCCCACATCGACAAAGCATCCCCGGATGCCTATGTCGGATCGGGCTGCTATTTTTAGCCCCTTCGCCGCCCTCACAGGCCACGCCGCTGCCATCCAGGAGACTGCCCGTCTGACAGACCAGCGGATGGAACTGGACGAGGACACCAAGGCTATGCTGGACCTCAAGCAACAAATTCTGGCTGACAGGATTGCAGAGCGACCGGAGATCTCTGTGGTCTGGTTCCGCCCGGATGCGAGGAAGGAAGGCGGCCAGTATGTCACGACCGTGGGTCAGCTGAAAAAAGTCGATGACATTGCGAGAATCCTGCAACTTGCCGACGGCACAACGATCCCTCTGGACGAAGTTCTTGAACTCCGGAGCGACTGCTTCCACGGGATTTTTCAGGATGGGTAGATGTAAGAATGATGTAACCCCTTGTAACCCCTCCCCATTTCCCAGAAAGAGGTTATATATGTACCGGCTGTCCCTTTGGGATAGCCGGTATTTTTCAACTCTTCTATTAGTCAACACATACGGGGCCGCCTGCTGGCCCCAGTAGGTGGCCTCCCAATGCAAGGAGGCAGAAAATGAAGAAACAGTCGATGTTTGAAAATTACCCGGATGTCGTGGAGGTGGATGACCTTCGAAAAATGCTCGGCGGCATCAGCAAGAAATTGGCCTACAGATTACTATCAGATCAGGAAATTCGGAGTGTACGTGTCGGCAGAACCTATAAGATTCCCAAAATCTGCGTAATCGAGTATCTGATGGGTGAGGAAATGTGTCACATCAACCTCTCCTAAAGCCCACAAATTTGCCTGTTCCCTCATCGGATAACGTAGAAAAGTCGAGTGCTTTTTCTACGTTTAAAGTATAGCTATTCGAACCCATCTGTGGTATGTTGGGGGTGTCAACAGCAGGCAAATTTATACTTGTTATGACAAAGGAGGACTATCATGATAACAGGATGCCTGCAGCAGAAAAATGGATACTACTATGTGCTTTTATACCTCAAGGTAGACGGAAAGCGGAAGGTCAAATGGATATCAACCAAATTGCCCGTGTCCGGAACCAGTGAGCGCAAGGCAAAAAGGGCGTTTGATGAGATCCGAAGCCAGTTTGAAAAAGAGTACGAGGAGCAGTTGCAACGTGAGGAACAGGAGCGCATTCTGGAGCAGACTGTTCCCCATGATGCACGGTTGGAGTTCTCGGACTACATGAACAAGTGGCTGAATAGTGTGCGCTCTACGATCGCCACCGCAACATACCAGAGCTATGCCAATATGCTCAAGGCCCGCATTATCCCCTACTTCGAACCGCGCGGAATTGCGGTGATGGATTTGACACCTCAAGACATTGAAGATTTTTATCAAAAGGTGCTGGCAGACGGATGCACGACAAATACCGTGATACATTACCACGCAATCATCCGAAAAGCTCTGCAAAGCGCAGTCCGGAAGGATACCATCGCCAAAAATCCCGCCGACAAAGTAGACCGGCCGAAGAAAAACGTTTATCATGGCACTTTCTACAGTGAGGAAGAAATGCTGGAGCTGTTTGATGCGGTGGAAGGCGATCCCCTTGAACTGTGCGTGAAGATTGCCGCCTATTACGGTCTGCGCCGAAGCGAGGTGTTGGGGCTGAGATGGAGCGCCATCGATCTGGAGCGCAAGACCATCTCCATCAGCCACAAGGTTATCGAGGCAGAGGTGAATGGGAAATTCGTCCCGGTTGGAGAAGATGTACTGAAAACCAAGTCCAGTTTTCGGACACTACCCCTCATCCCCGCAGTGGAAAAACTGATCCTGGCAGAAAAAGAAAAGCAGGAGATGTACAGAAGACTGTTCAAAAAGTCCTACTGCAGAGATTATCTCGAATACATCTGTGTAGATCAATGCGGCAGACTTCTACGTCCGAATTATGTGACAGAACACTTCAGCTGGATCATTGAGAAATACGGCTTGCGGAAAATCCGGTTCCACGATCTACGGCATACCTGCGCAAGTCTTCTGCTTAACAGCGGAGAAAATATCACAATGAAGCAGATCCAAATATGGCTGGGACATAGTACCTATTCCACAACAGCAGACATCTACGCACACTTGGATCACAACGCACAGCAGGCTCCTGCAAATACAATGAATGGTATGTTCATTCGCGGGGCCAAAGATTGTGCGGTGCAGCCAATATAAAAAAGCTGGCAGTGATTTCACACTGCCAGCTCTGGCGGAGGAGGTGGGGGTCGAACCCACGCGCCGGTCACCCGACCTACGAGATTTCGAGTCACGCCTCTTCACCACTTGAGTACTCCTCCGTATGTTTCAAACACCTGCTCCCGTAGATAAAGCAAAGTGTTAGAAAAAGCGTAGATATTCAATTTTCCAAAAGCGTAGATAAACCGGAATCCCAGTAAAATCAATGGGCTGCGGGGTCAGGCGGAGATATGGCCTACACGATTTCGAGTCAAGCTCGTTACGACCACTTCGATACGTCTCCATATATAATTGAAATCCTGGAACAGACGGCATCAAACAAAAACTGATTCTGTGCGATCAGAAATTGTAAGAACCGGATAAACCAGTGTTTTTATTATGCCACAGATCGTTTCCTGATGCAAGCCCTGAAACAAATCACATGAATAGAATGGATGGTTCATAAGCTCAACGGGAGGGATCAGATGGTGCGGCCAATTATTTTTATATTGGGGGAATCGGGGAAATATCCCAGATATGAAGCTGCGATCCGAATGGCGGGCGGAGAAGTTTTCACGGAGACGTGCTGGCAGGATGCATGGAGGTGTGATGCCCTGCTCCTGCCGGGGGGAGGTGATCTGGAACCCTGGCGTTATGGAGAGGCCAATACTGCGTCACGGAATCTGGACCCTGTCCGGGATCAGCAGGAATATCTGCTGATGCAGCAGTTTGCTGTTTTGCGGCGGCCGATATTGGGAATCTGCAGGGGACTGCAGACCATCAATGTTTATTTTGGAGGATCCTTGCTGCAGGATATTCCGGGACATAGTACCGTGGGAGACATCGACCGACTTCACCGTGTGCGGACAGTACCGTCGCTGCTGCGGGAGCTGTATGGGGACGAAGGAATTGTCAACAGCGCCCATCACCAAGCGGCAGGGAGACTGGGAGCAGGCCTGCGGGTCATTCAATGGGCACCGGATGGAACGGTGGAGGCGCTGCAGCATACGGCGCTTCCGGTGTGGGCCGTTCAATGGCATCCGGAGCGTTTGGCACCGGGACCGGGAGGAACTGCAGACGGCAGGCAGCTGTTTCAGGCATTTTTACAGCTTGTTGGGAAAAAATGAAAAGAAAAATCAATTTACCGCTTGACAGAATGCGCTTTCCATGCTATCCTAACTAAGCTGACAATTTTCACGGAGGGCACATGCAGGTGTAGCACAATGGTTAGGGCACCAGCCTTCCAAGCTGGGGATGCGAGTTCGATTCTCGTCACCTGCTCCA
>NZ_CALADU010000311.1 GCF_937890665.1 uncultured Subdoligranulum sp.
ACAGACGGGAAGCAGGCCGGGCGGTCATGGCGGGATTGATCATGCTGGGGACGTTGGCTGCGTTGCTGACCTTTGGCCTGGTGGCATTTGCAGAACCGCTGGCTGCACTGCTTCACGCTCCGCCCGAAGCCATGGCGCATACGGTCGCCTATATTCGGATCTGCGGGCTTGGCATGATCTTTATTGTGGCTTATAACTTCCTGGGGGCGGTGCTTCGGGGGGCTGGCGATGCCAAAACGCCCTTGTTTACGGTAGCGGTAGCCTGTGTGGTCAATATTGCGGGCGATTTGATCCTGGTATCCGGGTTCCATTTGGGGGCGGCAGGGGCGGCCCTGGCCACCGTGACGGCGCAGGCGGTCAGCGTGGTGCTCTGCCTGGTCATTCTGTGCCGCAGGCCGCTGCCTTTTGAATTGCACAGGCGAACGGCACGTCCGCTTCGGCGTAAGGTCTTGCGGCAACTGCGCATCGGTGTGCCGGTGGCACTTCAGGAATTGCTGGTGGGCAGTTCGTTCCTGGTGATCCAGACCCTTGTGAACGGTATGGGAACGACCGCTTCGGCGGGCGTCGGCGTGGGGGAAAAAGTTTGTGTATTCATTATGCTGGTGCCTTCGGCATATACGCAATCCATGTCGGCTTTTGTGGCGCAGAATCGCGGCGCCGGTCACGCAGACCGGGCACAGCAGGCGTTGCGCTGCGGTATTTTGTCCTCACTGGTCGTAGGGGCGGCAATGGGGGCATTGGCATTTTGGCACGGGGACTGGCTGGCGTCTTTTTTTGCCAGGGACCCGGCGGTTATCACGGCGGCAAGGCAGTATCTGCAGGCGTATGCCATCGACTGCCTTCTGACACCGCTTTTGTTCTGCTTTACCGGCTATTTTAACGGCTGTGAAAAAACGCTTTTTGTTATGGTACAGGGAATCGTTGGCGCCTTCTGCGTGCGAATCCCCGTGGCATGGGCAATGAGCCTTCTGCCCGGAACAAACCTATTCCTGATCGGTTTGGGGACCCCGGCATCCTCTTTGATTCAGGACCTGCTTTGCATCGGATATTTTATGCTTTTGCGCCACAAAGAAAAAGCAGAACTGCCGCGGCTTCGGTAGACTTTGCGGAAATCGGGCGTTTACTTGAATAGGGCGGCGGCTGGATATAAAACAGCCGCCGCCCTTGACTTATGTGCGAAATTCCGAAAGCCAAAAAGCACCCACAAATGACAAGTTCTGACGATATACACTGGATGCCGCCTTTTCTTATAATAAAGATGTGTGATCGCCAATGGTTTTGCTATGGGCGAAATATCAAAGAAAAGGTAGGAATCGTATGAAAGCAAGTTGGAAAGCGCGCTGCTGCTGCCTTGCAATCGCAATGGCATTGGCGGCGGGACAGAGCTTGCCGGTCTATGCGGCCGGGCAGGCGCTGCCAACGACGGAAGTGGTCCAGCCGGAGGAGGAAGAAGCCGCATCTTCTTCAGCGCCCGAGGCGACTGCCCCGCCTGAGGAACCTGCGGAGGATGGAACAGACGAAAATACCCCCCCCCCGTACACTGAGGGCGAGGCGGAGACTGATCCTGCTTCGGAACCGACGGAAGCACCTGCGGAAGAACCTGGCGAGGAGCCCGGCGAAAGCACGGCGGCGGAACCGCAGGAGCCTGCGGAGGAAGAATCCCCGGTACAGGAACCTGCGGAAGAACCGCAGGCGCCGGAAAACGCCGAATCTGAGGAGGAAGTTGCCGAACCCGCCGCCCCGGAAAACCCTGCATCCGAGGCCCCGGCGGAGCAACCGGCGGCGTCTGCTGGCGAAACGCTGTCGTTGGAAGGGGCGCGCACAGAGCCTTCTGCCAACGCGGTTTGGTCCGATGACTTTTCGCAGACGGCTGAACCCGCCGATGAAGAAGTCGGAAATACGTGGAAAAATGGCGTGGTCCCGGCCAACTGGAACGATGTGTGGCTGGATCCTGCTCCGACGGATCCTACCACGACCTACTGGGAAGTAGTCGAAGATGAAGCCCTGGATGGCGGCAAGGGGATCCACCTGCATAGTGAGGACGCTGCTGCCCGCATGGATATTATCAGTGGTGTGTCCGGGTTGGACTACAGCAAGGATTATGTGCTGCGCCTGCGGATCAAAACGGAGGATTTGAACAAGCTGAAGATTCGCGCCCAGGTGGGCGATAAAGGAAATATCGCCCTGCCGGAAGGAACGATCCCCGGCGGCACGCAGGACTGGTATGACTTTGAAATGGATCTGGCCGATTTGCAGGAAGTGTATGACGCCAGCGACAAAGGCGATAAAACCAACGAAAACGGTTATTTGAAACTGGAGATCTTCTCCGCTGCGGGCACTACGGGCGATATCTGGATCGACCGCGTAGAGATTGTTACCAAGAGCAGCGCCGAGGCGGACAAGGGGGAAGTCCTGTGGTCCACGGGGTTTGACGAAGCGGTGCCCGCTACCGGGGATGCCGCCAAGTACTTTGTAGACGGGCAGGGACCCAAGGGCATGATGGGCGCCTGGGTACCGGTCTCGCCGGATACGACTAAGTTCCAACTCAAGCTGGACAAAGAGACCCAAGTCAGCGGTACCTATTCTCTTTATGCTAAGAGCGATTACGAACCGGGTTCGGGTAGTGAACAGCGAGTCTTGCTGTATCCTGACGAGTTCCCGCACAATGCGGACTACACGCAGGATTATTTGCTTCGCGCTAAAATCAAGCTGCAAAATGTTGGTTGCAGCAGTTGGGGCGGGGCGGCGCTGCGAGTTGATCTTGCGAAAAGTTCCATTACATCTACTCCTGCACTGAAGGGAACATCGGATTGGCAGACTGTAGAACTGTATCTTTCGGCGGAAAATCTGCAGAAAACGGCAGAGTGCACCCAGGGACAACTTAGACCCGCTATTTCGTATGAGAATTTCACCGGCGAGGTGTGGGTCGATGATATGGAACTCATCGCGCTGCCTTATACGCTGGAACTGGGACAGACCAGCCTGACGTTGACGCAGGGCGATACGCAGCAGCTTACGACCAACGCCCCGGATGGTGAGACCCTGACCTGGGCCAGTTCCGATGAGGCGGTAGCCACCGTCAGTGACGATGGTACGGTGACGGCTGTCGGCCGGGGCGTGGCGACCATCACCGCCACAGCCCCCTCCGGCAGCAGCGCAAGCTGCACGGTCTCGGTCATTGACGCGGCCATGGAATCGGAGTTCGCAGCCATGCGCGATAAATGGGTCGAGCGCCTGACCGGCAACAGCTACTGGGCCGAGGATGCTACTTCGGAAGAATACAAAACCATTCTAGCGGGCTATGATGAGGCAGCCAAAACGGCACAAGACCATCTGGTGGATAACAGCGCGGATATGCTGTTTAATGACTTGAATCTTGACTTCGACAAGATTTATGGTTCTCCTTCCACAGACTCCAACGACAGTGTGGACTATTCCACGGCGATCAGCCGGATCCAGGATATGGCTCGCGCCTGGGCGGCAAAGGGCAGCCAGTATTACCAGAATGAAGAACTGAAAGCCGACATCCTCTATGCCATGGAGTGGGCCTACGCCCACTTCTATAACGAGAAATTGGATAACAAGGCCATGTTCGGCAACTGGTATCACTGGTGGATCGGGATCCCCCAGAATCTGGCGGGGGCCGTCATCCTGATGCATGACGCAATGTCCCCCGAACTGCTTCAGAAGGAAGCTGCTGCGCTGCAGCACTTCAACGAGGACCCCGCCTGGGTCTACAAAGTCAAGGGCGCGGCCGGCAAGATGGATATGACCGGCGGTAACCTGGCGGATACCAGCCTGGCTTCGCTGCTGCGCGGCGCGGCCTGCAGCGACCAGACGGCTGTGATCAACGGTACCAAATACTTTGACCAGATCGTGAAGGTCGTCACCAGTGGTGAGGGCATCTATGCCGATGGCTCCTTCATCCAGCACACCAACTTGGCCTATACCGGCGGTTACGGCGCTACGCTGCTCAACGGTGTGGAAAAACTGGTCTATCTGACGGCTGGCTCCGGCTGGAGCATCAACGCGGACCAGCTCGGTGTGGTGTATGACTGGATCTGGAACGGCATCCGCCCGTTGTACGCCAATGGCGCCATGTTCGATATGGTCAACGGCCGCGGTGTGGCGCGTCCCTCCAGCAGCGACCTGAAAACCGGCCGCGGCATTCTGGCGGCGGTGACCCTTCTGGCCGAAAGCGCCCCTGCGGATCGCAAGGCTGACTTGCAGGGCTTTGCCAAGGCCCAACTGCAGGCAGGCGCCGAGGCTATGGGCGAAAGCGAATACTACAGCGGCATGAACGCAGCCGCTATGATGAGTGCTTTGGCCCTGGTGAATGATGAGACCATCCAGGCGGTGCCCAACACCGGCTATGCCAAGGTCTTTGGCAGTATGGACAAGGCCGTGGCCCACAGCGATACGTTCAGCTTTGGCATCAGCTACGCATCCGGCCGTACCGGCCGTATGGAATTCGGCAATGAAGAAAACAAGACCGGCTGGCACCAGAGCGACGGCGCCACCTATCTGTACAATGGCGATCCCGACCAGTATGCGGACAACTACTGGAACACCGTCGACCCCCAGCGGCTGGCGGGCATCACCACCGACCACAGTAGTTGGGAGCTGAAAGCCTGGGGCAACTATGTTGGTAACGCCAACTTCAACGGTGGTACGGCCGTTGGCCCTTATGCCAGCGTAGCCATGAACTTCAAAAACTACAGCACCTCCGATAACCCGGACCTGACCGCCCGCAAGGCATGGTTCGTCTTTGACGACGAGATCGTGGCGCTGGGCGCAGGCATCACCGGCATCGACCCCGAACGCACCACCGAGACTATTGTGGAAAACAAGAAGATCAACGGCGACAACAAGCTGGTGGTAGACGGGCAGGAGACGGCCCCTGAACTGGGCGATCAAGAAAAACTGACCGACGTGCAGTGGGCCTGGCTGGCGGGTAATACCGACAAGGACGCTGTGGGTTACTACTTCCCCGAGGGCAGCGACGTGAACGTCCTGCGTGAGAGCCGCACCGGCAAGTGGACCGATGTGAACGGCAGCAACGGTGTCAGTGAGGAACCCGTTACCCGCAATTACCTGAGCCTGGCGATCCCCCATGGGGAGAACGTAAACAACAATGACACGCTCTCCTCCTTCAAGAATGAATATTATGATTATGTGCTGCTGCCCGGCAAGACCCAGGAACAGGTGGCAGCCTACGCCGAGGACCCGGATATCGAAGTGCTCAGTAACAGCACCATGGCCCAGGTCGTGCGCGACAACAGCGCCAACGTCACCGGCTACATCTTCTGGGGCGACCAGGGCAGCAAAGCGATTCGCGTGGGGGATGTGAGCGCCGTCAAGGGCTCGGTCACCATCGTCAAGGACCCCGCTACCCACACCATGACCGTGGGCATGGCCGACGTGCATCAGAACAACGACAGCCTTACCTTCCGTGTGTATGGCAATGATCTGGAAGTGGTGCGCTGTGATGACGGCGTGACGGCTGAGACCGATAAATACGGCGTGGTGTTCACCGTCGATACGGCGGACGCCAAGGGCAAGACCTTTACGGCGGAAGTGAAGTACCGCGACCTGACCGACAGCGAAAAGACCGAGATGGCCGGCATGCGCCAAAATTATGCCGACAGCCAGACCGGCAACAACATGACCGACAAGACCGATCCCCAGTACCGGGCCGTGATGGACCGTTATGCGGAGGAAGCCAAGACGGCGCTGGATCACCTGAACCGCAGCGCCAAGCCCGGCGAGAACCTCTTTGACGACATCGACGTGCAGTTGGACTGGGCAAATAAAGGCGGCAACAATACCGACGGCAGCGCCAACCTGACCAGCACAGTCAGCCGTATCCAGTCGCTGGCGCTGGCCTATACCTCCGAGGGCTGCACCGATTACTACCATAACGAGGACCTGAAAGAGGATATCCTCTTCTGCCTGGATTATCTGCGGACGGGCTTCCCCAACTTCCTGAACTACCATGACAAGATCTTTGCCAACTGGTGGGACTGGACCATCGGTATGCCCAAGGCGCTGTCCAGCGTCGGCGTGCTGATGTATGACGAACTGCCGGAGGAAGACCGTGACTGGCTGTACAACACCCTGCGCCTGCTGGTGCCGGATTCCAGCTTCTACTGGGGCCGCAGCGGTACCGGCAAGGGCACGATCTATGAGTCTACGGGTGCCAACCAGGCTGAACAGGGCATGGTCATGGCGCTTGCAGGCCTGATCGGCGGCGACCCGGCCTGCCTGTTCAACGCTTCGGATACGCTGGCCGAAAGCATGAAGTACGTCACCAGCGGCGACGGCTTCTATGAGGATGGCTCCTACAAGCAGCACGGCAACTTTGCCTACACCGGCAGCTACGGCGTCGAAATGCTGCGCGGCGTCACCCAGATCGCTTCGATCACCAACAATACGACCTGGGCCTGCACCGATGCAGACCCCAACATCATTTACGAGTGGATCCTGAACTCGTTCCGCCCGCTGTATGCCGACGGCGGCATCATGGATATGGTACAGGGCCGCAGTGTGTCGCGCTACAACCGCAGCACCATCACCACCGGCCGCTATGCGATGGACGCCATTCTGACGCTGATCGCCAATGCGCCGGAGGAATACCGCGATGAGCTGTACTCCTTTGCCAAGACCCAGGTCAAACTGGGCATTGCGTATGATCCCGACAGTTACTACGCCAAGCTGCGCTTCTCCTCGCTGATCATGGCGAAGAACCTGCTGGCCGACGACAGCATTCCGCTGGACACCGAACTTTATACCAAGGTCTACGGTATGATGGACAAGGCGGTTGTGCATGCGCGCAACTTTGCGCTGGCGATCAGTATGTTCTCCAGCCGCAACGGCGCTACCGAGAGCATCAACAATGAGAATCTGAAGGGCTGGTACCAGAGCGACGGCACGCTGGCGCTGCACAACGGCGATCAGGCGCAGTACGATAAGGGCTACTGGGCTACGGTGGACCCGCTGCGTCTGGCAGGCATCACCACCAACCATGTGACCAAGCCGATGTCGGAGTCCAATATCAAGACCAATGACCGCGACTGGGTCGGCGGTTCTACGGTGCCGGGCAGCAACTATGCCTCCATCGGCATGGACTTTGCTTCCAACTACTCGGATCTGGAAGCGAAGAAATCCTGGTTCGCGCTGGGCGAACAGATCGTGGCGCTGGGCGCCGGTATCACCACCACCGAGGGCGATGAGACCGAGACCATCGTCGAAAACCGCCGTCTGGACAACGAAAACACGCTGATCGTCAACGGCAGCCCGGCGGCCCAGACCAACGGGCAGAAGGAAACGGTGAACGCCAATTGGGCGTGGCTGTCTGCCAATCAGGCGGGAACGGCCATCGGCTATTACTTCCCCGAAACGACTGCGCTCAACGTCCTGCGCGAGACCCGCACCGGCAAATGGAGCGATATAAACACCAACAGCTATCCCAAGGACGACGCGGCGGATCAGAATACCGTCACCAACGACTTCATGAGTCTGGCCGTCAGCCATGGGCAGAACCCCACCGGCGGCAGCTACAGCTATGTGCTGCTGCCCGGCAAGACCCAGGATGAGATGGCGGCCTATGCCGAAAACAACAGCATCCGCGTGCTTGCAAATACCACGGACGTGCAGGCGGCGGCCGATACCGCGCTGGGCGTCTACGGGTTCAACTTCTGGAACGCAAGCGGTCTGGATCTGCCGGAAGGCTGCATGATGAACCATGTGGAAAGCGACAGCCCGGTTTCCCTGACGCTGTGGAATGAAAATGGCGACCTGCACATCGGCATTGCCGATCCGACCCAGAAGGGTGGCATCGTTACGGTCACCCTGCTGGGCGAAGGCCTGACGGTGGGCAATGCCCGCAGCGCCGGAACGGTCACGGCCGTGGAAGGCGGCATCCAGATCCAGGTCAACATGAGCGAACTGAACGGCGCGGCGCTGAACATCGACGCGACGGCTCCCGCTCTTGAACCGAATCCCGAACCGCAGCCCGATCCGGGGGAAAAGCCCGGTCAGGGCGGCAGTTCTGCCCCGTCCGAGCCGCAGGGCCAGACGCCGGCCGATAACGCGGCGGCCGAGCCGGAGCAGCCGGAAGCCGCTGCTCCCGCTGGTCCGGCAGTACCCCAGACTTCGGACGACTTCCCGCTGACGGCGCTCGTCATGGCGCTGGCAGCCAACGGCGCAGCCGCAGCCGGGATCACCCTGCTGCGCAAGAAGCATAGAAAAGAATAAACTGCGCTGAAGAAACACGAGGGCGGCGCCCCGCTTATGCGGGGCGCCGCCCTGGCTTTTTAATAAGAAAAAATGACGTTAAAACGAAAAAATGAAAACGCATAAAACTGTGCCGTTTTGCCCCCCCTCACCCCATCGCGGTGCGCAGTTGGGCGCGGTATTCCTGGGGCGTTATGCCGTACATTTTGTGGAAGGTCTTGAGGAAGCTGCTGTAATTGGAAAAGCCGTTTTCCAGGCAGGCGTCCAGGATGCGTTTGCCGTCGGCAATGTCCCGGCGGCAGCTCTGCATCCGCAGCTCGGTCAGGTAGCTGGAAACGCTCTGCATCGTGTATTCCCTGAATACGCGGGAAAGATGCTCCCGGCTCACATAGGCGTACCGGGCCAGGCTGGCTACCGTCAGGTCCGGCTCCCGGTAATGCTGGTGCATATAGGTGGTGACGTGCGCGACCAGGGGACTGGTGGCGCTGGGGCGGCCCATGCCGTCCTCAACGATGATCTGGCGGATGATCATCGTCAGTTCCACCAGCAGGCAGCGGTACATCAGCTCTTTTTCCGCGGTGTCCGGGATGCCCGCGGCCACCGCCGCCCGGTTGATCAGGCTGCGCACGCCCCATTTGTGCACCGGCCCTTCGTGCAGGATCATCAGCCGGTCGGGCAGGCCCGGCTGCGCCGCAAAGTCCGGCAGGGCGCGCAGCGTGTCGCGCCAGAACAGGTCGTCCACCTGCAGCAGCAGGCGGTCGTAGGTATCGTAAAAGCCGGTGTGCACCGTGCCCGGCGGGATCAGCATCATCTCGCCGGGGTGCAGTTCATACCGGCTGCCGTCCACATGGTACAGCGCCTTGCCGCTGATCATCAGGATATATTCATGGTAGGGGTGGGAGTGGGTCACCGACTGGTGTACCTGCCGGTTGGAGTACCACCCCACCACCACTTTGTCGAGCGCCAGACGGCGGTTCGCCAGTTCCGGGGTGATGTTCTGGTCGGTGTAGGGCATCATGTAGGTCTGCATAGGGGCGGCTCCTTTCCGGCAGATCGTTTCGATACAAACAGTATATCACAAATTGCGAGGTTTGTATCACAAAATCAGACGAATTTAGGCGGTAAATTTGTTATGATTTGTACAAAGATAACAAAAATTTGCAGAATGAACAAAACGAACACAAGAAAATTGTGCGAATTGCACAGAAAACTGGATGGCAAAACGTGATAACGGCCCGAACCGGGAAAGGAGGACCCTCCATGGCTGTGCCATACGAAGGACGGATCGACCACACCGAAGATTCGATCCAGGCGCTGTTCCAGACCCAATACAACACCTACCGCTTCGGCAGGGTGCTGCTCACCGCGGCGGCGGGCGTTGCGCTGGTGGCGGTGGGTCTGTTCGCGCCGATGCCCCTGTGGGGGCAGGCGTTGACGACGCTGGCCGGATGCCTGCTGTTCGTGGGGCGGGATTTCCCGGCCATCGTGCGGTCGGTCAAGGCGGTGGACGCCCGGGGCGGCGTGCTGCCCACCACGGTATGCGTGTTCGGTTCCGGGCAGATGGAACTGCAGGAGGGCGGCATCCATAAAAAGCTGAACTACCGCAAGGTGGACAGGCTGGTGCAGGATAAAAAATACCTGTACCTGTTCCTGGGATCGGATTCCGTCATCATGGTGGACCGGGGCAAGATCGAGAACGGCAGCGACGAGGACGTGATGCAGCTTGTGGAAAAGCGCACCGGCAAAAAATGGGAAGAAGCCTTCTCGCTGCTGACGGTGAACCTGCACGACCTGCTGCGCCTGTGGGACAGGCGCAAGGCTGCGAAGCAGAAGGAAAAATAAACGAGCGGGTGGAAAGGGCACAGCCGCCGGGCAGACCGGCCGGTACCGTGCCTTTCGGCTATATCATCCCACAATGAAAGGAGGCGGCCCGCGGAACACAGACCTTTTTGCAAAACCGGGCTTCCCGCAGGGAAGCCCCAGAAACAACGGGAGGAATGGATTCCAATGAAAAAACTGCGTTTTGGACTGCGCCTGACCGCGGCTGCGGCCGCGCTGGCGCTGACGCTGACCGGGTGCGCCGGGACGACGGGCGGCACGACCAATGAGGACGGCGAGCCGGTCCTGAACCTGACGCTTTCCCACGGTCTGGCCGAGGACCACGCGGTACACATCGCCCTGAGCGCCTTTGCAGAGGACGTGAAGGAACAGTCCGGCGGCACCATCAACATCGAGATCTTCCCCAACGCGGTGCTGGGCAGCGAGACCGACAACATCACCCAGATCCGCGCCGGTGCGCTGGATATGGCGAAGGTCTCGGCTTCGACGCTGGGCAACTTCCAGGAAGAATGGAACGTGCTGTCGGTGCCGTATGTGTTCAACGACCAGCAGCACTATTATGACGTCATGGACGGCGACATCGCCCAGGACCTGTACCAGCTCACCGCCGACAAGGGCTTTATGGGTCTGACCTGGATGGATTCCG
>NZ_CALADU010000312.1 GCF_937890665.1 uncultured Subdoligranulum sp.
AAAGGGGAGGTGCAGGAGACGCGGCGCAGCCGCTGAATCCGAACCTCCTCTTTGAGGAAGCAGCGCCTCACCGCCCGATGGGCGCGCACTTCTTTTGCAGCCACGCCTTTTCCTCGTCGTTCAGGCGGGGGGCCAGCGTTTCGTAGACATGCTGGTGGAAGGCGTTCAGCCAGTCGATCTGTACCCGGGACAGCTCATCCACAAGCACCGGCGTGGTGTCGATGGGCACCACCGTCAGCGGCGCAAAGCCCAGCCAATGTCCGTACTGGTTGTCGCCCAGATCGATGCACTCCAGCTCGTTCTCGATGCGGATGCCTACCTCGTCGGTCTCATAGATGCCCGGCTCGTCGGTGATGGTCATGCCCGGCTTAAAGACCACCGGGTTGTTGGGCCGCAGGCTCTGGGGGCCTTCGTGTACGCCCGAGATAAAGCCCACGCCATGGCCGGTGCCGCAGCGATAGTTCACCTTGTGGGCCCACACCGGTCCCCGGGCAAAGGTATCCAGCGCAAAACCGGTGCAGTAATCCAAGAAGACCGCCCGGGCCATGTCGATGTGGCTCTGCAATACCCAGGTATAGTACCGGCGCTCGTCGTCGGTCAAGGGTCCCACCGGATAGGTCCGGGTGATGTCGGTGGTGCCGCAGTCATACTGCCCGCCGTTGTCCACCAGCAAAAAGCCTTTGCGCTCGATCTTGCTGTTGACTTCGCCCTCGGCATGGTAGTGCATCATGGCGGCGTTGGGGCCCCAGGCTGCAATGGCGGGGAAACTTTCCTCCAGATACCCCGGCTGCTCGGAACGACGCCGGATCAGCATCTTTTCAATATCGGTCTCGTAGAGCTCCTGCCCTTCGGCCAGCGCCTTCTCCAAGTCCATCTCGAACCGGACCACCGCCACGCCGTCCCGGATATGGCATTCCCGGATGTTCTTCAGCTCCACCTCGTTCTTGACGCCCTTCAGCGCAAAGATCGGGTCGGTGCCCGGCACCGTCTTGTAGGCGCACAGTGCCGTGTACAGGTCGTAGTTGGTGGCCTTCTCGTCCACCAAGAACACCTCGTCGGCATCCACCTTGCTCACGCCGTCCAGCAGCTCGGTGTAGCCCCGCATCGTCACGCCGCTCTCGGCCAGCGTGGCGGCGTCGGCCTCGCTGATGCGGCCCGGTGCCACAAACAGCGTGCAGTCCTTGGAGGTCACCAGCGCATAGGCTACCGCCAACGGCGTGCAGGGCAGGTCCCGCGCCCGCAGGTTGAGCAGCCAGCCCACGCAGTCCAGTCCCGTCACGGCCAACGCCGTGGCGCCCGCCTTGGCCAGCTCGTCCCGCACCATCTGGATGCGCTGGGCCGCCGTGGCGCCGGTCTGGGCCGGGGTCAGCAGTTCACAGGGAGTGTCGGGCAGGGCCGGACGCTCGCCGGAAGCATCCCAAATGGGGCTGGCCACGTCTTGGCTCTTCAGCGCCGCGCCCTTCTTGGCCAGCACTTCGGTGTATTCCCGGGCCAGATTGGCGGGCACGCAGCTTCCGTCCAGCAGCAGGGTCTGGCCGGCGGTCATGTGCGCCGCCAGATACTCCTCCACCGTGGGCACACCCGCCGAACCGGCGTGCATGCACTCGATCTCGGTCCCGGCCAACTGCTTGTCGGCCTGCACATAAAAACGGCCGTCGCACCACAGCGCCGAACCTTCCTGCGTGACTACCAAGGTGGAATTTTCCCCCGTAAAGCCGGAGAACCACGGCAAGGCATTGTAATAATCGGGCAGATACTCGCTGCAATGCGGGTCACTGGTCATCAACAGCACGGCGTCTGCGCCCGCGGCTTTGGCAGCGGCACGCAGCGCGGCGATCTTTTCGTTGGTCGTCAACGTTGAACACTCCCTTTATGCGTATCATATGGTTTCATCATACCACGTTTTATAAAAAGGTCAAGCGGGCACAATATTTGCAAAAAGTTCAAAAAAACGGTCCCGCAAAAGGGGCAAAACCCCTTGACGCGTTTGTTATAATGGTATTAGCAGTTAGTGTTTGCGACTGCCAGAACCAACCAATTCACGGAAATAGAGGTGCCATCATGGCAGAGAATAAGACCAAAATTGATATTTTTTCCGGCTTTTTGGGCGCAGGCAAGACCACGCTCATCAAAAAACTGATTCAGGAGTGCTTCGCCGGGGAGCGCATCGTCCTGATCGAAAACGAATTTGGCGAGATCGGCATTGACGGCGGTTTCATGCGGGAAGCGGGCATTCAGGTCAACGAGCTGAACTCCGGCTGCATCTGCTGCTCGCTGGTGGGCGACTTCCGGGAAGCCCTCAAGCAGGTGGTGGAAACCTACCATCCCGACCGCATCCTCATCGAGCCCTCCGGCGTGGGCAAGCTGTCCGACGTGACCCGCGCCGTGGAAGGCGTAGCCGAGGCCCTGCCCGTCCAGTTGAACAGCTTTGTCACGGTGGCCGACGTGAACAAGGTCAAAATGTATATGAAGAACTTCGGTGAGTTCTACGACGATCAGGTCAGCCATGCGTCCTGCATCATCCTGAGCCGCACCGGCAACGCCAGCGAGAAGAAGGTAGCCGACGCCGTGGCCCTGCTGGCCGAAAAGAACCCCACCGCCACCATCGTGACCACCGACTGGACCGCCCTGTCCGGCGCGCAGATCGTCTCGGTGATGGACGGCAAACGGGATCTGGTGGCGGAACTGCTCAGCGAAGCCCGCGCCGCCAACGAAGCCCATGCCGGTGAGGAGGAGCATCACCACCATCACCATCATCATGAGGATGGCGAGGAAGAGCACGAGTGCTGCCACCATCATCACGACCATGACGAGGAAGAGCACGAGTGCTGCCACCACCATCACGACCATGACGAGGAGGAAGAGCACGAATGCTGCCACCACCATCACGACCATGACGAGGAAGAGCACGAGTGCTGCCACCACCATCATGACCATGACGAGGAGGAGCACGAGTGCTGCCACCATGACCATCATCATGAGCACCACTACGACGAGCACGGCGTTTGCAGTTGTGGGCATCACCACCACGACCACGATGCCGACGAAGTGTTCACCAGTTGGGGCCGGGAGACGGCCCACAAGTTCAGCCGCGCGGTGCTGGATGAGGCCCTCACCAAGCTGGACGGCGGCGAATACGGCATGATCCTGCGTGCCAAGGGCATTGTGGACGGCGGCGACGAAGGCTGGCTGGAGTTCGACATGGTCCCCGGCGAGCACGAGATCCGTCCCAGCACCCCCGACGTCACCGGCAAGCTCTGCGTGATCGGCTCCAAACTGAACGAAGCAGCCATCGCCGCGCTGTTCGGCCTGTAAGCAAGAAAGGAACACAGCTATGGCAAGACAGATTCCGGTCTACCTGTTTGTCGGTCAGTTGGAGAGCGGCAAGACCAAGTTTATTCAGGAGACGATGGAGGACCCCCAGTTTGATTCGGGGGACAAGACGCTGCTGTTGGTCTGCGAAGAGGGCGAGGAGGAGTACGATCCCGACCGCTTTGCGTTTGGCGGGGTGCATGTGGCCCAGTTGGAGGACAAGAGCGAGCTGACCAAGGAGAACCTCACCGCGCTGGAGAAGAAGTCCGGCTGCGGGCGGGTCATTATTGAATACAACGGTATGTGGCTGGTACAGGACCTGTACGACGCCCTGCCCGACAACTGGCTGGTCTACCAGTGCCTGACCACCGCCGACGGCACGACCATCAAGACCTATGCGGGGGACAACGCCATGCGGTCCCTGCTGCTGGACAAGCTGCGGGGCAGCGAGCTGCTGGTGGTCAACCGTGCCGAGCATGTGAACGATGAGGAGAGCCGTCAGTTGGTCCACAAGCTGGTGCGGCAGGCCAGCCGCCGGTGCGACATCGCCTATGAGTTTGCCGACGGCAGCGTAGCCTACGACGACATCCCCGACCCGCTGCCCTTTGACGTGAACGCCCCGGTCATCGAGATCCCGGAGGAATTTTTCGGCATCTGGTATATGGACTGCATGGACGACGCCAAGAAATACGACGGCAAGACGGTAAAATTCTTGGCGCAGGTCTGTCAGACCAACCGGGCGGGCAAGAACAGCTTTGTGCCCGGCCGGTTCGCCATGACCTGCTGCGTGCAGGATATCCAGTTTGTGGGATTCCCCTGCAAGTACGACGATTACAAAAATCTGGAACAGCGTAGCTGGATCACCCTGACCGCCAAGGTCAACCTCAAATATCACCCCATCTACAAGGGCCAGACCCCTGACTCCACCGGGCCGGTGCTTACTGCACTGGCGGTGGAACCCGGCGAGAAACCCGCGGACGACGTGGTGATGTTCAGCTAAGCGCAGAGGTGTTCTTTCTTTACAAAGAAAGAACCAAAGAAATTCCAACGAAAAAGATCCCGCAGGGAAATTCCCTGCGGGATCTTTTTTATCAGAGTTCTTTTGGTTCTTTTCTTGCAAGAAAAGAACGACCATATTTACGCCCGCTTATAGAGGATGGGTTCATCGTAGCCGAAGGTCCGTTTGCCGTTGACCTCCATGCTCTCCGACACTTCCAGCACATCCTTGCTGAACCGCTCAAAGAGGGTGAACTTCAGCACCGGGCTGAACATCGAGGTGCTGCCCCCTTCCCAGACGCCGTCCTTCTCGGTATACAGGGCCGGGGTGAACTTGGCCGAAGGCTTCAGGTCCGCGTAAGCCACCGGCTTCAGGTTCGCATAGGTAAAACTGTCCTTGTCGTACCCGGCCGGCATGTCGTAGCTGGTCAGCAGCACGCCGCCGTCCTGCTCGGTGAACAGGAACAGATGGGGCGCCGCATGGGTGGCGCCGTTGGCCGTGAAGTAGCTTTCCTCCACCATAAAGACCCCCGCAAAATCGGCGGGCAATCCCTCGATCTTGTCGTTGCAGGCCGTGTTCCGGTGCTCCGCATAGGGGAAGTTCTCCCCTTTCTTGGCCTCATACTGCTCGGCATTGTTGAAATGCCCGGTCAAAATCTGCATAAAATCCTTCAGCTTGCTCATCGTTATACCCCTTTCTGAGGTGGGCCCGCCGGGCGGGCGAAGTTTTGTTGGGTTCGTCTTGCGTTCTCTTGCTTGACAATGTCAAGTATGCTCCCATAGGTTGACTAAGTCAAGTATATAAACCAAAAACTTTTTGTGAACAAAACAAGCGGGGCCAAGGCCCCGCTTGTTATAGGCATAACGAGATGATGACCGGCACAAACAGCGAACAAATCATGCCGTTGAGCACCGACAGCACCACCGTCTCCTCGTTGGTATATTTCAGCATCATGGGCAAGGTGGTATCCTCGCTGGTGGCCCCTGCGGGGGCGATGCTGGTGTAGTAGTTCAGCCGCAGGGCGATGTAGGGAATGATGAGATAGGAGAAAATCTCCCGCATCAAGTTGCTCAAAAAG
>NZ_CALADU010000313.1 GCF_937890665.1 uncultured Subdoligranulum sp.
GTTGCGGTGCAGGTTGAACCGGGCCGACAGGAAGTAGGCCGGGGTGTAGCCCCACTCGCAATGGCCTTTCATGGGGGCGATGTGGTCCTGAATGGCGTCCATGACCTCGTCCAGATCATAGTGGCAGTTGCCGGCTTCGTTGCGGTAGTCGGCAACCAACTCGATGGGCAGATTGCCGGGAGCCCGGCCAATGCCCATCAGGCTGGCGTCCACCGTCTTGTCCCGCAGCAGCGGTTTGTCGATGAACTCCTGCGCCAGACAGAAGCTCAGGGCCATGTTTTCATGCAGATGCAGTCCCAGCCGGATGTCAGGGGCCAGATTGTGGTCGGCCAGCGAGACGATCCGCTCCAGATCCCGGCGGCGCATGCTGCCGAAGGTATCCACGATGGAGAACTGCCACGGATGGATGGCGTTGACCTGATCAAAGATCCACAGCAGATCTTTATCGGCATAGCCCATGATGTTGATGGGGTTGATGGACAGTTTGTATCCCCGCGCCTTGACCTCCCGGGCAAAATCCATACCGTCCCGGATGTCGTAGTCGTGGGCGGTGATGCGGATGACCTCGATGCCGTGGCCGTCGTAGGGGCTGAGTTTGGTAATATCATAGTTGGAACGCATAGCCATGCCGGAATAGATGGTATGGCCCCGCTGGCCCTCTTCGGGCAGCAGGCGGTTGAGCTCCTCGATGGTGTTGCAGACCGTTACATCGGGGTTGTATCCTTCCACATTGCGCAGAAAGCCCACTTCCACAATGTCGGTACCGGCCCGGGTCAAAGACTGAATGATGCGCCGGGCAGAACCGAATCCCCAGCGCCAGTCGTTGATATAGCCGCCGTCACGCAGCGTGCAGTCCAGCAGTTTGATCTCAGGCATGGTGTTTCTCCTTCAAAATCTCGTTGACCAGCGCCAGATCCTTGGGGGTATCCACGCTGACGGTCTTGTAGGGGCTTACGATGGCATGGACCTTGTGTCCATTCTCGATAAAACGCATCATATCGTTTTCTTCGGCCTTTTCCAAAATGGATTTGGGCGTTTCGTGGTAGAAAGCCAAGGCCTGCTTGCTGTAAAGCTGGATGCCGGTGACCTTCTCGTACTCAAAGTCCAGCGTGCCTTTGGGGTAGGGGATGGGGCTGCGGGAAATCAGCAGGATCTCCCGGGCTGCGTTGGTCACGACCTTCTGATTGGAAAAGTCGATGACATCGGCGGGGGGTTCCATCACGTTGGTCAGCACGGCCACATAGTAGGGATCTTCGGGCAGCGTCTGCGGCAAAATCAGATCGAAGGCCGCAGGGTTCACCAGCGGTTCATCCCCCATCAACTGCAGATAGAGGTCGGCATCCACCCGGGTGCTGACCTCCCAAATGCGGCCGGTGGGGGTGTCGTGGTCGGCACTGGTCATCAGGTACTGCATGTCATACTTCCGGCAGGCCTCGGCAATGCGCTCATCGTCGGTGGCGATCAGCACATCGTCCAGCTTGGGGCAGGCTTTGGCAGCCTGATACACCCACCAGATCATCGGTTTGCCCAGCACATCGGCCAGCGGTTTGCCGGGCATGCGGGTACTGGCGTACCGCGCGGGAATCACAGCAATAGTTTTCATGGAAAGTACCTCCTGTATAGGGCGGCAAAGCCGCCGGTGGATCGGTGGTTACTGGGGGATCAAAGCCTGCGCTTCCTCCAAGGTGAGCAAAATCTTTTCCTCGGCGGCGGTGAAGCCCCGCAGCACAAAACTCTGGACGGTCACCGCCCGGCGGAAGGTGAAGGGCAGGCAGAAATTCAGCACTTCGCTGGGCATGGTGCGCTCCAAAATCACCGCGCCGGGGAAGAGCGCTCCGTAATCGGTGGTGTCCCGGGGGTGGGTTTTGATGAAGAGCGGTCCCACCGCGTAGTGGGCAGCCACCGCCTGAAACATGGCATCCTGCCGTGCCTGCGTCAGCAGCCCATCCGCCACAAAACTACGGGGCAAAAGCAGGGTGGCACCCTCGGCTTGTTCCGGCAGAGGACGGGTCAAAAAGACACTGCGCACCCGTGCCTTTTCCTCGTCGGTCAGCGAGGCGAGCAACGCGCTCTTGCTGTCGGTGATCATCTTTTCGGGGCCGAAGAGGGTACACCGGGCGGCGTCTTCACTCTCCACCTGTTTGCACCACGGGCTGTCGCCCCAGTATAGGTAGCCCTTGCCGGTGGTCTGCTTGCGGGCAAAATCCGGCGCAGCCCGTTGGTCAGTGACGAGATGCTGGTCGGGTCCCAAGGTGCTGCCGAAGGTATCTTCGCAGAGGATATACCCGGCGTGGCAGTCCTGCAAGTAACGGCCCAGCACGCTCCAGTCGTTGTGGATATAGACGTTTTCATACCGGGGGCGGTCCAGCTTCCAGCCGCACAGCTTCTCAAAGGCGCGGCGGTTCCGCAGGGCTGCCAGCGGCCCGGTGACGGTGCCGGGCCAGCGGGTCTCGTCCACCACAACGGTGCGCACCACGCCGGTGGTATCCAGCCGAGCGGCCAACGCCTTGGCGTCCGCCACTGCGGCGGAAAGAACCATCGTGTGGGGGCCGCCTGCTGCCCGGCCTGCCCGCAGTAGGTCTACCAACACCTGATAGGCGGTGTGGCAGATATACAAATTGGGCTTCATGCGTCGGCCTCCAACAGTTTGACGGGCGGGAAGTGGATGCGGCCCCAGCCGGAGGCCCACTCGGGCATGGTCAGGTCGCTGTTGGTTACCTCAAAGGCAAATTCGGTCACCGGCTTGTCCAGACAGACTGCCTGCCGCAGCGCGCCGTCAAAAATATCCAGATAAAAATAGTATTGCCCTTCGCCCAACAGGCTGGGGTCAAATTCAAATACGGTGGTGTACAGTTGGCCGGGTTGGGCGGCGCCTAGATCCACCGGATGGGTGATACCCACCGGTGTGGAGTCCCGGGCATGGAGGTTCATCTTCATGTGGATGCCGGCGAAAGGCTCCGACACCCGCCAGGTGATCTTCACCCGCATCTTTTCTGTGTCGGCAAAGACGCTGGATTCCTTCCCCACAAAGTCCAGCGTTTCCAGCCGGAACCGCTTGCCGGCACTGCCGGTCATCCGGGCTACGTCGGTCAGGTCGTAGTGCACCACGTTTACGTCGGTGGTGTCCATATAGATGGTAATGGCCTGCTCTACGTCGCCGTCAAAGATCACCCGGCCCTTGTCCAGCACGATGCAGCGGCTGCACAGTTGGCGGATGGTGCTCATGTTGTGGCTGACGTAGAGAACGGTGCGGCCATCCTGATTGGCCACATCACTCATCTTGCCCAGACATTTCTGCTGGAACTTCATATCGCCCACGGCCAGCACTTCGTCCATGACCATGATCTCGCTGTCCAGATGGGCGGCTACCGCGAAAGCCAGCTTGACGAACATGCCGCTGGAATATCGTTTCACGGGGGTGTCGATGAAGTCCCCGCACTCGGAAAATTCAATGATCTGGGGCAGTTTGGCGTCGATTTCAGCCCGGGTCATGCCCAGAATGGCGCCGTTCATATAGATGTTTTCCCGGCCGGTCATCTCGTTGTTGAAGCCGGTGCCTACCTCCAGCATGGAGGCCACCCGGCCCCGGATGCGGATCTCGCCCTCGGAGGGGGCGGTGATACGGGAAAGCAGCTTCAGCAGGGTGGACTTGCCCGCACCATTGCGGCCAATGATGCCCAACGCCTCGCCTTGATAGACCGTCAAGTCCACGCCGTTCAGCGCCATAAAGGTTTGGCCGAAGAGCCGCTGGTCAGTGCCGATGACGGTATTGGGGTCCTCTTTGCCCCGGACCCGGGCCCACCAGCTTTGCAGGTCGTGGGTCAGGGTACCGCCGCCGATCTGTCCCAATTTGTATTGCTTTTTCAGCCCCGTGACTTGGATAACGGGGCGCTTTTCGGTGGTATTCATCAGCGTCCCTCCTTACACGGTGTCCATAAAGGTCTTTTCGATGCGGCTGAACAGCACCACGCCCAACATCAGCGCAGCGGCGGTGAAGAGCAGGCTGTATACGATGGAACCTGCCGATACGCTGCCGGTGCCTAAGGTGGCTGCGCGGAATACTTCGATGGGGGCGGTCATGGGGTTGAGCTCCACCAACACTTTCAGCCGGGGGCTCTCATCCAGCATGGAGAGGGGATAGACCACGGGGGAGGCGTACATCCACAACTGGACGCCGAAGCCCACGGCGATGGCCAGATCCCGGTATTTGGTGGTCAGCGACGAAACGATGATGCCCACGCCCAAGCCCAGCAGCATGACCTGCAGCATGACCAGCGGCACGGCCAGCGTCCAGATGGTAAAATGCACCTCGGCGCCGGTGGCGAAGAAGTAGAGCCAGAACAGCAGATACATGGCGGCCTGAATCAAGAAGTTGATGAGGCTGGTCAGCACTTGACTGATCGGCATGGTCAACCGGGGAAAATACACCTTGCCGAAGACCTGCGAGTTGGTCACAAAAGTGTTGGCGGTGTTGTTGACGCAGTTGGCAAAGAAGGTCCAGACGGTGTTGCCGGCCATATAAAATAGGAAGCCCGGCACGCCGTCGGTGGGCATGCCTGCCATATTGCCGAACACCACGTTGAAGATCAGGGTGGTGATCAGGGGATTGAGCAAGATCCAGGCAGGCCCCAAAATGGTCTGCTTGTACAGCACCGTAAAGTTGCGTTTGACGAACATCAAGGTCAAATCGCGGTACTGCCACAGTTCCTGCAAATTGATATCAAACCAGCCGCTGCGGGGGCGGATGATGGTCGTCCAGCCGTCGTTGGCGGGACGGGGTGTTTGGATGTTTTCAGCCATAGGGCACCTTTTCCTTTTAGAATAGCATACCAATAGATATTACATTTTACCACAATACCCGCGAAAATACAACACAGCGTGCAAGTGTTGCGCCGGGGTGACGGGTATGCTATACTCAAGATAAGAAGAAACCCTCTACCGAAAGGAGGAACCGCCATGAGTGTCATCACCCTGTGGGTCATCAGTGTATTCTGGATTTTGTACGGCATTGCCGGATTGCTGGGGTTCGAGAACCTTCCGGAAAAATACAAATACAAGAGCTGGACGCCGGACTATATCCGAATGAACGGGATTGCCAAACTCCTTTTGGGCGTCGGTTGGTTCATACTGGGCTTTGTCCTGCGGGCGGTTTCGCTGTCGCTGCTGCAGGAACTGGGGCTGGGCTTGCTCTTTGCTCTGCCGGCCGTCGGATACGGCCTGTATGCTGACCACAAGACGAAGGATTGGCGCCGGCAGGCGAACCAAGAATGGCGGGAAAAAAAGAAGAATCAATAAAACAAAACCCCGGCGGGGATTTTCCCCGCCGGGGTTTCGTTTTCATATAAGAACCACAAGCTATGCTTGTGGGCGAATATAGCACGAGCGTTGA
>NZ_CALADU010000314.1 GCF_937890665.1 uncultured Subdoligranulum sp.
GGGTTGGCGTCATCCACCATCATGTAGATCAGGTCGAAGACCTTCAAAGAGGACATCAAACGCATGATCATGACGACGAACAGCGTGGGCGAAACCATGGGCAGCGTGATGGAGAAGAACTGCTTAACCTTGGAAGCGCCGTCCAGATCGGCAGCCTCGTACAGGGTGGCCGACACGTTCTGCAAGCCGGCCAGCAGCAGCACAGCGTCATAGCCGATGTTCGACCAGATCTGCACCACGGCACAGGTGAAAAGTACAAACCGGGAATCGGTCAACCAACCGATGTTGGTTCCCAGCAACGTATTGATAATACCATATTGGGAGTTAAAAATCCACTTCCAAACCATGGCGACGGCGGCAGGGGCCACGACCATGGGCAGGAAGAAGATGGCGCGGAAGGTGGTGCGGCCGCGGATCTTGCTGTTCAGCAGCACGGCCACCAGCAGGGCCAAAAAGATGCCTACCGGCACCGTCAGGATGCAGAACAGGATGGTGTTCCACGTGGCTTTCCAGAACTCCACATTCTGGAACATCTCCACATAGTTGTCGATGCCCTCAAACTCGAACATGCCGAAGGGCAGCGACTTGGAAAAGCTCATGTAAATGGCCTGAATAAAGGGCCAGATGTTCAAAACCAGCAAGCCGATGATGGTAGGCGCCACCATGATGAGGCCCCACTTAGCACCGTCGCGGGCAAGCTTTGACGTATTTTGCATTACGCATCCTCCTCCGGGTAATACTCGGCGCTGGCCTCATCCACGATATCCTGCATGGTCTGCAGGCCGGTGTCCAGATCCAACTGACCGGTGTAGATCTTCAGCAGCGTGTCGCTGACCGGCGTTTTCCACTCGGGGCGCGCCGCGTTGTTGACGCTCTGCACGCAGTAGTCAAACATATCGATGAAGGGCTGTACATTGATGGGGTATTCATCAAAGACGCCGACCCAAGTTTCTTCCAGACCTTCGTAGGCAGGGATGGCAGCGCCGCTCTCGCCCTGAATGCGCTGGCCTTCCTCGCTGCCGAAGAACTTCAGCACATCTTTGACGATGTCCATATGCTTGTTGGTGGCGCTGGTGGCGTAGCTCAGGCCGTTGGAAATGGAAGCGCGGCCATCACCGCTGATAGGATTGGGGCACTTGGGCAGCACGGCCACGTCCCACTTGCCTACCATTTCGGGGTAGTTTTTCAGCTCGCTCAGGATGTTCCAGTCACCCTCGAAGAACATGGCGCCCTTCTCAGAGAAGAAGGCCGTGCCGGGGGCGGTTTCAGCAAAATAGTTCTGGTCAGGGCACCATTCGTTCTTTTGCAGATTGATGTAGAACTCCATGCCCATCTTGGTAGCGGGGTCGGTGAAGTTGCCGCGGGTCTTATCCTCGGTCAGGATGCTGCCGCCTGCCTGATACACAAAGTTCCAGTAACCCAACTGGTCATCGCCGTAGGCCATGTAGCCGTACTTGCCGGTGGCGTCGTAAATCTTCTGCGACGCTTCGCACAGATCATCCCAGGTCCAGGTCTCGTCGGGGTAGGCTACACCGGCCGCGTCAAACATTTCCTTGTTGTACACAAGGCCAACGGTGTCCTTGTCCTTCGGCACAGCGTACAGCGTGCCGTCCGAACCGCTGGCGTTGGCCAGCGAAATGTCCGAGAAATGCTCGGTATCCACAATATCGGAGCAGTCCGCCAGCTTGCCATAGTCGGCATACTTCAGGATCTCGTTGGTATGCATCCAGAAGATGTCGGGCATCTGGTTGGAGATGGCCGCGGCTTCCAGCTTGGTCCAATACTCATCCCAGCTGGTGACCTGCACTTCAATGTGGACGTTGGGATGCTGCGCGGTATAGGCATCGCACATCGCCTGCATGCCGTCGCGCTGCGCAACGTCCCAGATTTGGAACGTCAGGTTCACGGTGCCGTCGGCGCTGTCCGATCCGCATCCGGTCAGGCCTGTGGCTAGACCAGCCGTCAGGCACGTCGCCATCAACCCGGCAACCAACTTCCGTTTGATGTTCATAAGATGTCTTCCTCCTGTTGATCTTTTGCAGTGGTTCGCTGCCTGTCCGGCCGGTGCGGCAGTAGGGGAAAAAGGGAATTCGCCAATTTGATGAAAATTCAATGAAAATTTTGTGCAATGTGCACTATGCACAAAATGTTTCCCGAATTTGCAGCTTTATTATACAATTTGTGCTAGAGAGCGTGAATATCTTGTTTCTACTTTTTATATCTCAATTTATAGGATTTCTATGTTTTTTATTGAAGTATAGACGCATTATGGTATATAATAGAAAAAACGCGGCAGGGGGAAAATCGTATGCCCTATCAAAAAGATGTACATACCGAAAACAAGCTCAAATTCCATGTGTTTCAGGACGAGCGGTTTGTGGATCTGACGCTCTATCAGTACGGATGGGAGCGCACCGAACCGCTGCATTCCTATGGCCCCCACAAGCGGGACCATTATCTGTTCCACTATGTGGTTCGGGGGCGGGGGACGCTGTATGCCAATGAGCAGGTGTACCAGATCGACGGCGGACACGGCTTTTTGATTCTGCCGGACCAGACCACCACCTATGTGGCCGACGAGGCCGACCCGTGGGAATATATCTGGATCGAGTTTGACGGCCTGCGGGTCAGTGAGAGTCTGAGTCTGGCGGGGTTCACCTCCAAACAGCCGGTCTACACCCCCCAAAGCCGGGAGGCGGGCCGCCAACTGCAGGACCAGATGATGTACATTGTCAACCATCCCGATGACAGCCCGGTGCGGCAAATCGGGCAGGGCTTTTTGTTCTTGGACCAGTTGGTGCAGTCCTCGGCGGCCCGGCGGATGCCCAGCCAGCGCCGGCTGCGGGATTTCTATATGAAGGAAGCCCTCTCGTTCATCGAGAAAAACTACCAGCGGGACATCTCCATCGAGGAGATCGCGGCCTTCTGCGGGTTGAACCGCAGCTACTTCGGCAAGGTGTTCCGGGATTCCATGGGGGAAAGCCCGCAGGCCTTTCTGCTGCACTACCGTATGGCCCGGGCCGCCCAGATGCTGAAAGAAACCTCCCTGCCCATTGGCACCATCAGCACGATGATCAGTTATGCCAACCAACTGCATTTTTCCCGGGCGTTCAAGTCGGTGTTCGGCGTGGCGCCCCGCACCTACCGGCAAACCCACTTTATCCAGCGGGAGGAGAAGGACCCCACCGCTGGCATTTGACAGCAAAAGGATTTTCGTTTATGCTAAACGGCAGGGAGGGACCGCCGATGGAATTTGCCGAATATTTTCCCGTATGGGACAAACTGACCCCGGCCCAGCAGCAGGCACTGGCGGAGAACGCCATGCTGCGCACCGTGCCCAAGGGCACCGTGGTGCACAACGGCTCTGCGGACTGCATCGGATTTCTGTTGATGCACACCGGGCAGCTACGGGTCTATATCCTGTCCGATGAAGGGCGGGAGGTCACCCTGTACCGGTTGTTCCCCCGGGACTTCTGCCTGCTCTCCGCCTCCTGCATTTTGCGGGGACTGCAATATGATGTGACCATCGAGGCCGAGAAGGACACCCAGTTCTGGCAGATCCCCGCCCAGCGCTACAAACAGCTGATGGAGGAGTCCGCCCCGGTGGCCAACTATACCAACGAGGTCATGGCGGCGCGGTTCTCCGACGTGATGTGGCTCATCGAGCAGATTTTGTGGAAGAGCTTGGATAAGCGGCTGGCGGGCTTTTTGGTGGAGGAGAGCGCACTGGAAAACGGCACCCTCCTCAAGATCACCCACGAGACCATCGGGCGGCATCTGGGCTCCCCCCGGGAGGTCGTCACCCGGATGCTGCGGTATTTTCAGGACGAGGGGCTGGTCAAACTGTCCCGGGGCAGCGTGGAACTGCTGGATGTGGACCGGCTGCGCGCGGTGGCCGAGGGCTAATGCTCATACAACAAAAAACGCGTTCGAGTCGCCGGAGTACGGCACGCGAACGCGTTCTTTTTTGGGGATTGTGAGGTGGGGAAGAGGTCCGGTTATTTGTCCATGCCGCAGGCATAGGCTTGGCGGCTCTGGCAGCGGTCGGTGGTCACCGCCTCATAGAAGCGGTAGCCCCCGGCAAAGTTGTAGCAGTGGAAACCGTGCTGGCTCAGGATGCGGCAGGCAACATAGCTGCGCAGACCGCTCTGGCACATCACATAGACGGGCTTGGCGGGGTCCAGTTCGCCTAGCCGCTCCCGCAATTCGTCCAGTGGCAGGTTGATAAAGCCGTCGGCATGGCCCCGGCGGTACTCTTCCGGAGTGCGGGTGTCCAGCAGGGTGACGCTGCCATCCCGGGGCAGGGCGGCCAAGTCATCCAGCCGGAACTGCTGGACCTTGCCGGTGAGCAGATTCTTGATCATATACCCCGCCATGTTCACCGGGTCTTTGGCCGAAGAGTAGGGCGGCGCATAGGCAAGATCCAATTCGGTCAGGTCAGCGGCCGTCATCCCGGCCCGTAAGGCGGTGGCCAGCACATCGATGCGCTTGTCCACCCCGTCCCCGCCGAGGATCTGCCCGCCCAGCAGACGACCGGTGCCCCGCTCATAGACCACCTTCATGGTCATGACCTGACCGCCCGGATAGTACCCGGCGTGGTTCATGGGGGAGAGCACCACCGCGTCGGCGTCCAGTCCTGCCCGGCGGGCAGCGGTTTCGTTCAGGCCGGTGGCGGCGGCGGTCAGGCTGAAAATCTTCAGCACCGAGCTGCCCTGCGACCCCTTGTACCGGCTGTCGCCGCCTGCGATGTTGTCTGCCGCGATGCGCCCCTGCTTGTTGGCGGGGCCGGCCAGCGCAATGAGGGCGGGCTGGCCGCTGACGAAGTGGGTCACCTGTACGGCATCACCCACGGCGTAGATGTCCGGGTCGGAGGTCTGCATCCGGTCATTGACCACAATGCTGCCTTTCAGCCCCAATTCCAGCCCGGCGTCGGCGGCTAGCCGGCTGTCCGGCGTTACGCCGATGGCCAAAATCACCATGTCGGCTTGCAGCGGGGCCTCGTCTTTCAAAAGGACCTGTACGCCGCCGTTTGCCTCGGCAAAGCCTTCCACCGTATGGCCCAGCGCCAGCCGTACACCGTGGGCGCGGACTTCCCGGTGGATCAGTGCCGCCATGTCGGCGTCAAAGGGGTTCATCAACTGGGTGGGCCGTTGGACGATGGTCACGTCCAGCCCTTTCTCCCGCAGATTCTCGGCCAGCTCCAAGCCGATGAATCCACCGCCCGCCAACACCACCGAGCGGGGATGTTGCTCCGCCACAAAACGGTGGATGCGCAGGGTATCCTCCACGGTGCGCAGGGTGAACAGCCGGTCCAGCCCCACGCCGGGCAGCGCCGGCTGGGTGGGCTTGGCCCCGGGGGAGAGCAGCAGCTTGTCGTAGGCTTCGGCAAAGACCTCGCCGGTCTCCAGATTGCGCACCGTCACCGTTTTGGCGGCGCGGTCAATGGCGGTGACCTCGTGGTGCACCTTCATCTGGACCCGGAACCGTTCATAGAAACTTTCCGGCGTTTGCAGTGTCAGGTCGGCTTCGTCTTCGATCACGCCGCCGATATAATAGGGCAGGCCGCAGTTGGCATAGGAGATAAACCCTGACCGCTCAAAGACGACGATCTCGGCTGTTTCGTCCAACCGGCGCAGCCGGGCTGCTGCGGTGGCGCCGCCTGCCACACCGCCTACGATGACCACTTTCATCTTATCGTTCCACCTTTCCGTGATAGTGCATAATGCCGCCGATGTTGGTCACATGGGTGTAGCCCATCCGCTGCAAAAGGCCGGTGGCCTGCCCGCTCCGGGCACCGCTGTGACAGTAAACAAAGAGGGGCGTGTCCTTGGCCGGGGCCACCGCGGCAATATCTTGCAGGGTTTGCAGCGGCAGGTTCTGGGCCCCGGGAATATGCCCCTCGGCATATTCTTCCGGGGTGCGCACGTCCAGCAGCAGGGCCCCGGGGGTCTGGCGGTACTGGGTCAGGCCGCTGTCCATGTTCGGCCCCCGCAGAAAATCCAGAAATCCCATGGATCAGCCCTCCTGTACCAAGGCCAGAATCTGGCTCTTGGGGCGGGCGCCCACCACCCGCTGGGTGATCTGGCCATTCTTCACCACCATCAGGGTGGGAATGCTCATGATCTGGAACTGGGCGGCCAGCTCAGGCTGGGCGTCCACGTCGATCTTGCCTACCTTGATCTCGGGGTGCTCGGCGGCGATCTCCTCCACCAGCGGACCTACCATCCGGCAGGGGCCGCACCAGGTAGCCCAGAAATCCAGCAGAACGGGACGGTCGGCGTTCAGGACCTCGGCGTTGAAATTTTCTTTCGTGATATGCAATACAGACATCGTGTTGTCCTCCTTATGGTTTTGTTGTGGCTTTAGTATACACGGTTTGGCACCCCTTTTCTGTGATGAGGTCACCAAAGGATTTCCCCTTGACGGAAACCACCCCACCGTACTATAATAGTACGGTTAAGAAGTGCCCGGGTGTGGCGAAGCTTGGTATCGCGCCTGGTTTGGGACCAGGAGATTTCGCAGGTTCGAATCCTGTCACCCGGACTTGTCTAACAGCCGCATAGCAGTCAGAACGCTGCTGTGCGGCTTTTTTGCTGCAAAAATTCGGCGCCGAAAGGAAAAAGCGTCGAATTTTGGTACAACTCCGATACAAAGCCGTGTCATACTGGAGCCAGTGACCATCTAAGTTAGGAGGAATCCCATGAAACGAATCCTTTTGCCGCTGTTGACGGCAGCCTTCTGTCTGACAGCCTGTGCCCCGGCAGCCCCGGCGTCCGCGTCCGAACTTTCCGCCACGGCGGAAACCACGGCCACCGCCGAAAGCGCCCCCCAAACGCAGGTGGATACCTTCTCGGTGGCAGGCACCCTGCGGGAGGTGGAGGATGCCGCCTTGCAGGAGAATGTCCTTTATACCCTGCAGTTCGGCGATACCCCCGAGGACACCACCTTTGTTAAGGTGGATTTACAGGCGGCACAGCAGACACCCCTCTGCAAGCTGGAGGACTGGGGCGCCTCCTACGTGGGGTGGCTGGTGAAAGGGGACACCTTCTATTATATGATCTATGACGAGGATGGCAATGCCCTTCTGCATGGCCGCTCCCTGACGGACGGCAGCGAAACGGTCTGGACGCTGGCCGTTGACCGGCAATATCCTGCTTATCTGGACGACCAGTACCTCTATTTCACCCGGGCGGATTACACCGCCGGGATGAAGCGGGTGGACCTGACCACCGGCGTGCTGGAGGATCTGCCCCTGCCGGCCCAGACCACACAATTTATGGATGTGGACGGAAGCCGGTTTTTGATCGCCCGGCTGCTGACTCCGGTGCCGATGAATGTTTCCCCCGAGGAGACCGAGCAGTATGACGCCCTGATGCAGAATACCGAGATCGAATACTGCTGGTGGGACCCTGCCACCGGCGCGTTGGAAAAGGTGCTGCGGGAACCCTACTACGGGGAAGAGGACGCGCAGGGCAACCGGATCGACCGCCTCTATCTGGGCAAAGCGGAGGGAAAACTCTACTTCTACCGAGTGGCCTCTCTGGAAACGGGGCTGGAGAACGGCCGGGTGGAGCGCTGCGGGATGGATGGCAGTGGGGTGGAGACAGTCTTTGCGCTGGTCGACGAAAGAGGGGCACCCTCGGTGCTGAAGCAGGCGGGGGAGATCCGTTGGTTTTGGCAGTCCACCCCAAACGGCCTGATGGTGTACCTGCCGGCCACCGGTCAGCAACAGGAACTCACCATGCAGGGGGAAAATCACGTTCCTTGGCCGGACCGCGGTCTGCCGGACGGTAAGGTGCTGTCGTCCCAGCAGGAGGATGGCAGCTATCTGGTGATGTCGGAGGAGGACTATCTGGCCGGAAACTTCACCGGTACCACGATCCCTGCCCTGTAAGGGGAGAAGAAACAAAAGAAAATGCCATCGAAAGGCCGGAAAAGCGGCCTTTCCCCTGACAATACAAAAGGAGGATACGGATGAAAAAAGCAATCGGAATGTTGTTGGCGCTGGCCTTTTGCCTGACGGCCTGCGCCCCGGCCACCGCGCCGGAATCCGCCGCTGCGGATACTGCCGACACCGCCCAACAAGAGGCGTCCGCCCCGGCGGCGGCTGCCGGGGCGCTCCCGGCGGGGGCTTTGCGGAGCAGCGGTACTCTGGGAGATACCGGGGAAGCCCGGTATACGGTGGCCAGCTCGCTGCAGGACTTCACTCCCGGTACGGCCTATGAGTTGCAGGTCCTACGGCTGGACTATGCCACCGCCCGGCAGGACTGCATCTACACGGTGGAAATGACGGTGGGGGAGGATGGCTTGACGCAGAGCAGCTCGCTGCTGGTGGGGAACGATGCGGTCTACCTCTTTGTGGGGACGACGATGTACAAGATCCCGCTGGAAGGCGGAGAGGCCGAGACGATGACGATTCAGCAGGAGATCTACCCCGCCGCAGCGGACGATACCAGCGTCTACTATTTTGTCTTTGACGAGCACAACCAGTATTCCGGCCTGCGGATGGACCTGACCACCGGCCAATGCACCGAACTGCAACTGCCCCCACAGACCTGGGACATCTGGGCGGTGGGGGAATCCCGCTTTCTTCTCTGCCACCTGCTGACCGATACGCCGCTGCCCGGCCCGCAGGAGGGGGATGCCTACAATGCGGCGCTGCAGAACGCTACCTGCGAGTATGACTGGTACGACCCTGCCACCGGGGCGCTGGAAAAGATGATGACTGAACCCTACTATGGCGCCGAGCAGCCTGACGGCAGCAGCCGGCAGCACAGATTTTTGGGGGCCGGCTGCGGTCGGATCTACTTCAACTGGTACGGTCAGGTGGATGGGCAGATCGCGGACGCCGGGGTGGAGTCCTGTGACATGACCGGAGGGGACTGGCAGCCCTTGACCGCCATCCCGGAGGGGGTGGACGGCGGTGAGATGGGGATGCAGAATGGCAGCCTGCGCTGGATCGGCAGCTACCTTGCCACCAACGACTGCCTGATCTACGACGTGACCACCGGCAAGACGTGGGAGAACGTCCCCATTGACAACAACTGGCCGGTCGCCTTTACCGGGGATGGCCGTCTGCTGGTGGACAACAGCATCACCGAGGAGTCGGGCGAGTTCCACGAGGCCTACGGGCTGGTGGATCTGGAGGACTACCTCAACGGCACCGGCGAAGTCACCCCGGTGACCCTTTACAACAGCGCAGCGTAAAACGCCAATACAAACACCCCCGGCCCTAGGGCCGGGGGTGCTGTTGTAGTACGAGCGTATCGTTATAAATCCATCGTCATCGGTGGACATGTGCCGACGATGACGATACCGTGAGAGGGAAAAACACATTCGAGTCGCCGCGTGTGGCATGAGAATGTGCGTTCCCCGACGGTGGGAATCCAAAGGAGCTGCAAAGTCGTGCGCCGCCTGCGGCGGATGCAGCACGACGGAGCAGGGGCCGCGGTCGCAGAGGGAAAGTCCCGTCCAAGGGACGCCGACCGATGCGGGAACCGCAACCCGGTCGTGCAGGAAACGCGGCGCAGCCGCTGAATCCGAAGCTCCCCTTTGATTGGTATTAACCCTTGTTCTTCTTGCTGGCGGCCTTCATGCGCAGGTCATGGTCGAGGATCCGCTTGCGGATGCGCAGATTCTCGGGGGTGACTTCCAGCAGTTCATCGGGGGCCAAGAACTCCAGGCAACCCTCCAGACTGAACTTGCTCACCGGCACCAGACGCAGGGCGTCGTCGCTGCCCGAAGCACGGGTGTTGGTCAGATGCTTGGTCTTGCAGACGTTGACGGTAATGTCCTCGCCCGTGGGGGTGTAGCCCACGACCTGACCGGCATAGACCTTCTCACCGGCGTTGACCAGCAAGGTGCCGCGCTGCTGGGCGTTGAACAACCCGTAGGTCACGGCGTCACCGGTCTCGAAGCTGATCAAAGAACCGGTGGACCGGGTCTGGATGTCACCGCACCACTCTTCATAGCCGTCGAAGATGGTGTTCATGATGCCCTCGCCGTGGGTATCGGTGAGGAACTGGCTGCGGTAACCGAACAGGCCCCGGCTGGGCATACGGAACTCCAGACGGGAACGGCTGTTCATCATCTGCATGTTCATCAAAATGCCTTTGCGCGCGCCCAGCGCGGTCATAACGTTGCCCTGATACATTTCGGGCACGTCGATGACCACCCGCTCCATGGGCTCCATCGTCTTGCCGTTTTCCTCGTGGGTCAGAACGTGCGGGGGAGAAACCTGCAGTTCGTAGCCTTCCCGGCGCATCGTTTCAATCAGAATGGACAGGTGCATTTCACCGCGGCCCATGACCCGGAAGGAATCGGTGGTGGCGGAATCTTCCACCTTCAAAGCCACGTCCTTCAGCAGTTCCCGCATCAGGCGGTCACGGATCTGGCGGGAGGTGACGTACTTGCCTTCTTTACCGGCAAAGGGAGAGTCGTTGACCGAGAAGGTCATCTCCACCGTGGGATCGTTGATCTTCACAAAGGGCAGGGGCTGCACCTTGCTGGGGTCGCACAGCGTGTTGCCGATGGAAATATCGGGCAGACCTGCAAAAGCCACGATGTCGCCGGCAGAAGCCTGCTCGATGGGCTCACGGCCGTTGGCCTTAAAGTCGAACAGCTTGGTGACGCGGCCCGTCATATGCACGTCGGGGTTGTGCCAGTCGCAGACCTGCACGGCAGAACCCACTTTGATCACGCCGTTCTGCACACGGCCCACGCCCATGCGGCCCACAAACTCGTTGTAGTCCACGCTGGACACCAGCATCTGCAGCGGCTCGTCGGGCTCGCCCTCCGGCGGCTGGACGTATTTCAGAATCGTATCGAACAGCGGCTTCAGGTCGGTGCCGTTCTCGGGGTGTACCCAGTCATAGCTGGCGGTGCCGTTGCGGCCAGAGCAGAACACCATGGGGCTGTCCAACTGCTCGTCGGTGGCGCCCAGATCCATCAACAGTTCCAGAATCTCGTCGATGACTTCCTTGATGCGGGCGTCGGGACGGTCAACCTTGTTGACGGCGATGACCAGCGACAGGTTCTGCTGCAGGGCTTTCTGCAAAACGAAGCGGGTCTGGGGCATGCAGCCCTCGGCGGCGTCTACCAGCAGCAGCACGCCGTTCACCATCTTCAGCACGCGCTCCACCTCGCCGCCGAAGTCGGCGTGGCCCGGGGTGTCTACAATGTTGATCTTGACGCCCTCATACACACAAGAGCAGTTCTTGGCCAAAATCGTGATGCCGCGCTCACGCTCAATGTCGCCGGAGTCCATCACACGCTCGGCCACCTGCTGGTTGGCGCGGAAGGCACCAGACTGCTTAAGCATCTGGTCCACCAGCGTCGTCTTGCCGTGGTCAACGTGGGCAATGATGGCGACGTTGCGTAAATTTTCCTGAATCATATCCGTTCCCTCTCTATTTGAACTTGCGTTGCCAAGGGGCATGACCCCAATATCCACATACAGTATCTATTTTACGCTGTACTGCGGTTATTGTCAAGAATCGCAAACCGCAAAAAAGTGTGGTATAATAGAAAATGTAATAGAGCGTAGAGAAAGAACTTTTGGTGAATTTGCGGGCTGTGAGGGAAGGACCCGCGGTTGAGCTCCAAGAAGAGAGGAAAGGTTATATGTCAATCGAAAATGTGCGCCATATCAATATCATCGGCCACCAAAATCCCGACACAGACTCCATCTGTTCGGCGTTGTCCTATGCGTGGCTGAAAAACCGTGGCAGCCTGACCGGTAAATATGAGGCCCGCCGCGCCGGACATGTCAACCGGGAAACCCGGTTCGTACTCCAGCATTTCGGCATCGAGGCGCCGCGCCTCTGCACCGATGTCAGCCCCCAGATCAAGGACATCGACATCCGCAAACAGGCGGGCATCAACGCCGAGATGAGCGTCCGTGCGGCCTGGAACCTGATGCGGGATGTGGAGATCGACACGCTGTGCATCACCGATGCCAACGATGAATTGCAGGGTCTGATCACCATTAAGGACATTGCCGACGCCAACATGGACCTGTTCGACACCGGTGTGCTGGCGGCAGCTAACACCAGCTACCACAACCTGCTGGAAACGCTGGAAGCGGAGCTGGTGGTGGGCAATGCGGACGCCCGCATCACCGAGGGCAATATCTGCATCGGCACCAGCCCCGAGATCATGGAGGAACTGGTCAAGCCCGGGGACTTGGTGCTGGTGTCCAACCGGTACGAAACCCAGATGTGCGCCATTGACTGCGGCGCCGCGGCTATCATCGTCTGCTGCGGTTCGGCGGTGCCCCGTACCATCGTGTCCCGCGCGCAGGAGAAGGGCTGCGCCGTGCTGGCCACCCCCTACGATACCTACGCAGCCGGGCGGCTGATCACCACCGCCGCGCCGGTGCGGCACTTTATGCGCACCCATGATTTGATGAAGTTCAGCGTCAACACCCCCATCGAGGACGCCCGCAAGATCATGGCCAGCGTGCGGCACCGGTATTTCCCCATTTTGGACGAAAACGGCAAGTACTGCGGTGTAGTCAGCCGCCGGAACCTGTTGAATCTGCACCGCAAAAAGGTCATTTTGGTGGACCATAACGAGCGCACGCAGGCGGTGGACGGTCTGGAGCAGGCCGAAATTCTGGAAATCATCGACCATCACCGCATCGGCACGCTGGAAACCAGCGGCCCGGTGTATTTCCGCAATGTGCCGGTGGGCTGCACGGCCACTATCCTCTACCAGATGTATCAGGAGCAGGAGGTGACCCCCTCCAAGCAGATTGCAGGGCTGCTGCTGTCGGCCATCCTGTCCGACACGCTGATGTTCCGTTCCCCCACCTCCACCCCGCAGGATGAAGCCACCGCCAAGGAACTGGCCGCGCTGGCAGGGGAGGACATCCCCACCTACGCCGAGCAGATGTTTGAGGCGGGCGCCGACCTGACGGGCCGCGACGCCGAGGACGTGTTCCGTTCGGACTTTAAGGCGTTCAGCCGGGGCGATGCCAAGTTTGGCGTGGGCCAGTCCATCTATATGACCGACAAATCCCGTGCGGCGGCCGAAGCGCTGGTAGGGCCTTTCCTGCCCGAAGCGGGCCGTCGGGAAGGTCTGCCCATGATCTTCTATATGTTCACCGACATGAAGACCCAGAGCACCGACCTGATGTACTGGGGGCAGGGCACCGAAGAAATTGTCCGGGATGCCTTTGGTGTGGAGCCCAAGGAGGGCGTCGCCGTACTGCCCGGGGTGGTCAGCCGCAAAAAGCAGTTGATCCCGCCGCTGCTGGCGGCTTTGCAGGCCCGGCAGGGGTAAAATGCGAAGAATATAGGGGGATAGAAAATGACAGATTCTCTTTTGGGACATGTTTTGAAAAAACTTTTATGATTCTGCGCCAGAGGGATACAAAGTAGCTAGCATTCATGTTTTTTCAATTTATTATGCGGACTTGATTACCAATGGAAATAAGCAGGTAAAAGAGATTATTAAATACTCAGGACTTCCAGAATCCTATCATACCGAGGTTTCTAAAGGCGTAAAATTGTCTAAATATGTCTTGCTAACCGACGATGTTGCAAAGAAAATCCAGACAATAGAAGAAAAACTGTCCTGTTGAATTCTGGAAGGCATTCCATTGTGAATGTCCTCGGTGCTTTCCTCCTGACAAGTAAAATTTTATTTTTGCAAAAAGCACGCTTGCACGATAAAAATACCGTGGCAAGCGTGTTTTTTTTGTTGGAAAATGAACTTTGTTCACAGATTGTTTGTTTGACACAAAGTAACGAAATCGGTATAATAGGCAGTATACGAACTGTACAAAAAAGAAGTGTGAAATGGGAAAAAAATCAAACGATCCGTCATAGACGGCGGAAAAAGGGAGGGTTCTTTTATGAGCGATTACGCAGCCATTGAAAAGGAAGCACGCATCTTTACCGAAGAATGCGTCACCAACAACCGTGTGGACCCGGCATTGTTTGCCCAGTACCACATCAAGCGCGGTTTGCGGGACCAAGACGGTAAAGGCGTGCTGGCGGGCATTACCAACATTTCCCGCATCGATGCCTTTGAGCAGCGGGACGGCAAACAAGTCCCCTGTGACGGTAAGCTGTGGTACCGCGGCTACAACGTCTATGACTTGATCCGCGGCCTGCGGGGCAAGCGCTATGCCTTCGAGGAAGCCGCCTACCTGCTGCTTTTGGGGGACCTGCCCAACGAGCAGCAGTTGGAATCCTTCAAAGACTGTTTGGCCAAGTGCCGGGACCTGCCCACCAACTTTGTGCGGGACGTCATCATGAAGGCACCCAGCAAAGACCTGATGAACTCGCTGACCCGCAGCGTGCTGACGCTGGCCAGCTATGACGATGACATCGGCAAGACCGACCTGCAGACCCAGTTGGAACAGTGCATCAAGCTTATCAGTGTATTCCCCATGCTGGCGGTCTACGGCTACCATGCTTACCACTATTATGAGTGCGACGGCAGCATGTACATCCACCGGCCCAAGCCGGAACTTTCCACCGCCGAAAACCTGCTCCAGATGCTGCGCCCCGACCGGCAGTACACCGACTTGGAAGCCCACGTGCTGGATATCGCCCTGCTGCTTCATATGGAGCACGGCGGCGGCAACAACTCCACCTTCACCACCCGCGTCGTCACCTCCTCCGGGTCGGACACCTACTCGGTCATTGCGGCGGCGCTCTCCAGCCTGAAAGGCCCTAAGCACGGCGGCGCCAACATCAAGGTCATGCATATGATGGACGACGTCCGCGCTCATGTGGCCGACCCCACCGACGAGGACGCCATGCGGGATTACCTGCGCAAGATCGTGGACCGGCAGGCCTTCGACCAGAAGGGCCTGATCTACGGCGTGGGTCACGCGGTTTACTCCCTCAGTGACCCCCGTGCCGTGGTGTTCAAAAACTTCGTTCACCAGCTTGCGGACGCCAAGGGCCGGGACCGCGACTTTGAATACTACAACACCATCGAGCGGCTGGCCCCGCAGGTCATCGCCGAAAAGCGGCATATCTACAAGGGCGTTTCTGCCAACGTGGACTTCTACTCCGGCTTTGTCTATGACATGCTGGGCATTCCGGTGGAACTCTACACCCCCATCTTCGCCGTGGCCCGTATCGTGGGCTGGTCGGCCCATCGAATGGAGGAACTGGTCAATATGGACAAGATCATCCGCCCGGCCTACCAGAGCATCATGGTCCCCCGGGAGTATGTACCCCTGCAGGACCGCTGACCTGCTTTCTTGAAAGAAAGCAGGCAAAGAACTTTCCCCTGACCGGGAAAAGGGCGGCGAGAGCACCGCTCATTAGGGGAATTTTTCCGAAAAAACACAACAAAAACAGCCCCGCCGCAAATTTTGCGGCGGGGCTGCTGTTTTGGAATTATTGGTCCATCATCACGTGATGATCGGTGGGGGCGTGCTCGGTCTGGTACTGGAGCGCTGCCGCCACAAAGCCCTTGAAGAGGGGATGGGCCCGGTTGGGACGGCTCTTGAATTCGGGATGGAACTGAACGCCCACATGGAAGGGACGCTCCGTCAGCTCCACGGCTTCCACCAGACGGCCGTCGGGGCTGGTGCCGGCGATGGTCAAGCCCTTCTGCTCAAACTCGGCACGGTAGTCGTTGTTGAATTCGTAGCGATGGCGATGCCGCTCGTCGATCTCCAGCTTGCCGTAGCAGCGGGCCATGGTGGTTTCCGGTGCGATGGTGCAGGGGTACTTGCCCAGACGCATCGTGCCGCCCTTGGGGATGTTGCCCTGCTGGTCGGGCATCAGGTCGATCACGTTGTGGGTACCCTCGGGGGTGAACTCGCTGGAATTGGCGTCGGTATACCCCAGCACGTTGCGGGCGTATTCCATGACCATGATCTGCATGCCCAAGCAGATGCCAAAGTAGGGAATATGCTGCTCCCGGGCATACTGGGCAGCCTGAATCATGCCCTCGATGCCCCGGTCGCCAAAGCCGCCGGGCAGGATGATGCCGTCCACCTCGGACAGTTCCTCGGCGCAGCGATCCTGATCCAACAGCGTTTCGCTGTCCACCCACTTGATGTTGACCTTGCTCTCGGTCTCAAAGCCGGCGTGGTACAAGCTCTCCATAACGCTCAGGTAGGCGTCGTGCAGTTTGACGTATTTGCCAACCAGCGCGATGGTGCAGGTGCGGCTGCGGGTCGCAATGCGGCTGATCAGCTCTTTCCACTCGGTCAGGTCGGTGGGCGGGGTGGTCAGGTGGAGCTGACGGACCACCACGTTGGTCAGACCGGCAGCGTCCAGCATCAGCGGGCACTCGTACAGGCTGGGCATGGTCAGGTTCTCGATGACGCAGTCGGGGCGCACATTGCAGAACATGCTGATCTTGCGCTTGATGTCGTTGCCCACCGGGCCATCGGCGCGCAGCACGATGATGTTGGGGGCGATGCCCATGCCCTGCAGCTCCTTGCAGGAATGCTGGGCGGGCTTGGACTTGTACTCGTCAGAGCCGGAAATGTAAGGCACCAGCACCACATGGATGTAGCAGCAGTTTTCGGGGCCCTGCTCAATGCCGACCTGCCGGATGGCTTCCAAGAAGGGCTGGCTCTCGATGTCGCCGGTGGTGCCGCCGATCTCGGTGATGACCACATCGGCTTCGGTGCTCTTGGCCAGATTGTAGATGTAGCTCTTGATCTCGTTGGTGATATGGGGGATGATCTGCACGGTCTGGCCCAGGT
>NZ_CALADU010000315.1 GCF_937890665.1 uncultured Subdoligranulum sp.
ACACCTACGACTATGTGAAGGAGTACATCGACCCCAATGCTCCCGGCGGAAAAGAACATATTGGCTACATTGTAGACCGTACTGGTTTTGAGGAGTTCAAACGGTGGGCCTTGCGGGATGTCACTCTGCCAGAGATTGCAGAAGTTATGACGCCAATGTACTGGAAGGGTGTGAAGTACTGATATGCGCCGGAAAGACAGAGAAATTGTAGGCGAGGAAATTGAAACGATTCTCCAAAAAGGAGAATATGGAATTCTGTCCACGGTTGGACAGGATGGAAAACCATATGCAGTTCCCCTCAGCTATGCCTGGAAGGATGGGCTGATTCATCTGCATTGTGCTGCGAATGTGGGAAAGAAGCTGGAGAATATTTCTTACTGCTCAGAAGTTTGTTTTGTAGTCGTTGGTGATACCACAGTGCAACCTGAAAAGTTTGGCACTTTGTATGAGAGCGTCATTCTGACCGGTCAAATGATGCCGTCAAAGGACAAACAGGTCAGCTTAGTTGCATTGCTTGAAAAATACAGCAAAGAATTTTTGGAAAAAGGGATGCAGTACATTCAAGCGGCATGGGACAAGACCGGTACGTATGTTATTTGTCCGGAACAAATAACTGGAAAAGCAAAAAGAACTCCGCAGCACACAAAGTTATGATTTTTGGCATAGAAAGCATTTATTATGACTTTTCTAAACGGCTAATTTTACAAAAACATTTTGCCAGTGTTGGCTGTATCATGTCAGCACTGACAAAGGAGGTGCGTTTTTGACACAGATTAAAAGTATATGGAAAGGATTTGGCCTGTGCTTGGCAATATCTATTCCTTGTTGGTTTTTAGGGAATTTGTTTCCCATTGTTGGCGGACCTGTTTTTGGTATTCTAGCAGGAATGCTGATTACATTGTTCTTAAAAGATAAATCCCGTTTGCAGGACGGCATTACCTTCACATCAAAAAAAATTCTGCAATATGCTGTGGTTCTTTTGGGGTTTGGAATGAATTTATCTGTCATATTGGAAACAGGAAAACAATCTCTTCCTATCATCTTGGGAACAATCAGTACATCTTTGATTATTGCATTTGTACTACACAAGGCACTGAGGATTCCTGGCAAAATATCAACTTTAGTGGGTATAGGATCATCCATTTGCGGCGGCTCTGCAATTGCTGCTACTGCACCAGTTATTGACGCAAATGACGAAGAAGTAGCTCAATCTATTTCAGTGATCTTTTTCTTCAATATGCTCGCTGCATTGCTTTTTCCTACACTGGGTACATTTCTAGGGTTTTCCACAACAAGCGGAGAGGCATTTGGAATTTTTGCGGGTACCGCTGTCAATGATACATCTTCGGTCACAGCAGCCGCTTCTACTTGGGACTCCTTATATGGACTTGGCTCAGCTACATTGGATAAAGCAGTAACAGTAAAACTGACCCGTACATTGGCAATCATCCCTATCACACTTGTATTGGCCTTTGTACGTGCTCACAAGTCCAAATCTACAGGCAATCAAGTAAAACTATCCTCTGTTTTCCCGATGTTCATTCTATATTTTGTTATTGCGTCTGTCATCACAACGATAACTTCTTCTCTTGGTGTTCCGGTCGAGTTCTTCTCACCGCTGAAATCTTTGAGCAAGTTTTTCATTATCCTTGCGATGAGCGCTGTGGGACTAAACACAAATATCGTAAAACTCGTAAAAACAGGTTCCAAGCCATTGGTACTGGGTTTCTGCTGTTGGATTGGTATTACTACTGTTACACTCTCTTTGCAACATATTTTAGAAATTTGGTAGATCAGAATACAATTCAAGCTATAAGAATCCGGAAAGGAAATAATTATGAATAAAATGTTTTGTTTTCAATGTGAGCAAACAGCTGGCTGTACTGGCAATGTAGGCGTTTGCGGAAAGACAGCCAATATAGCTAATTTACAAGATGAGTTGACTGGTGCACTAATTGGTTTGGCACGAGCCACTGATGGCGATACGTTAGCCACAGCATCAACATGGAAAGTTATGATTGAAGGTTTGTTCACCACAATTACGAATGTAAACTTTAATGAGGAAACCATCCGCGAATTGATTCAGCGTGTTCACACTGAGAAGGAAACTCTGGTTCCCATGTGTTCCAGTTGCGGTTCCCCCTGCGGCAGAAATAACGATTATGATATGGCATTGTTGTGGAATGCAGACGAAGATATCCGCAGTTTGAAGTCGTTGATTCTGTTTGGTATTCGCGGTGTGGCCGCATACACATATCATGCCATGATACTTGGTTATACGGATGAGGCGTTAAACCGTTTTATCGCTAAGGCGCTTTTTGTGATTGGTGAAGACTGGGATATGGAACAGCTTCTTCCCATTGTTATGGAAGTTGGTCAGTACAACCTTACCTGTATGGAACTGCTAGACAAAGCAAATACAGAAACATTCGGCCATCCTGTCCCCACTGAAGTGCCTCTTAAAGTGGATAAGGGGCCTTTTATTGTGATAACCGGCCATGATCTGCTAGATCTGAAACTTCTGCTGGAGCAGACAGAAGGAAAAGGAATTAATATCTATACCCATGGCGAGATGCTTCCGGCCCATGCCTACCCAGAACTCAAGAAATATCCGCATCTCAAAGGCAACTTCGGAACAGCATGGCACAATCAGCAGAACGAATTCATGGATATTCCTGCACCTATTCTATTCACCACCAACTGCCTGATGCCGCCCAAGGTAAGCTATGCAGATCGAGTTTTCACTACAGACGTGGTATCTTACCCCGAAATAGTACACATCGGAGATAGCAAGGATTTTACTCAAGTAATTGAAAAGGCATTGGAACTGGGCGGTTATTCCGAAGAGCAGTCATTCACCGGTATCAATGGTGGCAGCACAGTTATGACCGGATTTGGTCACAAAACGGTACTGAGTGTAGCCGACAAATTAATAGACGCAGTAAAAGCCGGAACTATCAAGCATTTCTTCTTGGTGGGCGGCTGTGATGGCGCACGTCCGGGGCGCAACTATTATACTGAGTTTGTGAAAAATACACCGAAAGACACGATAGTGCTGACCTTGGCCTGCGGAAAATACCGCTTCAACGACCTGAATATTGGCACTATTGGCGAACTGCCCCGGCTTATGGACATTGGGCAGTGCAACGATGCATTCAGTGCCATTAAAATCGCCCTGGCTCTTGCGGATGCATTTGAATGTGGGGTAAACGATCTCCCTCTTTCGATAATACTGTCCTGGTATGAACAAAAAGCTGTGTGCATCCTTCTGACACTGCTGTATTTGGGTGTAAAGAATATCCGACTGGGTCCCAGCCTTCCCGGATTTGTTTCCCCCAACATACTCAACTATCTAGTGGAGCACTACAACATCGCTCTTATCACCGCACCATCGGAAGATATGGGACAGATACTGTAAAATACATAAATCTGCAAATAACTCATACCGAACAATTTTGAAGATGCCCCCCTGACTGGAACAAAGCAGTCAGGGGCTCTTTTGTCAACTTGAAATATAATCGTTTCAGAAATGGAACAGCAATGCAATTATCTTAAACTTTAAGTGAAATACGATTTTTATCATACTCAATTATACCATCTCTTTGCATTTTAGAAAGCTCATTGCACATGGTACTGCGATCAACATTTAAGTAATCCGCTAACTGCTGGCGGTTATACGGAATCAGAAAAGAATTACTTCCGGCATGTTTGGAGCATTCCGAAAAATAGGACATCAGCCGCCCCCGAATGGATTTGGAACTGGTATGCTGGATTCTTTGGGAAAGCTGAAGGCTTCTGTGAGCGCAGACGGTCAACAGATTTCGGACAAGTTTTGTATGAAATGGACAGGCATTGGTGCAAGTAGCCAGGATGCGACCCACATTCATAAACAGTACGGAGGTATCCTCCACAGCGGACACTGTAACCAACATCGGCTCCCCCGGAATGCAGGCATACACCTCAGCGAATACGGAACCAGGCGCAACATGCCCCAAAATACTGGTATTGCCCCATATATCGTTGCAAGAGATCACCGCCAAACCAGAAAGCACGATCCCAATATTTTCCGTGGTATTTCCTTCTGAAAGGATCACCTCTCCTTTTTGAAAGCTACGCGTTGTGGCATTCAGGCAATCCAAAAGAGATGTAATCTCTGCTTCTTCCAGTCCTCGAAACAGTTGTGTATTGGA
>NZ_CALADU010000316.1 GCF_937890665.1 uncultured Subdoligranulum sp.
TTCCACCACTATTCTCTCATACCTGTCTACCCGGTCCCACGTTTGACGCTTACGTTTTACACAACTTCCGGCTTGGCGGGGAAGAGGGAGATTATTCTAATTATAAATGTCTGTTGCGTTCAAGAAGCAAATGTGATAAACTTTTTATATATAAGTAGAGTTATAAGTGGGAGTGCTGTCTTTCTGCAAATATCCCGCTCTTATGCGAAATACCCTTAAAAGGTGTACAAAACTATCATGCCTCGCAAAGAGGAGGAAAAAATGGATAAGATCAGTGTGATCGTTCCGGTCTATAATGTGGAAGAATATTTGGAACGTTGCGTTCGCTCGATTTGCAATCAAACGTATTCGAATCTGGAAATTTTGCTGGTGGATGACGGAAGTACAGACAACAGCGGAAAATTGTGCGATACGCTTTCCCGACAGGACTCTCGTATTCGGGTGCTACATAAAGCAAATGGGGGATTGTCCGACGCGCGCAATGTTGGAATGGATGCTGCGGTAGGGCAGTACATAGCGTTTGTGGACAGCGATGATTGGATCGATCCCTATATGCTGGAACTTTTGCATAATCTTTGTGTTACATATGGCGCTGAAATTTCTGAATGCAGTTATCGCAATATATATGCGGATTATGTAAGAGAAGAAACTTTGTGTAGTGGACAAATTTTGGAAGCAACACCCGTTGAAGCGATTGCAGGCAACTTGAATTGGAAATGTTTCAAACCGGTTGCGTGGAACAAACTTTATCGTGCAGATATTGCCGAAGGCATTCGCTATCCAGTGGGACGTCTGCATGAGGACGAATTTACGACGCATAAGTTTTATTTGGCTGCTCAGAAGATTGTTTACGCGGATATTTCTGCGTACAATTACGATCACAAGCGAGAGGACAGTATTACAGCATCTTTCCGGCTGAACAATCTTGATAGCTGCCAAGCATTCCACGAAAAGGTGCATCTTGTTTGGGAAAGACCTGAATTGGCGGCGCTTGACAAAAAAATGTGCAGTGTGTACTGCTATACATTGTTCACTTCGTTGTCAAAATGTGTTGCGAATGATCTGCATGGAGAAAAAGTGGAGCAGACGATTCAAATTGCCTTGCAAGATCGACCGGAGCTGGAACGGCATGGGATTGATGAGATTTACCAGAGGTGCCTTGGCGAGTTGGAGCAAAATGGTTTGAATGCTTGTGTTCGCATGTGGGATGCAGCGCAAAATGGTGCGTAAGGAGTAAATAGAAATGAAGAATCACGGACTGGTCAGTATTATCGTTCCGGTCTATAATGCAGATAAATGGCTGGGATATTGTTTGAATGCACTAATGGCACAGACATACCCCTGGTTTGAAGCGGTTTTGGTTAATGATGGCAGCACGGACTCATCTCTGGATATTTGCAACCAATATGAACAATTGGATCCGCGCTTTCATGTTGTTACTGTCGAAAATGGCGGGGTCAGCCGGGCTCGCAATATAGGAATAGCCCAAGCGATGGGAGACTGGCTTTGCTTTGTAGACAGCGATGACGTTGTGGCACCGAATATGCTGGAGGAACTTGTTGAGGCGGCGACTCGCACCGGGATGGAGTTGGTGATCGGGAACAAACTGGTGGTGGATTTTTCTGCCCCGAAGGCTGATCACAGGCTATTGACAGCACGCTGGCTTGGTTTAGGTGAGCATGTTTTAGGAAGAGATGATTTTGCCCGGCAGCGTATGCGGTTAATTTGGCATAGTGCTCTGTTGGAAGATTTGCTGGGAAAATTATATAGTCGGGAACTGTGGAACAAGCTGCAATTGCAGTTGCCTCCGGAACTTTCGCTGGGGGAAGATTTTGTCGCCAACATGACGTATTATGACGCCTGTAACGGGGTCGTGTTTTTGGACAAAATCGTATATTATTATAATCGAATTACAGGATCAGGCTCATTGACGGATCGATACCGGCCGGATTTATTTGAAAATAAGATGTATTTGGTGCGGCAACTGCTGATGCACCTGGGGCCGAAAGAAAAACAAAGCCAAGAAGAGTGGGCCTGCTTCTGTAATTATGTGGCGTCTTCCGGTCTTCGGAGCATGCAGGAAACGGCGGTGACTTCTCAGTTACGTGATGATAATGAGCGCGTTGCTTTGCTTCAAAAAATGATGGAAGATTCGCTGTTCCGCCAAGGATGTGAAGAAGCAGACTGGGTACCTAAAGAATTTGAAACTGTAAAGAAAGATGTGATTGCGCGTAAACCACGTAAGGCGTTAGAGCATCTTCGCAGTGGAAATAAGAGCAAAGAAAAGCGGAAAAACTCACAGAGAAGTGCGGTTATCGTACGATTGAAAAAAGAGGTAAAGCGTGGGTTGCAGGGCATGTTGAGACCCATGCAGCGCGTGGTTCGATACTGTAGCCGCCTGCAGACGGCGGAGTTAAACCAAGGACTGACGGATTTAAAACGCGGGGTCGCAGAACTAAAATGGAGCGCAAAGGAGCAAAAATCCGGTCAAGAAATCTTAGAAAGTAAGATTACAGAATGTAGAGATATTCTTGCACAGCAACAACAAGCTATAAATAGGTTAAAGGATGAAGAAAGCAAGTTTTATGTGTGGCAGCAACAAACATATATCCAACAGCAGGTATCTGAGCTGCGCCAAAAGAAAAAGGCAATCATGATTGCCACTGCTGAGCACCAAAACATTGGTGATGCAGCTATTACACTGGCAGAACAGGATATTCTGCGTCGCTATTTTCCAGACTATTATCAGGTGGAATTTTCAACTTACGAGGTAGAGCGCAAGTATGATTTTTTGCAGGCAATTATTAATGCCGAAGACATTTTTATTATGAATGGCGGGGGAAATTTAGGTAGTTTGTATCCGGCGGAAGAAGAACTTCATCGCCGAATCGTGACAGATTTCCCCAATAATCAGGTAATTATTTTGCCGCAGAGTATCTTTTTCTCGGAGGATGACTTTGGGCGGCAGCAGTTGGATCTTTCGCAGCAGGTATATAACAATCATAGAAAACTGACTATTTTTGCACGTGGTGCGGAAAGTTATGCGTTTGCATGTAAGCACTTTCCTAATGCTCATGCGGCGCTTATGCCGGATATGGCTTTTGCGCTGAAAAGAAATTATGGATTTAAGCGGTCAGGTGTTTTGGCTTGTTTGCGGACAGATGATGAGCGTGTGCTGTCGGTGACGAGTGAGCAAATTTTGGATATGATTAAGACGGTAGATCCCAAAGCTGAATGCCGTACCAATATAGCGCCAAAAGACATCTCGCGAGTGGATCGAGCTGCTGTGGTTAATGCCGAATTGCAGTGTTATGCTCATAGCCAAGTGGTTGTTACAGATCGGTTGCATGGGATGCTGTTTGCAGTTGTGACGGGTACTCCCTGCGTGGTGCTGGATAGTTTGACAGGTAAGAGCCGTGATGTATATGAAACGTTCTTGAAAGACTCCAATGCGGTTTGGTATCTTGGGGGGCACACAGATAAACTGGTCCAAACTGTGCAACAAGCACTGACGGTTGAGGAGCCACACTATCCGGTGTTTGAAAGAAACCTTTTTGATGCATTAAAAAACATTGTGGAAACAAATGACAATCTTGTATAGTAAAGATATATCCTGCCGATCGGGGCGGGGAAAGGAAAGTGGGTTTCGATGGCGATCAAGATAAAGCACTATATTGACTGCTATATTCCAGTTACAACGTGTAATCTTCGTTGCAGCTATTGCTATGTTGCACAGCAAGGTCTCTTTAGGCAAGAAGTTCCGCGTTTTGAGCATTCTCCAAAAGACATCCGCGAGGCGCTGTCTGTGAAAAAAATGGGGAGCTGCGTTTTAAACCTTTGTGCAGGGGGAGAAACACTGATCCCAGAAGAAGTTGTTCAAATCGTACGTGAATTATTAGAAGAAGGTCACTTTGTCTCAGTGGTGACAAATGGTATTCTCACACATCGCTTTGAGGAATTGGCGGCCTTTCCACGAGAACTTCTTGAACATCTGTTTATCAAATTTTCTTTTCACTATCTCGAACTTAAGAGGCTCAATTTATTTGAAACCTACTTTGCTAATATTAAAAGGATGCAGCAGGCGGGAGCCTCCTTTACGGTGGAGATGACACCATGTGATGAAGAAATCCCCCTTATTCCTGAAATAAAGCAGGTTTGCATGGAAAATCTGGGAGCGCTGTGCCATG
>NZ_CALADU010000317.1 GCF_937890665.1 uncultured Subdoligranulum sp.
TTTTTCACCACCACCATTCATTTTCGGGGTTGACTTTTAATAGTTAATCTTTCTGCGCCTTTTTTCTTTTGACAGATGCCTGAAAAAGGTTCTGTACAGTGGAAAGTCTGCAATCGGAAGACCGCAGTATCTGTTTTTGCAACAGAACCATACTTTTGTAGAAAGGAGGCAGGCTGATGAAGACCGATGCCGAGATTTTGCCCGGGTACCCCATTGAGGCGTATTTGGAAAGGGAAGACGGTGCCGACTGGAATGCAGATACCCGTACCAGCTACCGACGCGTTCTTTACGAATTACAGAAATACTTGGACGGGAAACCACCCGATGCCGGAGCGCTGTCTCGCTGGCAGCGGGATCTGCGAGAAAATGGATATCACCAACTCAGTATCAATATCCGCATATCGGTGGCAAACAACTACTTTCGATGGTGTGGCCGCTATGACTTGCTGATGCACCACGGCCCTGCAGATTCAATGCCGGCGCCGGAATTGACCCGAACGGAATACCTTCGTATGCTGCGCGCTGCCCGACGGCGCGGCTGGCATCAGATTTACCTGTTGGTCAAGCTGTTTGTCATCACGGGTTTGCCGCTGCAGTGTTTGGATCAAGTCACGCCGCAGGTGGTCGAAGCAGGCGGCGCGACGCTTTCCTGTCGCAGCAGCCGCTATATCCTTCGCCTGCCGAAATTTCTGCGTCAGGAATTGTTGGAGTATATCCAAGAAAAGCAGCTTGTCAGCGGTCCGGTCTTTGCAACGCGAAACGGCTGACCCATCAACCGCTCGAATCTCTGCCGAAAGATGCAGGAACGCTGCCGGGAAGCAGGCGTCCCCGAGGAGAAAGGGAACCCTCGCTGCCTTCGCAATCTCTGCCGTGCTACGCAGGACAATCTGTACGCAAACTTAGAGCAGCAGCTACTGCAAGTTTACGACATGTTGTTGCAAGCAGAACAGGAATCCACCGGTTGGGTGGCAGGTGCTTGAGGCCCTGAACGATTTTTGGAAGGAACGTCCGATTTCGGGCGAACCGATATACCCGCAGATACGCAGACACGCAAATTAAAGGAGGAATTTTCAAGATGCGAACAGGCAAAAACGGCATTCGCCGTATTGCCGCCCTGATTTGTGCCGCAGCACTGGCAGCCTCGCTGCTGCCAGTACAGGTACTGGCGGTGGACGAGGCACCAAACACAACGGTGGAAACACTTACACCGTCTTCAGAGGATAGCGGCTTTGGGGAGGGAGAAAAAGATTCTGGTACAGCTGATACACAGCAAGGCGATTCCCAGAATAAGACCCCTGAAGAGCAACAAACTGAGTCTGGAAATGAGGATCTGAACCAAGAAGAGAATAAGACGACTGAAGGGGGAGAAGAAGAGCTTCAGAAAGAAAATCAGAAGGACAATGAGACAACCGGGGCTAACCCGAGCGGCAGTGAAGATTCCCTTTCTGACGAGGTGACCGGTGCTGGCGAGGAGGTAGAACTGGACCTCACCACACTGGACAACAGTTTGGTCTCTACATTGACCGACGGTGATGTAGCCAAAATCGGCGATATATATTATGAAACGCTGGATGAGGCGGTTGAGGCGGCCCAAGAAGGCGAAACCATCGAGCTCTTGGCGGATGCGACCACAAACGGATTGAATATTCATAAAACGTTGACGATTCAAGCGGCGGATCAACTGAGCGAAAAGCCGACTATTACGTTTGAAAAATATGGCATTGCGATTGGTTATAATGATAAGGGTAAATCCATGGAACTAACCCTTCGGAATGTTAATGTCAATATGCAAGACATCGGTATGACGCCTGCTTACGGTGAATGGAACTGGCAAAGCATTTGTGCCAGCAGTGCTACGTTTACCCTTGACAACGTTACGATGGTGATGGATGGTGAAAATGCAGAAGGCGCGATTGGTTCCGATACAGGAAAGCCCAAAACGGTTCATGCCATTTATCTTACGAATAACTGCACACTGAACCTGCTTAATGGTACCAGTCTGACGATCCAAAACTATGATGAGGATGCCTTGGAATGGGATGGCGGCAACAGTACGTATAAAGTTAACATCATTGATTCTACCTACATTTCGGATGGCAACCGGTCTGGATTTACCGGGACTTTTTTGGCAGAAATTGACAATAGTACGGTCAAGGTCCTGAACAGCACTGGCAACGGATCCAACGGCACCTATTACACAATCAAAAACAACTCCAATGTTGAATTTGATAATAACGGTAGCTGGGGCATTTCTGCCTATAAAATTGATATGACGGGAAATTCCGTCCTTACCGCAACCGATAACGCATACAGTGGCGTATGGGTTCGTATTTTGAATGTTGATAGTACCTGTACACTGGATGTGGAACGCAACGGGTATAAGGGCGATTGGAGCCTAAGTAAAATTATTGGCTCAAATATCGATACCGGGGCTACGTCCAGCGCGGGCATTACCTTCTGGGGGAATACTACCGCAAGCTGCATTGAAAGTGGTGCAAAAGTAACCATCCAAGATAATGCCGGTTCCGGCATTGCCGGGCTGCAAGGCGTCAGCAATCTTACAATCGGTTCCGCTACTATTGTCAATAATGGTAAAAATTCCGAGAATTTAAGTGAAATGTATGGTGGTGGCATTTTCACAGTTGGAACCATCAAGTTGAGTGGTGATGTTGTAATCTATAACAATCATGCAACGACTGCTGGCGACGACATTTGTTTCATGCCGAACCAAGAGACAAGAACACTTGAGTTTGGACAGGTTGGAGAGGATTGGCTACTGGACGATTGCAAGGATCTGGATAATTGCGATGCAGAGGGAAAAATCAACGGGTGGTACGACGACTCCAAAGATGCTCGTTGGAATGCGCACGACGGTGACGGCGTGTTCCATGTTGTTGAGTTTACAGATTTCAATACGGACACCGGTATAGCAACCCTGACGGGGAATACGAACTGTACCAGTCTGAAAGCTGCTCACGATGCCGTTACGTTGGTTCGTCCGGCCGATATTACCATCTACATGGGTGGTGATGGCTACAAAGGCGTGGTAACAGATGAAGATGGCAATGTGTTGGAAGGTACCGATCAAACGAACTCTGGCCTGCCAGAACCCGGTTTTTACATCACCTTGCCGGATGATATCAACACCGCTTTGAAACAGGCAGGGATTGCAACGGACGGTGAGGGCGCTGATCTGTCAAAGTATTTGAAAATCTACACAACGTCGGATGACCGTAGCTGGAACTTACAGCCATATGGTAAAACTTATTCCGGCGCATATGACCGTTACATCTATCGCATCGTACCGGCAAAGGACGGACAGGATAAGGTCCGTCTGGAATTTACTGACGAGAACGGCAACCTCCATATCAGTGATACTTTCCAGCCAGATACGGAAGGTAGCCTTTTCCAACAGTACGATATGAATCTTTATGCCGGTGAAGTCAACCTGAATAATGTTCGAATCGACATTACCATTCCGGACGAAAATGATGAGGCTTCCACAATCTATACCTGTACCATGAAAAACGAATCCGGCAAATTAAAAATTCGTTATGTTACAGGTGATCAGGATTCTGTAGTCACACCGGTGGCAGACACGATCGAGAATGTGGAACAGGAAGACGGCAAGGCGTATGCTGTTGTTGAGTCGGATACCCGATACCTCATCAACGGCAGTGAAATCGATGTGACTGATGAAGCTGCTCCGTCCTTACTGTTCGACGACGTGGTAGACAGCAAGGATACTGGAGAAAATGAAGATTACGGTACGCAGCTCAAGAATCACGCACTGACGCAGATTGGTACGGAGCTGCAGGATCCCGACTATCAGGCAAAATATCTGGATTTGGTAGATGCCAATAACGGAAATGTCTGGCTGACCGCAGACAAACCGGTTACCGTTTACTGGCCGTATCCGGAAGGAACCGATGAAAACACCCAGTTTTATTTGGTTCACTTCAAAGGCATGAACCGTGAGATGGATAATGATGCTATCAGTGAGGCGATCGAGAAGGCTGAAGTGGAAACACTGGAAATCATCTCGACGGACGAACATGGCATCTCCTTCCAGACTGACAGTTTCTCGCCGTTTGTGCTGGTATGGGAACGCCCTGCCCATCACGACAACCCGGGAACGGGGACGGAACAGCCCCAACCGACGCAAACCCCGAAGCCTACGGTTGCACCGGCGCCCACGGCAACACCTGTTGCGGTGACTACGGGGACAATCCCTCAAACCGGTGATACCATGCCTGTGGGTTTGCTGGGAGGCGTGACGGTGTTGGCCGCCGCAGCCTTGGTGGCGCTGGTAGTGCTGCGTAAACGTAAGCATGACGACTAAGCCATAAAAAACCTACAACCCGGAACGTGCCGGAGCGCGAAAAACGCTCCGGCACGTTTGCTGTATGGCGGCACAAACATTGCCCCATGCTGCATACTGTGGGGCACAGGGAAACGAAAGGAGTGTCGCTATGAAGAAATGGGGATTTCTGGTTTTTCCCATTCTGGCGCTGGGGGTAGGGGCGTTGGCGGGCGTTCTGTCCCGTAAAGGGTTGGAAACCGTCTATCCGCTGCTGCAAAAATCCCCGTTGACGCCGCCGGGGGCGGTGTTCCCGGTGGTGTGGACGGTGCTGTACCTGCTTATGGGCATTGGCCTTGCGCTGGTGGTGGACAAAGGCGGGGCGAATGTGTCGCAGGCAGTCGTGTTGTGGGCGCTGCAGTTGGCGCTGAATTTTAGCTGGAGCTTGCTGTTCTTTGCCGGCGGGTACTACTTGGCGTCTTTGTTCTGTCTGGCGATCCTGTGGGTGGCAATCTTGGCGATGATCGCAGCCTTTGCGGTTGTCAGCCGCCCGGCGGCTTGGCTGCAAATTCCTTATCTGTTGTGGGTGACCTTTGCGGGGTATCTGAACTGGGCGGTATGGACTTTGAACCGATAACCCAAACGCCGCCTTGCCAAGGCTACGGGAATATGGTATACCAATAGGGACAAAGAACCCATCAGGAAGAACCCAAACGCCGGAAGGAGAACATTATGCCCCAGTCTTTGGCACCCGAGCAGATCCAAGCCCTGAAACAACAGTTGGAAAATAACCCTTTTGCCCGCATGGTAGGGATTGAGATGCAAGACCTTGCCCGGGATTATGCCAAACTGTCCATCCGGCTGCGGCCGGAGTTCCTCAATCCGTTGGGGGCAGTCCATGGCGGCTTGCTGTTCACCTTGGCGGACTGCTGCAGCGGTACAACGGCACGCACCGACGGACGGCGCTATGTGACGCAAAGCGGCGGACTGAACTACCTGCGCAATGTATCGGAAGGAACGGTGGTGGCGGAAAGCCGCGTCATTCGCCGGGGCCGGACGGTCTGTGTAATCGACGTTGAGGTGAAAAGCGTCGAGCAAAATCTGCTGCTGGCGGAAGGCATTTTTACCATGTATGCTTTGCACGGATGAAAAGATTACGGCAAAAGGGCCACAGCGCACAGCGCTGTGGCCCTTTTGCCGTTTTTGAGAAGGAGAAAATGATTAAAGATGGGGGATGTTGAGATCACACAGCCGCGCCAACGGGAACCAAGAGCCGTCGTCCGCGTAGTGGACGATCTCGCCGTAAGCGCTGCGCTTGATAAAGCGGCCTTCGGGGCTGTGGTACCCGGCCACGTTGAGGACCGGTGCGGGTAATCCGCAGACGCCGCAGATAAACACGCCGTAGGAGGGATGCCGCAGGTTGGGCATGCCGTACTCTTTGTCATCGGCTTGCCATTTGGGGCGCTCGGTACGGTTGTACTCATAGGGTTTGCCCACATCGTGCAGGGCAGCGCAGGCCATCAGGATGTCTTCATCCAACCCGAAGTCCCGCTCATAGGCTTTTTTCAGGTTGCGGTAGATACTCATGGAGGTATACATGACCACTTTGATATGCATGGACTGGTCGCCAATGGCCGAAGCCTCAGGCATGCCGGAACCGGGCATCTCCTCGATGGCGGTCCAGCCGTTCATCTGTAACGAGAGCGCCCAAGCATCGATGACTTTTTCCCGCAGTTCGGCGTCTTTCATTTCGGAAAGCATGGGCAGGGTCTTGCGAACATTTTCACGGATCTGGGGATTCAGCGCTTCGCGGTGAAATTCAAAAAAGGGTACCATACACAAACACTCCTTTGCAAAGGGTTAGGAGCCCATCAACAGATTGGGCAGGAAGGTGACAACCGGCGGGAACAAAGCAATGATGACCAACGCCACCAGACACATGACGATGAAGGGGATCATAGCCTTGCAGATCTTTTCGAAAGGCACCGGCGTCATGCGGCTCAACACGAAGAGGACCATGCCGACGGGAGGTGTCAGCATACCGATCATCAGGTTGAGGATCATGACGATGCCGAAATGGACGGGGTCGATGCCGTAGCTCATGGCGATGGGGACCAGAATCGGGGTGAGCAGCGTCAGCGCCGACAAGGACTCCATCAACATGCCGACTACCAGCAGGAACAGGTTGATGAGCAGCAGCGCGGTATACCGATCCGAAATGAAGGTGGAGAAGAGGTCGATCATCTGTTGGGGAAGCTGGGCAATGGTGATAATGTAGCCAAAACCATTGGCGCAGCCGACGATGAACAGGACCGACATGGTGGTCAGGATGGTGTCATCCAAGATCTTGGGCAGGTCTTTCAAGCTCAGATTGCGGGAAACCAGACTCAACACCAGTGCGTAGGCCACCGCTACGGCAGAGGCTTCGGTGGGGGTGCAGATGCCGGTCAGAATGCCGCCCAGAATGATGCAGGGGGTCAGCAGGGCGGGAATGGATTTGACAAAGGAACGTCCCAGTGCAGGCAGGCCTTCAAATTTGTGGCGGGGATAGTGCCGCTTTTTGCTCACAAAGTAGATGTAGACCATCATGCAAAAGGCCAGCACCAAACCGGGGAAGATGCCGCCGATGAGCAGTTTGCCCACCGATACCCCGGCCGCCACTGCATAGACAACGACGGGAATGCTGGGCGGGATGATGGGACCGATGATGGAGGAGGCGCCGGTGACGGCAACGCTGAATTCATCGTCATAACCGTCGTCACGCATGGCCTTGACTTCGATGGCGCCCAGACCGCCGGCATCCGCCACGGCGGCACCGGACATGCCGGCAAAAATCACCGAAGCCAGTACGTTGGCGTGGCCCAGACCACCGGGGATCCAGCCCACAGCTTTCTTACAAAAGCCGAAGATCTGATCGGTGACGCCGCCGTTGTTCATGATGTTGCCGGCCAGAATGAAGAAGGCCAGCGCCATCAGGGTAAAGGAGCTGGGGCCCGCAATGGTGCGGGTAAGTACCATGTTGATGCTTTCGCCGTAGGTCATGCAGTAAAAAACGGCGCTGCACATCATGCAAAAGGCCACCGGCATGCCCATAATCAAAAACAGGAAAAATAAACCAAACAATAGTGCCATAGCGAAACTCCTTTCCGGTCAGGATTCTTCCGATTCTGCAAGTTCGGGGTGCATCGCCTGCAAGACGGTGCGCACCGCATCCACCAGAATGTAGAAGATGGCCAGAATAAATCCGGCATAGATAAAGTAGTTGAAGACCGAGTAGTTCAGCCAGCGCAGGGTGGTCAGGTAGGCTTCCTTGCTCTTGATGTACTTGGGCATCGTCTCGCAGAATTTAAACAGGCAGAAGATCATCACGCCATCGCACAGCAGATCGCAGATCACCTGTCCGATCTTGGGCAGCTTATCGTGCAGCAGCAGCACACGGGTGTGGGCCTTGTAATGGCAGCAATAACCAATGCCGGCAAAGGCCAAGGCGCCCTGCATAACGGTGGTCAGTTCTTCGCTCCAGATCAGCGGGTTGTTGAGTACATACCGGCAGACGACCGCGGCAAACATGACCAGTGCCATGAACCCCAAAACAACGCAGAAAAAGAGGCTTTGTACTTTGGCAAGAATGGCCTCAAAACGTTCAAATTTTTTGATCATAGAAGGTCCTCTCTTGTAAGTTGGTATCCGGCCGCAACAGCCGGTGCAAAGAAAAGCGGGGCGCGCTACCCGCAGATGCTGCGCGCGGCGCGCCCCAGCATGAAAAGGTCAATCGGGGCAAACGGAGAGACAGCTTATTCGGCCAGCGCTTTGATGGCGTCGGCAACGCCCTCGCCCCAAGTGCTCTCATACTCGGGATAGATGGCGGCGCAAGCATCTTTGAAGCCTTCCACGTCGGGCTCCACGATTTCCAGATACTCACCCAGCGCGTCGATCTGCTCCTGCTCCTGATCGAAGGCCACAGCATTGTGTTCCTCGGCGGCTTCCGAAGCTGCGCGGCGGATGGCTTCCATCTGAGAGTCGCTCAGGTTGGCTTCGCTGGCTACGCTCATATAGAAGGTCAGCATCTGATACTGATGTGCGGTCAGGTTGAGGTATTTCTGGACCTCGTAGAACTTCATGCTCAGGATCGAGGCGGCGGGGTTCTCCTGACCGTCGGCCACGCCCTGCTGCAAAGCCAGATAGGTTTCGTTGTAGGCAACGGGGGTGGGGGTGGCGCCCATCGCTTCAAAGAACGCGGTGGGCATGGGGTCGCTGGCTACACGCATCTTCAGACCCTTCAGGTCGGCGATGGTGTTCAGCGGGGTTTCGGTGGTCATATGGCGGGCGCCGTAGTAGATGGCGGCCAGCGTATCAATGCCGCAGGCTTCCTTCAGGCCCTCGTTCAGCTGCTGGTATACTTCGCAGTCCTCGCTGTAAAATTTCATCAGGTGGTCGGTGTTTTCAAACACATACCAAGCGTCCACCACGGTGATGGGCTCGTACTGGGAAGCAAACTGGGCAGAAGCATTCAAATACAGATCCAAGTCACCGCTCTGTACAGCGGCATTCATCTCGGCTGCGGTGCCGAAGGTGCTGTTGGGGTAGATTTCAATGGTGACCGAGCCATTGGAATATTCATTGACCAATTCGGCGAAACGTTCGGCAGTCAGGTTGGCCTGATGGTCGGTGGGCTGGGTATGGCCCAAACGCAGGGTGATGGCATCCTCGGTGGCGGTGGTGGTGCTTTCGGCGGTGGCAGTGGTGCTCTCACTCTCCGAAGCAGTGCTGGAAGCGGTGCTGCTGGACGTGCTGCCGCAGGCGGCCAACATACTGGCGGCCAGAACAGCGCTCATAATCTTCCAAACTCGTTTCATGCGATGATTCCTCCTTGCTTATGGCAAAAATTCATAGTTTGCTAGAATTTGTTAGAAAGCGCTTTTCTATTCTGGAGACGCGGTACAAAGGTCGTTTCTCCCGGGGAAAACCCCTGTGCCGTCTCGCGTTCGACAACTCCATTGTTCGGCAAACGAGGGGGAAAATCAATGGACAAAAGCCGAGATGGTGAACGAAAGACGACAAAAAAGAGGTTTTGTTATCCGCGAAAATCACATTTTTTGAAACGGGCAAACAGAACCGCCAAACCGGAGGGGCAAAATTTGGGCAAAATGGAGAAGAAAAGCGGGAATGTGTTGAAATAACATTCCAGCGATGTTTTTGACGAAGCTGCGCGGTTGACAAAAAAATGTTCTAACGATATGCTGAAAAAGCAAGAAGAAATACACCGCGCGGCTTCTTGTTTGCCAACGTAAGCAAAAACCGTACTGGAGAAGATGCACTTTGGCAGCAGATTTCGTGATAGGAACGAAAAAGGTGAATCATGAAACAGGAACACTACATTCATCCATCCTTTGTGTTTCATTATCTGGCCAAAACGCATCGCTTTTGGATCTACGTGGCTCTTTTGCTTTTGTCACCGCTTTTGGTTGGCAAAGCACTGTCGGATGTGGCACAAAAACAGACCTGCCAAAATGAGGCGGATATCTTGCTGGAGGCGGCCAATTATCAAGCGGCTTTTGTGAAGGATACGCTGGACTCTATTGCGCTGATCATGAATGAGAATACCTCCAACGTCCACTATATCGATGTGGGGCTTACGGCGCAGGCGGATGATCCCATCGAAGCGGCACTGGCTTGTTCGGAGCTGAAAAAGTATACCGAAATGCACGTCGATATCAACAGTGCCTATCTGGTGTGCAACCTGAACCATACCATCTACAATTCGCTGGACAGTATGGGGTATGCGGACGATGCGTTTTATGATCTGAGCTGGCGGCAGCAGTACGATTCCGGGCTGGGCGGCATGCAGCTTTTGGATACGGTGCGCACCGTACATACTCCCTACCGGCAGGAGGACCGGTATATCTCGATGGTCAGCCGGGTGCCCTACTTTTCTACCCTGCAAAACAAATGCCTTGTGTACAATATCAGCATCGAAGATTTGGGGGACCGTCTGGTGGCGCGGGCTGCTACCGGCGAATCGGCGAGCGGCCATTTGTGGATCTACAATAACGAAGGAAAGCTGCTGTGGGACCAAAGCGGCAAGAGCGCACCGGAGAGTTATACAGAGCTCCCGCTGGAAGCGGCATTTCTCAGTGGGGAACAATCGTGGACAAAAGTTACCTTGGATTCCGTTCCCTATCTGATGGCGCAGGTGCAGGAAAGCAGTTACGGCTGGCGCTTTGTGCAGGTGCTGCCGTACAGTGCGGTGCAAAGTGCCATCGACGCACAGAACAGGAATATCTGGATCGGCATCGCGATCCTTCTTCTGGTCAGCGAAGGCTGCTATGTACTGGGGGCGTACCAGCGTCAGCGCCGCGAATTGGAGGCGGCGTTGGAATTGCAGCGTTGTACGCAGACCTTCCCCGACCCGCAGGAGAGCTGTGTGGACTATCTGCAGCGCGTTGGCGTGGATGCGCTGCAAGAGGTGGATACACAAGCCAAGGTGCTGAAGAGTTTTTCCGACGTGATTCGGGAGCATGTGGTCCTTTCCCTCATCAAAGGGGAGGCGCTGCGCAAAGAAAATGCGCAGGTACGCAAAACGGTGATGGAGCAGATGGGGCTGCTGCGGGAAGAACCCCAGAAATATCTGGTGTTTTTGGCGCGGATCGAGGCCATCAGTGCCATGAAACTCAACCTGCATCAGGACATTTACAGCCAATTCCAGCGTATGCTGCAATATGGCTGCAACGAACGCCTGTTGGAAGACTATCACGCTTGCTATGCTTGGGCAGACCATTCGCTGTTGGCGGCCATCGTCTGTATGCCGGCAACGATGCACCGCAAACAGATCCAACAGGGGCTTGACCAGATGGGGCAGGCCATGCAAAAGCAGCTTACCCTGTTGAGCGAACAACAGGTGGTCATTGCCTTTGGGGATGTGATGGAGGACCCGTGGAGTTTGGTGGAAAGCTACGAACACGCCAAACAGTTGATCCAGCATAAGATCTACTACCATAAGGACGTACCCTACACCTATTCCGAAAAGATGGAAGCAGATCTCCAGATGAGTTACGACAACCAGAAAAAGCTGGTGGATCAGATCAAACTGGGCAAGATCAAGGAAGCCTCGGAACTGTTGGAAAGCTATTTCTCCATCCTGCACAACAACCCCTACACCGAGATCGAGCAGGTGCGCAAGATGGGGACGAAACTGGCGGATGTGATCAGCAATGCCATCGCCGGCCGCGAAAAGCATCTGGAGGATCGGTTTGCCGATGTGAAAAAGCTGCAAGCTCGTTTGGAGCAGATGGAGTCGGTCCATGAGGTGGCGGATTGTCTGGTTGCCTATGCCCAAGCCGCAGCGGGCATGATGCAGGAACAACTGCAAAGCAAGAAGGATATGCGGGTGCAGGAGGTATTGGAGTGGATCCGCAACCACTACAATCAGGACATCTCGCTGGACGATGTGGCGGAGCAAATGGGGCTTAGTGCCACCTATGCCAGCAAGCAAATCAAGGCATACACCGGGACCAATGTGGTCAACTATATCAACAATCTGCGCATTGAACATGCCAAGGAACTGCTGGCCGGAACCAAGATGAGCAGCAATGAGATCGGCGCGTATGTCGGGTTCCGTTACTCCCAAAGTTTTATTCGGACCTTCCGCAAGGTGGTGGGCATGACGCCGGGCAACTACCGCAGCCTGCACCAAAAGGGAAAAGTCAACAGCGAAGAAATCGACAAAAAAGACGACGAAACGTAAGGAAGTATGTAAAATACCTGGGCGCAGCCCGCCGGTTTCCCTTTATCCCAAAGGGGACCGGCGGGCTGCATTTTTTTGCGGCAGGGGAAAAAGAACGGTTTTTGTGACAGAGAGCGGAAAATGTTCATGCGGAACTGTGGGACGAAGTTCACAAATCCCGAAATTGCGGCTGTACAGCCACGGGCGGTCTTGGCACAATAGGGGCAGAAAGCATCTCCCCCAGCAACGCAGGGAAAGGAAGGTAACCATGAACTATACGTTGAATTCATTGTTTGGCGTGCAAGGCGATGTGATCGTCGTCTGCGGCGGGACCCGCGGGATTGGCCGCGAAATTGCCAACGCACTGGCAGATCTGGGCGCTCGGCTGGCGATTGTGGCCACCCGGCAGGAGGCCTGTGAACAGGCAGCCGAGGAGTTGAAAGCCCGCGGCGCGGCAGATGCCATCGGCTGTGCGGCAGACGTGACGGATTTTGCCGCGGTACAGGGGGCGTTTGCCCGTATCTATGAAAAGTACCAACGCATTGACGGTCTGGTGAACTGTGCGGGAATCAACCATGTGGCGCCGCTGTTGGAAATCGATATGGAGAACTTCAACCATGTGGTGGATGTGAACTTTACCGGAATTGTGCATTGCTGCAAGGCGGCCGGACAATATATGCTGCCGGCCCACAAAGGGCGGATCGTCAACGTCAGCTCCCTCAGCGCGCTGCAGGGTAAGGCGAAGTACACGGCCTACTCCGCCAGTAAGGCGGCCATCAACGGGTTTACCCGCGCCCTGTCCACCGAGTGGTGCGCGCAGGGGGTCAATGTCAATGTGTTGTCCCCGGGGCTGGTGGTCACCGACATCAACCGTGCCACCATCATGGCCAACCCGGACGGCTACCGCCGCCGGATCGAAGCCATCCCCCGCGGGGTGCCCGGTCGTTTGGAATGGCTGGTCAGCCCGGTGGTCATGCTGCTCAGTCCGGGCAGCGCCCACCTGACCGGTCAGGTCATCTGCGTGGACGGCGGTATCTCGACCGGAGATACCTTTGTCATGGACCGCAAACCGCAGGACCCGGCCTGATTGGCCGTCAACCGATGCCGATAGCCTATCACAGAAAGGAAAATACACCATGAGAACCGGACCGCTTACTTCCCTAAAAGTGATCGAACTGTGCAACGTCGTAGCCGGGCCCTTTGCCGGGTCACTGCTGGCCGACTGGGGCGCCGACGTGATCAAGATTGAGATGCCGGGCAAGGGGGACCCCTTCCGCGCCTTTTTGCCCTACGATGAAAAGACCCATGAGGTGAGCCTGCGTTGGATCACCATGGGGCGCAACAAGCGCTGTGTCACGCTGGATCTGCACGGCAAAAAGGGGCAGAAGCTGCTGCTGGATCTGGTGCGGGATGCGGATTTGGTGATCGAGAACTTCCGCCCCGGCACGTTGGAAAAATGGGGCATCGGCTATGATGCCATGAAAGCCGTCAACCCGAAGATCGTCTTGGTGCGCATTTCCGGTTACGGGCAAACCGGCCCCTATCACAGCAAGGCGGGGCTGGGCACGCCGGTCACGGCCTATTCCGGCTTTACCGGGTTCCATGGCTATCCCGACCGGGCGCCCATCAGCCCCGGCGTGCCGCTGGCGGATTTGATGGCCGGCATGTATGCCGTGATGGGCGGCCTGAGCGCCGTGATGAATGTGGTAAAGAACGGTGGGGAAGGCCAAGTGGTGGATGTCTCGCTGTATGAGCCGCTGCTGCGCACCATGGAAGATAAGATCACCAACTACTCGGTAAACAAAAAAGTGCCGAAAATCGAACCGCTGTACACCGGCGCAGCCAGTCCCGCCAACTACTACCGCGGCAGCGACGGTCGTTGGTTCGTGCTGGCTTGCAGCACCCAGAACACCTGGTCTCGTCTGCCCGAAGCCATGGGCCAACCGGAGCTGCTCACCGACCCGCGGTTTATCACCAACACCGACCGGGTGGCCCACCATGAGGAACTGGATAAGATCATCGACGACTGGAGCAGCCACTATGCCCCGGCCCGGGAGGTATGCAAGTATCTGGATGGTTTCGACATCCCGGCGACCCCCATCAACTACATCGACGACATCTTTGAAGATGAGCAGATGAACTACCGCGAGAGCCTGAAGCATGTGCAGCATCCCGTGTTAGGGGATGTGGTGGTCCCCGGGATCTTCCCGGTGTACTCCGGCACGCCCTGTACCATCGACCATCTGGGTCCCGAGATGGGTAGCGCCAACCAAGAAGTCTATAGGGAAGAGCTGCATCTTTCGGCGCAAGAACTGGAACAACTGCGGGAAGAACATGTCATCTAAATTCACCGAAAAGGAGGCCCAAGATGCTGCAACTGCCTAAGCGCATCACCATCAAGGAAGTGGGGCCCCGGGATGGGCTCCAGATCGAAAAACAGCCGATCCCCACCGAAACCAAGGTGGAAATCATCAACCGACTGTCCCGCTGCGGGTTTGAGGACATTCAGACCACCGCCTTTGTCCACCCCAAGGCGGTGCCCAATATGGCCGATGCAGAGGCGGTGTTGGCGGGTATCGAACGCCGCCCCGGTGTGGTATACAGTGCGCTGATCCCCAACTACCGGGGCTTTCAGCGGGCGGTGCAAGCGGGGGCCAAGCGGGTGGAACTAACGCTGTCTGCTACCGATTCCCATAACATCAACAACATGAATATGACCACCGAAGAATCCCTTGCCATGATTGAAAAGTGCCTGTCGGATGGTGCCGACATGGAGCTGATCGTGGGACTGGCGGTGACGTTCGGCTGTCCCTTTGAGGGCGTGCCGCCCTTCTCCCGGTTGAAATACGTGCTGGATCGGCTGTCCGGCATGGGAGTCCGCGCGGTGGGACTGGGAGATACCTCCGGCGTAGCCAATCCCCGGCAGGTCTATGATACGGCCAGCCGGTTGCTGGATGCCTACCCCGATATGCGCTTCTTCTTCCATCCTCACAACACCCATGGCAACGCCATGGCCAATGTGTTTGCGGCGATGCAGGCGGGCATTACCCACTTCGACGCCTCGGTGGCGGGACTGGGCGGCTGCCCCTATGCACCGGGCGCTTCCGGCAACATTGCCACCGAAGATTTGGTGGATACCATGGAAGAGATGGGGATTGAAACCGGCATCGACATCGAAGCGCTGCTGGATACCGCGCGCTTTGTGCGGCAAGCCTTGGGGCACAGTGACAGTGCTACCCTGCGGGCGGGGCGAATTTCCGACCTGTCCCCCTGCGGTCCCAAACGTCAGTGCAACCAGTGAAAGGGGAGAGGCAGATGCAAGGAAAGCAGCAGGTGTTTTCCCATGTGGAAAAGGGCGTCATGACCATCAAAGTGGATAACCCTGAAACCAAGAACGGTCTGGACTGGGCCGGTTTGGAACAGTTGGCGGCCTGCTACGAAGAGCTGAACCGCAACGACGCCGTGCGGGTGGGCATCCTCACGGGAAATGAGCAGTATTTCTTCACGGGCGGCCGGGTGGAACCCAAAAACCCCGGGGAAAATGACCTGTACACCGATGCGTTGGCCCATTATCTGAAAGCGGCTGGCGCGGTTCGCAAGCCGATGATCGCGGCGGTGAACGGGGATTGTATGAAAGCCGGTATGGGTACGCTGGCGCTGTGCGATCTGGCGGTGGCCCGGGAGGGCGTAAAGTTCAGCTTTCCCGAGGTTCGGATGGGCGGGGTGCCCATGATGGTGCTGGTAGACATTGTGGACGCCATGCCTCGCAAGCGGGCGTTGGAAGCGCTGCTGACCAGCTGGGAGTTTTCGGCGCAGGAGGCGTTGCAGATGGGACTGGTGAACCGTGTGGTTCCGGCGGAAGCTTTTTGGCCCACGGTGCAGCAGTTTACTGAGCAGTTGCTGAACACCCCGTCTTGGCTGATCGAGCTGACCCGGCAATCCTACGAGGAGATGAAGGCACTGCCGACCCGGGAGCAGCGGGTGGCCTACGCGGACCGCATGCTTCGGGGCGAAATTTTGACCCGCATGGCCCAGCATGAAACGACCTACAATGTGTAAACCTTGCCGACGGAAAGCCGGCCGGCAGGGTGGAAAAGGCAAAAGAAAAAGGTCCCAGCGGCAGGAGTTGTCCTGCCGCTGGGACCTTTTGTGCTGTGCGAGGTGCAAAAAAGCCATCCGGCGCAGCACGAAGCGCGTGCTGCACCGGATGGAACACGTGGGAGAAGAAATGAGAAAGAAATTATTCGTACAGAATGAGCGCGATCATTTCCACCGGCTCGTCACCCAAGCAGCGCAGGCCGTGGCCTTCGCCGGGGGCGCAGTAGGCCACGTCGCCGGGGCCGATCTCGCAGGTGGTGCCGTTGTCGTTGTACAGACCGTGGCCGCTCAAAATGTAATAGGTTTCGCTGTCGCCGTTGTGGACATGGTAGCCGATTTCGGAACCGGGATAAACGGTGGTGTGGCCGAACACGCGGCCCTTCTGGCTCATCTCCTCGGGACCGTTGAGCAGGCTGCGGACGGTAATTTCACCCACGCCGTTAAAAGGCGCAGGCTTACGAACGGTTTCTTTTTCTTCGCTGCGGCGGATCATGCTTACATACCTTCTTTCTGGATGCAACGGGTTGCAATCGATTTCGCATAGGATGGCTTTATCATACTCGATTTCACAACAAATGACAAGTGTCAAACCGCACAAAAAGAGGGAAAGAAAGCTGGACAAAACAGACAAAAGAAAAGATTCATAAAAAACATGCGGTAAAAACGAGATAATTGCGCAAAACATGCAAGGAGTTTGCCTTGTAAATCGGGAAACAGGGGATTGCTGAGCGGAAAAGAGAAAAGCTGAAACGAGAAGAAACTGCTGTTGCAACTTGTTGCAGCCAAAGCATTGCCAATTTGCCTAATTTTGCAGGGAATAATTAATAGAAAATGGAGAAACCGCTTACAAAATGGTGAAAATCGGTTGACAATCTAGGCTGCATGCGGTATCTTGTAATAGCAATCGATTGCGAGACTTCATCCCGCCGATGTCGAGTGCCGAGTGAAGAGTTGAGTGAAAGAAAGGATCGAACTTGTATGTCTAGCAAAAAAACACTGCGTCAGATTTTGGACGAATCCCATGAATGCTTTCTGGTTCCTTGTGTATATGATTGCGCGTCCAACCACGCGGTGGAAATGTGCGGCTTCCCGGTGAGCTTGCTCTCCGGCGGTGAAGTCTCTATTTCCGTAAACGGTGTCATCGACTACGGCTTTACCAACCTGACGGATCTGGAGTGGGTGGTCAGCCGTGTGGCTTCCACCAGCTCCATCCCGCTGATTGCGGATATCGAAGATGGCTTCGGTGGTCCTTTGGCAGTCTACCGTGCCGCCAAGCGGCTGGCCGCTGCCGGCGCCGCCGCCATCCAGTTGGAAGACTCCGCCGATATGGAAGAGTCCACCACCATCCTGCCCCGTGACAAGTACATGGCGAAAGTTCGCGCCGCGTTGGAAGCTTTGGAAGGCACCGACTGCCTGCTGATCGCCCGCAGCAACGCCGACCCCAGCGACCCTGCGCAGATGAAGGAAGGCTGCGAGCGCTTGCAGGAGGCCATTGATCTGGGCAAGGAACGGGGCATGTACGTGCTGGCCATGATGGTTCTGGTCGGCAACATCGAGCAGGCTACCGAGATGGCTAAGATCGTCACCGGTCCCAAGATCTTCGCCGACGTTCGTGCTTACAAAGGGGAGGATGGCCACTACCATCCCGCTGTCACCATGGAAGAGCTCACCCCGCTGGGCTTCAAGATGTGCAGCAGCCACTACACCATGAAGGCCGCCATGGAGGGCATGCTGGAGCATGGCCTGCAGAACTTTAAGAACCAGAGCGTGGCCTACTCTTTTGAAACGGCCCCGGCTTCCGGCATTGAGAGCTTCTCCTGCTCCGGCATGTTTGACCCGCAGGCCTACCTGAAACTGGAAAACAAATTCACCGGCGGCGACAAGGAATATACCATCGTCGGCCATCAGGTGGAGGATTACCCGCAAGGCTTTGTCCGTCCCGACATCAGCGAGCGCCTGTAACGCTTCGCACCATTCACCATAAGGAGGAACCGCCAATGAGCTTGCCTTACATTCTTACGCCGGAAGCCAAGGTCCCCGCAGCCCAGCAGCTGCGCGACATGGTGGCAGACGGCAAAGTCCGCATCGTTCCCGAACTGGCCGACTGCATGGGTGCGAAAGCCGCCGAGATGAACGGCTTTGAAGTCATTATGGTGTCCAGCGGCGACTTGGCTTGTGCCACCACCGGCATCCCCGACCTGCAGCTGCTCTCCATCGATGATTTCGTCCGGGTGACTGAGCAGATCACCCGCATGACCCCGATGCCGCTGATTGTAGACGCCGATGACGGTTTCGGTCTGGGCCGTGCCCTCAACGCCCAGTACGGCTGCATGCGGATCATGCAGGCCGGTGCCGCCGGTGTATTGGTCACCGACACGTCGGAACTGGCCCGCAAAGGCCAACTGAGCATTCAGGATGCCTGCCTGCGGTTCCGCGCCGCCCGCGCCGGTCTGGATGCCAATGGTCAGCACGGTTTCCTGATCGCCCGCTGCGACAGCGACCTGATCAACGACTTTGAGGACACGGTGGCCCGCTGCACCGCCTACATCGACGCCGGCGCCGATATGCTGTGCATCCTGTGGATGCACAAGATCCCCGACCGGATGAAGAAGATCGAGGCGATGCGCAATCTGCGGGATGCCCTGAACGCCAAGGGCGGCAAATATAAGGACTTCCCCATGTGGTACCCCGACCTGTGCGGCAAGACCCACGACCCCGAGGAAGTTTCGATGCAGGATCTGATCGATCTGGGCTGCTACAAGCTGGTGGGTGTCCACTTTAGCTGCCATGCGGCGATGCTGGCCATGCTGGATGTGGGCCGCCACGTGATGATGGAGCAGACCAACGATTACGTGGACTACCACTTTGACGACACCGGATACAAGACCTTTACCACCATGAGCATGTTCGGCTTGACCGATGGCAGCTGGGTGGAGGCGGAAAATGCGTTTGTGCGGGAACCGCAGGATTCGGTTGCGCAGCGCAACGCCGACTACTTTGTTCGTGCCGAGGACGTGCACGACCCGGACAAGGTATAATTTTGGGATTGCAGCCGGCACCCTGCCGGCTTAGGAAAACGCATCCAACAAAAGGAGGAAAACAAGCATGAAAAAATTGATCGCGCTGGCCATGGCCGCTGCCATGACCGCCAGTCTGGCGGGTTGTGCCTCGTCCGACGTAAGCGGTGCCAACACCAGCAGCTCGGGGGCTTCTTCTGCTACGGAAGAGTCTTCGACCACCACGACCTCTTCTGATGGGGAAACCATCAAGATCGGCGTTCTGACGGACCGTTCTTCCGCTGCGGCGGCCACGGTATCCTGGGCCGAAGCCGGTGCTATCCTCGCCTTGGAGGAAGCCAATGAGGAAGGCGGCCTGAACGGCGTGCCTTTCGAACTGGTCTACCGCGACACCGCTTCGGACTCCGCCAACGTGGCCCAGAAGGCTACCGAGCTGGTCAACGAAGGCTGCATTGCCATTCTGGGACCCAAGTCGGACGGCGAAGCGCCTACCGGTGCGACCTGGGCCGAAGAGAACAAGTTCCCCATGGTTACCCCCTGCACCATGAATACCCGCGTTACCATTGAGAACGCCTCCAAGTACATGTTCTCCTGCGGCTTCGTTGCCTGGCCCATCGCCAAGATGAACGCCAAGTATGCGGCCGATCAGGGCTACACCAGCGCCTTCTTCATCGGCAACGATGGCGGCGCCTCCGGCGACAGCCGTGACTTCTTCTACTATGAGCTGGGCGACGGTTTCGAAAACCTCGGCTCCAATCAGGTTTCCAGCAACTCTACCGAGTTCTCCACCATCATCTCCTCGGTGGTTGGTAAGGACCCCGACGTCATCATCGGCGCCGTAGCTGGTCCCAACTTCGTCTCTCTGGTCAACCAAGGCCAGCAGTTCGGTCTGTGGGATATCTGCGACTACCTCGGCTGGTACACCTGCGACTCCACCAACACCCAGTCTTTGGCCGAAGCGGGCAACTACCCCTACGGCAAGGTCCACGGTGTAGACCTGTGGCCCTTCTGGATGGATGAGATCGAAGGCAACGCTGAATTTGTACAGCGGTATTCTGAAATCGGTCAGGAATACTTTGGTCAGGAAATCCTGCCCTCCGACATGGGCTACACCTGGTACGTCGGCATCAAGGCCATCGTGGAAGCGGCCCGCACCACTCCCGATGATCTGAGCCCCGAAGCGATGACCAACGCCCTGTCCACCGTCCACTTCAGCACCCTGTACGGCGGTGACTTGTACTTCCGTGATTTCGACCACGTGATGGCCCATGCTTACTACTACGTTACCGCCGTGGAAGACACCTCCGGCAAGTGGAGCATCCCCATCGGTGATGTCTACGCCGTCTACGAAGGCGACGAGATGCTGCCCACCAAGGAAGAGATGGAGCAGTACGCAACCGAAAACAACTACGTCTTTACCGATTTGAGTACCCAGTAACTCCTAACCGTTTCCGTACCCGACAAAACGGTCTGCGGCAGGCAGCATCCTCTGCCTGCCGCATTTTATGTTTGAACCGCCGGAATCCCCGGCGGCCCGGGCCCCGAATCTTGTATCCCTGTTCCGTTTTGCGGTACAGACCCACCTTATTGACAGAGGAAAACAGACTATGACAGTATCATTCTTTTTCCAAACGCTCATCACCGGTATCAGCAACGGCATGGTTGCCTACCTGATGGTGGCAGGCGTTTCGCTGATCATCAGCGGTATGAACATGGTCAACTTCGGTCAGGGCGCCTTCTATGTATTGGGCACCTACCTGACCTACACCATCGCCGCCAAATTTGGTTTTATTCCGGCGCTCATCATCGTGCCGCTCATCGTGGCAGGCATCGGCTACTTTGTAGAAAAAGCCACCCGCCCCTTGTTCGGCAAAAACATGCTGTACATCATGCTGCTGACCTACGGTGTCGCCTATATGATCTGCGACATCATGGTTATGATCTGGGGTTACAGCATCCGTCTGTTGGCCCTGCCGAAGTTCCTGCAGGGCGGCGTGCAGCTGTTCGGCATCAACTTCCCCGTATACTACCTGTTTGAAATCGGTGTGGCTGCGGCCATTGCTTTCGCCTTCTGGTATATGATCAACCGCACCAAGCTGGGCATGCTGACCCGTGCCATCATCAGCGACCGCCCCATGGTCGCCAACTTGGGTGTCAACGTCAACCAGATGTTCAGCATCCTGTTTATGATTGGTATCGGCATTGCCGGTCTGGGCGGCGTCCTCAATGCACCTATCACCGGTCAAAGCCCTAAGGAAGGTTTGTCGGTCTTCGGCAACGTTATGCCCATTCTGGTCATCGGCGGCCTGCGCAACATGGACGGCTGCCTGCCCGCCGCGCTGCT
>NZ_CALADU010000318.1 GCF_937890665.1 uncultured Subdoligranulum sp.
GGCACCGACAACCACCTGCTGCTCATCGACCTGACCGACGAGGACTGCACCGGCAAGGAGCTGGAGCATAATCTGGACGAGGTACACATCACCGCCAACAAGAACACCGTTCCCGGCGAAAAGCGCAGCCCCTTTGTGACCAGCGGCGTGCGGGTCGGCACCCCTGCCGTCACCACCCGGGGCATGGGTCCCGCCGAGATGAAGATCATCGCGGACTGCATTGCGGATTGCATCTTTGACTTCGAGGCCAAGAAGGCCGACGTAGCCGCCCGGGTGGCCGAACTGTCCGCCCGTTTCCCGCTGTACGAATAAGCCGCGGTTTTTCCCCCTACTTTTTAGGCCCGTTCCGGTCGGAACGGGCCTTTTTTTGTGGAGAAAGGCGGGCGCTTTTTTCCTTGCGCTTTGGCAAAATCTACGGTATACTATACACAGGTAAGTGTGCATTTTTGTACCAAATGTACCATTTTGAATGTGAGGTGTATCAAGTATGGAACCTATCGTCATTACCATCGCGCGTGAATTTGCATCGGGCGGCAGCGAGATTGCGCAGGCGGTTGCAGACAAGCTGGGGATTCCGCTGTACAACAAGGAGCTTATTACCCGTGCAGCCAAGAAGAGCGGCCTGACCGAGGAAGCCATCGCCGCCAGCGAGAATCAGCGCAGCGGCAGCCTGATTTACAGCCTGTACATGATGGGCAACACGATGCCTTTGGCGGATCAGGTCTACATCTTGCAGAGCAACGTCATCAAGGAACTGGCTGCGGAAGGTTCCTGCGTGATTTTGGGCCGCTGCGGCGACTATGTGCTGCGGGAACGTCCCAACGTGCTCAGCGTCTTTATCTACGCCCCGCTGGAGGATCGCATTGCCCGGGCCAAGGCGCGTCCCGGCGCCAAGGATATGGTGGACCGCCTGTGGGAGGTCCAGCTTTCCAAGCATGACCGGGCCCGGGCCAGCTACTACAACTACTACACCGAAAACCGCTGGGGCGAGGCCAAGAACTACGACCTGTGCCTCAACGCAGCGCTGGGTCTGGACACCTGTGCCAACCTGATTGTGGATGCGGTGCGGGCAATGGAGGCTGCGAATCAGGAATGAGCGGTACAGATTCCCATTCCGCCAGCCGGATGGGCACGGCCCCCATGGGGCCGCTGCTCTTCTCGCTGGCACTTCCCATGATGGTGTCCATGCTGTTTCAGGCCCTGTACAACGTGGTGGACAGCATCTTTGTTTCCTATGTCAGCGAGGCTGCCCTCTCGGCGGTATCGCTGGCCTTCCCCATCCAAAACCTGATGATCGCCTTTGCCGTGGGCACCGGCGTGGGTGTCAACGCCTATGTGTCCAAATCTTTGGGCGAGGGCAACCGCAATGAGGCCGACCGGGCCTCTGCCAACGGCCTGTTTTTGGCCCTGTGTACCTTTGTGGTGTTTTTCTTCTTCGGCGTCTTTGGGGTGGAAGCCTTCATGAACTCCCAGACCACCGACGCCGCCATCCGCCAATACGGCGTGGACTATCTGTCCATCTGCTGCCTGTTCAGCTTGGGCTGTATGATCCAGTGCATGGCGGAAAAACTGCTCAGTGCCACCGGCCGTTCCAACTACGCCATGATCACCCAACTGGTGGGCGCCCTGACCAACATCGTTCTGGACCCCATCCTGATCTTTGGATTGTTCGGCTTTCCCCGAATGGAAGCCGCCGGTGCTGCGGCCGCCACGGTGGCCGGACAGTTTCTGGGGGCTTTCACCGGGCTTTACCTAAACCTGCGGCACAACCATGACATCCAGTTCCGCCTCAAGGACTTCCGTCCCCATGGCCGCACCATTCAGCGGATCTATCAGGTGGGCATCCCTTCCATCGCCATGACTTCGGTGGGCAGCGTGATGACCTTCTGCATGAACCGCATCCTCATCGGCTTTTCCAGCACGGCGGTGGCGGTGTTCGGTGTCTATTTCAAGATGCAGAGCTTCATCGTCATGCCGCTGATCGGCCTGAACAACGGCATGGTGCCCATCATCGCCTACAACTACGGGGCCCGCAAACCCCAGCGCATCGTCAAGGTAGTCCAGATGTCGGTGGTCGCCGCTGTGACCATTATGCTGTTGGGCTTTGCCGCCGCGCAGCTCTGCCCCGGGGTGCTGCTCAGCATCTTCAACGCCGGCCCCGAAATGCTGGCACTGGGCGAGGTGGCTCTGCGCATCATCTCGGTACATTTTATCGTTGCCGGGTTTAACATCGTGGCTTCGGCGGTGTTCCAAGCGCTGGGCCGGGGCGCCATGGCCCTGCTGGTGTCGCTGGTGCGGCAGCTCTTTGTGCTGGTTCCCGCCGCTTGGCTGCTCAGCCTGAGCGGCAACGTCAACCTGATCTGGTGGGCGTTCCCCATTGCGGAAGTCTCTCCGCTGATCATGTGCAGTCTGTTCCTGACCCACTGCTATCGCACCGTGGTGCATCCCATGCTGGAACAGCCCGCCTCTGTCGTTTAAACACAACCGGAAGGAGCGCACGCCTATGCTGCGTTACATCAAAAACGGCATGCTGCTGCTCAGCATTGCCTTCATCGTTCTGGGCATCCTATTGCTGGTGATGCCCCAAACCAGTCTGCTGTGGATCTGCTACGCTTTTGGCGCCGTGGTGCTCATCACCGGCATCGTCTGCCTGATCCAGTACGTACGCATCCGCGGCAGCGGCTTTGCGGCCCCCTTCTTTCTGGTAGCCGGGGTCATCATCACCGCGCTGGGCCTCTTTACGCTGGTCCAGCCCGAAGTGGTAGCCAGCTTTTTGCCGGTGGTGTTCGGGTTGTTCATCCTCATCGATGGCTGCAGCCGCATCGGCACCGCGCTGGATCTGGCCCGCCGCAAGGGGGACAAATGGTGGGTCATGCTGCTCTTTAGCCTGTTGTCCATCGCGTTGGGCATCCTGCTGCTGGTCAACCCCTTCGGGGCAGCGGTCAGCGTGGTAATGCTCTGCGGTGTGCTGCTCATCATCGAGGGTGTAGTCAACCTGAGCTGTGTGGTCTACACTGCCATGGAGCTTCGGGCCATTGACCGAATGACCGACGCCGCCATGACCGCCGCCCTGAACGCACTGGGCGATGCGCTGGACGAGGCCGAGACCCAAAACGTCCCCCTGTGGGAGGACGGCCGCGAACCGGTGGTCTATGACGCCGAGAGCACCGAAGTCCCCAACGATTCCAACAACCCCCAATAACCCCAATTTTGTAAGGAGATTCCCTACCCATGTATGACCTGATTATCGTAGGCGTTGTGGGCTTGGCGAAGCACTTCCTTTAAAAGGATTTTTTAAATGGTTTTTTCTTCCAGTGTTTTTCTGCTTTTCTTTCTTCCTTCCGTGATGATCTTGTATCATCTTCCCGGCGTCCATAACCCCCACTATAAAAACTTTATACTACTCTTTTTTAGTATTGCTTTCTATTTTTGGGGCGAGCCCTCCTTTATCGTTTGGATTGCCGTCAGCATTTTTGTGGATTGGCTATGCGGCCTGCAAATAGAGCGCACTTCTTCTAAGCGGCAGAAAAAGGGTTGGCTGACTTTAGCCCTCTCTCTACATTTGGCACTTTTATTCTTTTTTAAGTATATTTCTTTCCTATCGCAGCAACTTTCCGGACTTATCCATACACCAACGCTAAATATTGCACTTCCCATTGGCATTTCTTTCTTCTCTTTTCAGATGATGAGTTATGTGGTGGACGTATATCGTGCCAAAGTCCCATGTCAAAAAAGTATCTGGAAACTCACCTTGTACATTATGTTTTTCCCGCAACTGATTGCCGGTCCCATTGTACGGTACGAAGATGTTGCGCAGCAAATGGATCAGCGCATTGTATCCCTCGATGATTTTTATACAGGTATCTCTCGTTTTATCATCGGCCTTTCTAAGAAAGTATTGCTTGCTGATATTTTAGCCACTGTTGCAGACAATCTATTTTTATCCGCTCCTTATGTTGAACTTCCGGTTTTTTCTGCATGGATTGGGGCAATCGCTTTCAGCTTTCAAATTTATTTTGATTTTTCTGGCTACTCTGATATGGCGATTGGATTGGCCCGTTGTTTTGGTTTCCGCTTCCTAGAAAATTTCTCCCACCCCTATATAGCGACTTCTGTCACCGAATTCTGGAGACGTTGGCATATCTCTTTGACCGGATGGTTCCGCGACTATGTTTATATTCCCTTAGGCGGCAACCGTGTAAAGAAACCCCGTTGGATTTTTAACCTTGCTTGTGTATGGTTGCTGACCGGCATTTGGCACGGTGCCAACTGGACATTTCTTTTGTGGGGATGCATCTATTTTGTGCTGCAACTCTTTGAAAAGCTGAATTTGCTTCCGTTCTCCTTTCCAAAGCCGCTACGCTGGCTCATCACCATGATTGTTGTCTGCTGCTGTTGGGTTATTTTTAAAGCCGATAGCGTTGGACTTGCTTTTTCCTATCTCGCTGCCATGTTTGGAAAAAGCGGCATACTGTACGATGGCAATACCATGTACTATCTTCAGCAGTGTGCACGCCTATTTGCAATTTCTGGTATTTGCTGTCTTCCGCTGGGAAGCTTTGCTCAGGAATTTCTTCAGAATCATCCATCCGCAGTCCTTGTTCGCAGTGCCGAGATCGTAAAGAACTTGGGTTTGCTTTTCTTATTAGCACTCTGCCTTTTGACGGTTATCAGTGGTGCGTACAGTCCTTTCATTTATTTCAATTTCTAAGAGATTTTCATGAAAAAGAATTTTCTTTGTTTCGCAGTTTCTATTCTTTTCTTCGTTCCTTTTTTGGTCATCGTAATTCGTATGGGCACCGCCCTATATGTAGACCATACCGATAATTCTAATCGCCTCACGGATTTTATTTTACAGGGTCGTTCCATCGAAACCGTCAGTTCGGGCGATGAATGGATAAAAAAATATCCCTTTCATCAAGGATTTTCCAAAAGTGCACTTGTCCAGATTGAAGAAACCCAAAAAGTCATTACCGGTTTTTGCACTTCTTCTTTCCCATTCTCAGAACAGATCCACGAATTGATTCAACTATATCGAGAAAACATTCTGCAAAACACACTGAACCAAGATGGCGGCGAATACGGGGCCGTAGCATCAAATATTGCACAAGCCCCGGACTATGTAGCACCTCTTGTAGAGAATGTTTTGGATTTCGAGGATTTTTGTAATAAGCAAGGGGTTCCTTTTCTGTATATACAAACCCCGCGGAAAGATCTTGCGCTTTATTATGAAGGCAAATCAGAAGGTATTAAAAACCCCGAGATCGTTTACAGAAGTCTTGCTTTTCAAGAGCAACTCGCACAAAAAAGTAGCTCTGTATTATTTTTGGGGTCCTCTACTATCCCCCAACACATCTACGAATACGATTCTACCAGCCATTGGAGTTTTGAAGACTCTTTGTTTGCCAGCCAATGTATTGCGCAAGAACTCAACGAACGATTCGGCTTCGCATTTACAACCGCACTTTCCGATCCCAACAATTATCAAGATTTTTTTGCTCCCTACCGCAGCACAATGGATCTACCACAACAAAAACTTCCCACCCCCGTACAGCAAGGAAGCTATACCCGGATTTACGCGGAAGGTGCGGAAATTGTTTCAGGTGGCTTTTCTACGGTCTGTATTCAACCGATAGAAAAGTATTCCTCTGATGGCGTCTATTATAGCATGGCTATCATCGGAAATAGCCTGATGTCCACAATCCAAAACCATACTACCACACAAAATTGCGGCAAAAAGATTCTTGTGATTGGCGACTCTTTCGATTGGTTTGTTGTCCCTTATCTAGCTCAACAGGTCAGTGAAATCACCTTTTTACACAATGCCTCCTTTACGGGAAGCCTACACACATATATCCAAACCTACCAACCGGACCTTGTGCTGGTGATGTATAACGATACAGAGTTCTTTCAAGAATATTCTGAAGACGCGTTTGATTTCAACTAAGTTTTTACCACCGTTGGTTAATTTTTTAAAGGAGTTATTTCTTTTATGTCCACTTTGTATGACCTGATTATCGTAGGCGCCGGTCCGGCCGGCATTTTTACCGCGTTGGAGCTGCTGCGCAAGAGCGACAAGCCCCACAAGATCCTGCTGGTGGAAAAGGGCAAACCGGTGGAGAAGCGCCACTGCCCCAAGGACAAGACCGGCGTTTGCGTGAACTGCAAACCCACTTGTGCCATTACTACCGGCTTTTCCGGCGCGGGCGCCTTCTCGGACGGCAAGCTGTCCCTCTCCTATCAGGTGGGCGGCGAGCTGCCCGACCTGATCGGTGAGGATTTTGCGCAGGAGCTCATCGATTACACCGACAAGATCTATCTGGAGTTTGGCGCCGACCCCAAGGTGGAAGGCATCTACGAAGGGCAGGAGATCAAGGACATCCGCAAGCGGGCGATTCAGGCCGGTTTGCAGTTGGTGGACTGCCCCATCCGGCATCTGGGCACCGAGAAGGCCCAGCAGCTCTACCTGAACATTCAGAACCATCTGCTGGATGCCGGGGTGGAGATGCTCTTTGAAACCGAATGTGAGAACATTCTGTTGGAGGGTTCGGTCTGCAAGGGCGTGCGCCTGCGGGAAAAGACCGGTACCCGGGATGTCTTTGGCAAGCAGATCGTCATTGCCACCGGCCGCCGCGGCGCCGACTGGCTGGAAAAGATCTGCGCCGAGCACAACATCGCCCACAAGCCCGGCACCGTAGACATTGGCGTGCGGGTAGAGTGCCGCAACGAAGTGATGGAAACTATCAACAAGGTGCTGTACGAAGGCAAGCTCATCGGCTATCCGGCGCCTTGGCGCAACAAGGTGCGCACCTTCTGCCAGAACCCCGGCGGCTTTGTGGCGCAGGAAAACTACGACAATGATCTGGCGGTGGTCAACGGCCACAGCTTTAAAGAGAAGAAGAGCAACAACACCAACTTGGCCATCCTTGTCAGCCACAACTTCACCGAGCCCTTCAACCAGCCCATTGCCTACGCCCAAAAGGTGGGCGAGCTGACCAACATGCTGGGTGCCGGGCACATTTTGGTGCAGCGCTACGGCGATATTCTGGACGGCAAGCGCACCTGGGCCAAGGAGCTGGCCCAGGCCAACGTGCGCCCCACCCTGAAGGATGCCGTGGCCGGTGACATCACCGCGGCCATGCCCTACCGCGCCATGGTGAACATCATTGAGTTCATCAAGATGGTGGATCAGGTAGTGCCCGGCTTTGCCAGCCCCGAGACCCTGCTGTACAGCCCGGAGCTGAAATTCTACTCCAACAAAGTGCGGATGGACACCGATCTGGAAACCAACATCGAGGGCCTGCACTGTCTGGGTGACTCCTCCGGCTGGACCCGCGGCCTGATGATGGCCTCGGTCATGGGCGTGCTCATGGGCCGCAAACTCATGGAGAAGCACGGCTTCTAAGCTGCCGCGTTTTTCCCGCTTCTACAAACCAAAAAAGATCCCCGGCCTGCTTACCCGCAGGCCGGGGATCTTTTTCTTTGGGGATTATTCGGTGCTGGTGCCCAGCGTAACGGTCAGGGTCAAAACCTTGCCGTCCCGCTCCACCTGCAAATTGACGGTGTCGCCTACATTCTTATCCGCCAGATAGCTCTTGATGCTGCTGGAGGAGGAAACCGCCGTGTCATCCACTGCGATGATGCGGTCCCCCGCCTGTACGCCTGCCGCTTCGGCACCGCCGCCGGCCGTGACTTCCACCACATAGACGCCGGTAGCGCTTACGCCGAGCTGCTGGGCGGTGGCGGCATCGCTGACATCATAGATCTTGACGCCCAGCGCCGGACGGGCCACCGAGCCGTTCTGGATCAGCTGTTGGGCGATCTCCATCGCCGAATTGATGGGGATGGCGAAGCCGATGCCCTCGGCCTCCGAGTAGCTGCTCTTGGCGTTGACCACGCCGATGAGTTCACCGTTTGCGTTAAACAGACCGCCGCCCGAGTTACCCGGGCTGATGGAAGCATCGGTCTGCAGCAGCGTCATATTGTTATCCTCTACGGTAACTTCCCGGTTCAGGGCGCTGATGATGCCGTCGGTCACACTGTTGGACAGGGTGCCCAGCGGGTTGCCCACCGCCACCACCACTTCGCCTACGGCGAGGGCGTCACTGTTACCGATCACCGCCGGGGTCAGACCGGTGGCTTCGATCTTGATGACGGCGATGTCCGAGGTGGAGTCCGAACCGACGATGGTCGCATCGTAGGTATCGCCATTGTCCAACTGTACCTTGACGCTGGTGGCGCCGCTGACTACGTGGGCGCAGGTCAGGATGTAGCCATCCTCACTGATGATCACGCCGGAACCGGCGCCGCTCTGCACATAGTAGCCGCCGAACCAAGTCTGGGAGCCGCTCATCTGCTCGGTGGTGATGGCCACCACGCTGGGCGAAACCACCGACGCGATCTGCTGCACGCTCATCGAAGTACCGTCGGTGCTGTTGGCATTGGTGGCGTCGCTGGTGTCCCGCTGGACCTGCTGGACCACCACCTGATTGCCGGTCAGACCGGTGCGGCTGGCGAGGATCGCCCCGCCGAAACCGCCGCCGAAGCCCAGCACCACCACACCGATGCCAGCCAGCACCCGCATCAGAATGCGATGCTGCTTTTTGGGCTTCTGGGGCGGCTGCTGGGGTGCGCTGGCGTAGCTGTACCCGTTGTACCCGCCGTTGCCGCCATTGCCGCCGCTAAAGCTGCTGGTATACCCACCGTTATTGCCGGTGGTACCGCCGTTACCGTTGCTGCCGGTGTTGGCACTGCCATAGCCGCCGGACTGGGGCGAGGAATAATCGGTGCGAGCCGTGTTGGCGGTATTCATACCGCTGCTGCCCACATTGGGGTAGCTGTTCTGGCTCTGCTGGGTGTTGTCGGTAGTGGGGTGGTTTTCCGGGGCGTTGCCCTGCGGGGAACCCTCACCCGATGTATGATTATAAAGGCCGGAGTAATCAAATTCGTTGCTCATACGGGTCCTTCCTTTCCGCTTTCTTTTGAGAGGGGGTCTTTTGCCTTCTCTGGTTAAGAGTATACCCGCGAATTGTGAAATAGGTATCCTTTGTGGGTGAAAAGAATGTGAAAAAGCGGGGATTTCGAAGGGATTTTGCCCTCTTTTTCACACATTTTATCATTTTTGGCACTACTTGACAACTCCCGCAGGGGCTTGTATCCTTTTGAAGGAAAGGGGTGATCCCGGCATGGAAATCCGCCGGCTGGACGACACGTTTACCTTATATAAAGAGCAGACCACCATCGGCACGGCAGTGCGGCAGGGGGATGCGTCAACTGGGCGGGCTGGACCCCAAAACCGAGAGTTGTTTTACCGCCCCTCTGCCCGGCGACGAGGGTGTCCGGGCACTGACCGCCAAATTTGACTTTCTGCCCGCCGGGGACCATCTGGTGCGGCGGCGGGTGCCCGATCTGTCGGCGGTACAGCTTTGCCACGAATTTTTGACCACCCACCTGAATCCGGGCGGTTTTTATCTGGATGCCACCTGCGGCAACGGCCACGACACCGCCTTTTTGTGTCGTTTAGCTGGGCCGGAAGGCCGGGTACTGGGGCTGGACATCCAACCCCAAGCGGTGGAGGCCACCAACGCCCGGCTGGCTGCTGCCGGGCTGGACGGCATTGGCCGGGCCATCCAACTGGACCATGCCCGGCTGGGGGAAGTCGCCGCCCCCGGCACAGCGGACTGTGTGCTCTTCAACTTCGGGTGGCTGCCGGGGGCAGACCACCAAGTACATTCCACCGCGGCAGGCAGCCTGCCGGCACTGCAAGCGGCGTTGGACGCGCTGAAGCCCCGAGGCGTACTGGCGGCGGTGTTGTACAGCGGGCAGGTCATCGGGGACAGCGAAAAGCAGGCCGCGCTGGCGTTTTTCCGGTCGCTGCCGCTGACCCGCTACACCGTGCTGGTCTGCGAATTTGCTAACTGGGCCAGCACCGCGCCCCTGCCCTGTTTTGTGGTCAAAAAATAACCGAGAGGAGGCCGCCCGAGATTGGACGAGCAAACCTTTGCCGCACAGTATCTGGCGGCGTTTAATCCCCAGCAGCAGGCAGCGGTGACCGCGGTAGACGGGCCGGTGCTGTTGTTGGCGGTACCGGGCAGCGGCAAGACCACCGTGCTGGTGACCCGGCTGGGGTATATGGTGGAGTGCCGTGCCATTCCCCCCGAGCAGATCCTGACCATGACCTACACGGTGGCCGCCACCCGGGAGATGCGCGCCCGATTTGCGGCACGGTTCGGGGAGGCACTGGCAAGCCGGATGAGTTTTCGCACCATCAATGGGTTGTCGGCGGTGGTGCTGCAATATTACAGCCGCCGTTACCAGCGGCAGCAGCCCCAGCTGATGACCAACGAGGGGGAGCTGACCCGGCTGCTGACTCAGCTATACCAACAGGTCTGCGACGACTACCCCACCGAGAGCACCCTCAAAGAGCTTCGCACCGCCATCACCTACATCAAGAATATGGCGCTGGACGAGGAGGGCATCGCGGCGCTGGAAACCGACCTGAACGATCTGCCGGAGCTCTACCGGCGGTACCAGCGGGAGCTGAAGCAGCGGGGCTGGATGGACTACGACGACCAGATGGTGTTCGCCTTGCAGATTTTGCGGGCGGTGCCGCCGGTGCTGGCCTATTTTCAGGACCGGTACCGCTGGTTTTGCGTGGATGAGTCGCAGGACACCTCCAAGATCCAGCACGAGATCATCCAGTTGTTGGCCCAGCGTTCCCGCAACCTGTTTATGGTGGGGGACGAGGACCAAAGTATCTACGGGTTCCGGGCTGCCTATCCACAGGCGCTGATGGAGTTTGAGAAGGTCTGGCCGGGGGCCCGGGTGCTGCTGATGGAGCAAAACTACCGCTCGGGCAGCGAGATCGTGGACGCCGCCAACCATTTTGTAGCCCGCAACCGCTACCGCCGTCCCAAGGTTTTGCAGGCCACCTGCGGTGCCTGCGGCCCGGTGGAGGTGGTGCGCATCCGCCGCCGGGAGGAGCAGGTGGACTGGCTGTTCAATCAGGTCGCCCAAGGCCGGGCGCTGACGGTGCTGTTCCGCAACAACGAAAGCGCCCTGCCCCTTATCGACCGGTGCGAGCGCAGCCGGTTGGCCCACCGTTTTCCCAAGCGGGACCTGACCTTTTTCACCGACAAGATCGTGCTGGATGTGGTAGATTTTCTGCACTTTGCCGCCAATCCCCTGAACGAGGAGCTATTTTTGCGGCTCTATTACAAGATGGGCCTGCCCATTGCCCGGAAACAAGCCCTCTACGCCTGTGTGCAGAGCCGCAGCAGCGGCCGCCCGCTGCTGTATGAGTTGCAGCATTGCCCCGAGGTAAAGCCCCGGCTGCGGGCCGGTGTAGCCGACGTGTGGGCTGCCTTGCGGCAGCTCCCCCACCAGACTGCCGCCCGGGCGCTGGAACTGCTGCGGGATGAGGTAGGCTACGGGGCTTATCTGGAGCAGAAAAAGATGGACAGCGGCAAACTGTCCATTCTGGGGTTGGTGGCCGAACAGGAGCCTTCCCCCACCCGGCTGCTGGCCCGGCTGGAGGAACTGCGCACCCTGCTGGCCGACCACGAGGACCCACCCGAGGCCCTGCTGACCCTTTCCACCATGCACGGCAGCAAGGGGTTGGAGTACGACAGCGTGGTATTGCTGGATGTTTTTGACGGCATCCTGCCTGCCCAACTGGAGGTCTGCTGCCGCACGCCGGAGGACACCCGCCGCTACGAGGAGGATCGCCGCCTCTATTATGTGGCCATGACCCGGGCCAAGCAGCGGTTGGTGCTCTTTGACTGTGCCGAAGCCCCCTCCACCTTTACGCAGGAGGTACTCTTTCAACTGCCCGAAGCCCGGGCCCGCCGGGAGCAGCAGGCCGCCGAGGCCGCCCGCCTGTCCAGTCTGACCGCGCCGCTGGCCGCGGTGGTGCAGACCTTCACCCGGCCCAAACCGGCCCTGCCGCCGGTGGATTTAGGGGCTCTCTCCCAACCGGGTACGATGGTGGAACACGCCGTATTCGGGAAGGGCACCGTCACCGAATGCAACGGCCGCTTTTTGACCATCCGCTTTGTCGACGGCAAGGAACGCCGTCTGGACGGCCCTACGGTGGCCGAACACCACCTGCTGTGGGTTCTGGAAACAAAATAGCACAAAATCGTCCCGCTGCCCTGTGGCAGCGGGACGATTGGTTTTACGGTTTCTGTTCTGTTCCTTCGCTGCACCGAGCAACCAGCGGGATGCCCAGCGGGCTTTGCCGCACGCAGAGGGCGATCGTCTCCCCCGGCTGGGGCAGCCCGGCCGGGTCGTCGTAAAAGGACAAGGGGAGGTCCTCCCCTTCCCACACCACAGAGAGCCGAACCGGTTCCTCGTCCTCCGCCGGGGCCTCCACCGCCGTCACCGTTCCCTGCGCCGGAGCGGCCGGGGCGGTCAAGGCCAGATTTAGGCTGTAACCCAAGGGATAAGCCAGAAAGAGGGCCAGCAGCCAAATCATCCACCGCTCCCGGGCCCGATGGGTTTTCCCGAGGGGATAGCGCCGCTCACAGGTCAGGATCAGCCCCACGGCCAGCACCCCGCAGAGCACCGCCAGCCGCACGGGATAAATGGCCACCCATACCTGAGATTCCGCCGTGGTCCAGAGCAGCGCCCCCGCCACCGGCAGGGCGGTGCCCATCAGGCTGACATGCATCCGCCGCCAAGCCGGGGTGGCCAGAATCTGATCCCGGTAGCGGCTGCGGGGCTGGGTGAGATAGATGTTCCAGACAAAGATCTCCGGCCAGACCAGATAGAGCCCGAAAAAGACCAGCGGCAGCCAGCAGGCGAGCAGCGAAGCGGCGCGCAGCCCCAGCAGGGGGAGCCCCTCCTGCAGCAGCCACCACTGGACCAGCAGCGCCATCGGCGGCAGCCAGACCACCCGCCGCAGCCCGGGCAGCCACCGGTGGGCCGGGGTCCACTCCGCCTCGTCCCAGTCCAACACCGCCCGGACCTTCGGATAGGGATGGGCCATCCGCTGCCGCGTATCGGTGCCGGTGTTGGCCACCCCCTGCGCCTGCAGAAGGTTCAGCAGCGCCGTCTCGTTGACCATGTCCCGGTCAAAGTGGTAGAGCCGGTTGCCCGCCTCGTCGTAGACGATGTAGCGCCCCAGCCGCGGCTTGATCTGCAGCGCAGCAGGGCGTTCCTCCACCACATGGTGCCACCCCCAGATCGTCCACCGCTCCGCCCGGCCATCGGGGGTCACCAGCAGCCCTTCGTTGCGGACCGCCACCACCAGCACTGCCATGGCCAGCACCCCCACCGCCAGAAAGACGTTGCAGGCGATCACAGCGATCACATCCTCCGGGCCCTTGGCGGTACGGGGCAATACCGACAGAAGCACCGCCACCACCAGTTCCATCACGGCACAGGTGGGCAGGGCCCAGTCGGAGTTGTAGACGGGCAGTTCGTTCTCCTGCGGGGGACGCCGGCGGGGACAGTAGAGGATCTGCCACAGCCCCACCGGCAGGCAGAAGGCCGGTCCGGCCAGCACAGCCTGCCGCATGTGGGCCCCGCCGGGCAGCGGCTGCTGCCGCCAGTACCACAGGCCGCCCAGCCCGATGAGCAGCAGCGCCAGACCGGTCAGCCGCTGTGCCGCCGTGCGAAAAACCCATGCCTGCCGGGCTTGCTGTCCGGTCTTTCTTTCTGCCATGGTGTTTTTCCCCCTTCCTATCTATTTTTCAGTATAACACAAAACCCCCGCTCTGCACAGGCAGAGCGGGGGTCTTTAGTTTACAGGGTCGTCAGGCGACGGCGGTCAGCTTACAGCTGGGGACCGGCGGCAACCAGAGCCTTGCCGGCCTCGTTGCTCTCGTACTTGACGAAGTTCTTCTGGAAGCGAGAAGCCAGATCCTTGGCCTTCTCATCCCACTGGGCGGCATCGGTGTAGGTGTCGCGAGGATCGAGGATCTTCGGATCAACGCCGGGCAGCTCGGTGGGCACTTCAAAGTTGAAGTAGGGGATGGTCTTGGTGGGCGCGGTCTTGATGGAGCCGTCCAGGATCGCATCGATGATGCCGCGGGTATCCTTGATGGAGATGCGCTTGCCGGTGCCGTTCCAGCCGGTGTTGACCAGGTAAGCCTTGGCGCCGCTCTCCTTCATGCGCTTGACCAGTTCCTCCGCATACTTGGTGGGATGCAGTTCCAGGAACGCCTGGCCGAAGCAGGCGGAGAAGGTCGGGGTGGGCTCGGTGATGCCGCGCTCGGTGCCGGCCAGCTTGGCGGTGAAGCCAGACAGGAAGTAGTACTCGGTCTGCTCGGGGGTCAGGATGGAAACCGGGGGCAGAACGCCGAAAGCGTCAGCGGACAGGAAGATCACGTTCTTAGCAGCGGGAGCCGCAGAAACGGGACGGACGATCTTCTCGATGTGGTTGATGGGGTAGGACACACGAGTGTTCTCGGTCACGCTCTTGTCGTTGAAGTCGATCTTGCCGTTCTCGTCCAGCGTGACGTTCTCCAGCAGGGCGTTGCGCTTGATGGCGTTGTAGATGTCGGGCTCGGAGTCCTTGTCCAGGTTGATAACCTTGGCGTAGCAGCCGCCCTCGAAGTTGAAGACGCCGTTGTCGTCCCAGCCGTGCTCGTCGTCACCGATGAGCAAACGCTTCGGGTCGGTGGACAGGGTGGTCTTGCCGGTGCCGGACAGACCGAAGAAGATGGCGGTGTTCTCGCCGTTCAGGTCGGTGTTGGCGGAGCAGTGCATCGAAGCAATGCCCTTCAGCGGCAGGTAGTAGTTCATCATGGAGAACATACCCTTCTTCATCTCGCCGCCGTACCAAGTGTTCAGGATGACCTGCTCACGGCTGGTGATGTTGAAGACGACCGCCGTCTCGGAGTTGAGGCCCAGCTCCTTATAGTTCTCTACCTTCGCCTTGGAGGCGTTGTAGACAACGAAGTCAGGCTCGAAGTTCTCCAGCTCTTCAGCCGTGGGCTGGATGAACATGTTCTTGACGAAGTGTGCCTGCCAAGCCACTTCCATGATGAAGCGGATGGCCATGCGGGTGTCCTTGTTGGCGCCGCAGAAAGCGTCCACCACAAAGAGGCGCTTGTTGGACAGCTCTTTGATGGCCAGCTCTTTGCAGGCTGCCCAAGCTTCCTGAGAAGCGGGCTTGTTGTCGTTCTTGTAGCCCTCAGAGGTCCACCACACGGTGTCCTTGGAGTTCTCGTCCATGACGATGAACTTATCCTTGGGGGAACGGCCGGTATAGATGCCGGTCATGACGTTGACGGCGCCCAGCTCGCTGACCTGGCCCTTCTCGTAGCCTTCCAGACCGGGCTTGGTCTCCTCAGCGAAGAGTTCGTCGTAAGAGGGGTTGTACACGATTTCTGTCGTGCCGCTGATGCCATACTTGGTAAGATCCAGCTTTGCCATGATACATATACCTCTTTCTCTATACATTTGGCCGGTACGATCCGGCGGCCGGCTGGGCCGCCGACCGTTTTGGATGAGGGACATCCGGCCCTTGTCCCCCACGTTACTTTTTATTATACATAATTTGTCGCCAAAAGCAAGAATAAAAACTTTAAAAAATTTGTTACTTTTCTACTTTCCAACCCGGCAAGTGTCCCATTGCGGGCGGCAGCGCTTTGTGGTAGTATAAAAGCAGAATTACGCCATACAGGGCATCACCAACCAAACGGAGGGATTACTATGAAAACCAAGGAGCAGCTAGGCGGAATCTATGCCGCCAGCATCACTGCCTACGACGCCAAGGGTGCCGTAGACGCCGGGGCCTTACAGGCTGTCATGCGCCGCAATCTGGCCGAGGGCGCGGCCGGATTTTTTGTGGGGGGCAGCAGCGGCGAGTGTTTCCTGCTTACCGAGGACGAGCGGGTGCAGGTCTTTGAGGCCGCCGCAGCCCTGAAAGGCCAAGCCAACCTGATTGCCCATGTCGGCGCCATCGGCACCGACGAGGCAGTGCGGTACGCCAAAGCCGCCATGGCGCTGGGGTATGACTTCTGCGCCGCCACCGCCCCCTTCTACTACGGCTTTTCCCCCAAGGAGATCTGCCGCTACTACTATGCCATTGCCGAGGCATCCGGCGCGCCGGTACTGATCTACAACTTCCCCGGCAACACCCACAAGGAGTTCGATGTGGCCAACCCCGACTACATTGAGCTGTTCCGCAGCGGGGCCATTTTGGGCGTCAAGCAGACCAACTACAATCTGTTCCAGATGGAGCGCATCCTCAACCTGAACCCCGACCTCATCGCCTTTGACGGCTACGACGAAACCATGGTGGCCGGACAGGCGCTGGGCTGCATCGGCTCCATCGGGTCCACCTTCAATATGATGCTGCCCCACTACAAAAAGATCTTCACCCTCTTTGACGAGGGGCACCGGGACGAAGCGCTGGCCTTGCAGCACAAGGCCAACAACTGCATGGAGGCCATGTGTCGGGTGGGTCTGATCCCCGCCATCAAGTACGAGTTGGCTCGGCAGGGCTATCCCGTGGGCGATGCCCGCCCGCCGTTCAGCCCGCTGACCGACGAGCAGAAAGCCTACGTGGACAGCGTGCTGGACCGGGATCTGGTCACCGAATAAACCACAAAAAAACTGCCGCCCCCGGCCGGGGGCGGCAGTTTTGTATTACAGTTTGCGCAGCTTGAACCGGATGCGCACATAGTCCACATACCATGCGTCGTCATGGTAGAGGACCGGGCGCAGGGCGTCCACCGTCTCGGCGATGATGGTATCCGCCAAGGCCGGCTCCACGTCCGCAAAGGGCGCGGTGTCAAACATACGGATCCAATCTGCCAAGCCGTCAGGCCCTACCTGCCGGGTGGGACGGTCAAACAGGGTGGCATACTCCACCCGGAAGCCCGCCTTTTCCAACAGGGGGGCGTATTCCCCGATAGTGGGGAAATAGAAGGTGCGGCGGTAGTGCAGGCCGTGGGCCGCAAAGCGGCGTTCCAGCTCGGCGTGGACATGCTCGGCACAGCCTTTACCGCCAAATTCACAGACGAACAAGCCCTCCGGGCGAATCTGGGAGGCAATGTGGTCCAGCATGGCCTGCTGCTTGTCGGCATCGATCCAGTGCAGCACCGCGTTGGAGAAGATGGCGTCAGCGGGTTGCTCCAGCGCAAAATCCAGCGCATTGCCCTCCCGGAAAGTCAGGTCAGGGTAGGCCTGTCGGGCCAGCGCCAGTTGTTCCGGCGAGGCATCCACACCCAGCACTTGGTATCCGCGATCCGCCAACTGACGGGTCAAAGCGCCGTTTCCACAGCCCAGATCCACCACCCGGGCCCCGGGGGCGGCATCCAGCAGGTCCAGTACCGCCGCGCCGTACTCCGGCACGAACATGAAGTCCTGCTTGTATTTTTCGGCATCCCAGTAGATATTCACGCGGTCGGCTCCCCCTTCGTTTCCCCCTCCGGCAGCGCGGCAGGAGGATCTTCTTCCGGCAGGCGGGCGGTACGTCCGGCCAGCCGCATCATCTCCTCATACAGGCCGCTGGCCGCTTCCGGCGAGTAGCCATAGACGAGGAAAGCATCCATGACATAGGGCGAATAGGGCAGCGCATTCAGCTCTTTGGTGAAGGCCATGGCGGCGATCTCACCCAACACGGCCACGCTGGAACGGTTGTGCAGCGGCTTCGGCGCCCACAGCTCGATCTTGTAGGTACGGGTCCAGATCTCCTTTTTATAGCGCTCCTCCACCCAGTGGAACAGCTCGTGGCCGATGAGCAGCTTGACGATGTCCAACTGACCGGTCAGTGCGTGGGGCACCCCCGGTTCGCTGAGCAGCGCCCGGCCTTTGCGCACACCGTCCATATAGATGTGCATCTTGTTGGGTTCCCGGAATTCCGCAAAGAGCACCCGCTCGGTGTTTTGCGGCATATCGGGGAAATCCACCAGCAGCCCCAGCTGTTTGGCCAGCTTTTCGGGGTCCCGCATGCGGTACTGGTCGGCCAGCTTCTGGGCGTATTCCCGCCCGCAGGCAATGGCCTGCCGGGTCAAGTCCAGACGCTGTTCGTCGTTGAATTTTCCGTTCAGCGGCTCCCGAGAGAAGGCGTAGTACGCCCAGTCCTCCTCGGGGATGCGGCACAAATCTTCCACGATCATGCCCACGGGACGAATCACATAGTGGGGCATTTCGGGACCGCGGCGGGTCCCCTGCGGGCCGAACAGACCTTCGGCAATGGGTTTGAGCAGTTGTTTAAACCGTTCCTTTGTCATGGCAAGATTGCCGCCTTTCCCAAAAACGGCCCCGCAAAGCGGGGCCGTCCCTGTTATTATCAGATGGTTTTATCAGTGCACGTCGTTGACGGTGCCCACCACGATGATATCCTCATCGGGTTCACGGTCG
>NZ_CALADU010000319.1 GCF_937890665.1 uncultured Subdoligranulum sp.
CGGAGCAGCCGGATTTCAGCTTTGAGTAAATCGAGCGGATGTACTACTACGAGTATTATTCTGACCATGTGGAGGCGCAGAACGCCCGGAATGAGAAAACCCGGCACACCGAGCGCAACCGCACCGTGGAGGACTTGCTGAAAAACAACAAGACCTGCCCGGAGGAAAGCATCTACCAGATCGGCACACTGGAAGAATCCGTCCCGCCGGAAACGCTCTTTCGCATCGTCAACGAGTTCTATGAGGAATTCGAGCGCCGCTTCGGTTCCCATATCCACATTTTAGATTGGGCGCTCCATCTGGACGAGGGGACGCCCCACATCCATGAGCGCCATGTGTTCGACTGTGAGAACCGCTACGGGGAACTGTGTCCCCAGCAGGAGAAGGCGCTGGAGGAACTGGGCATCCCTCTCCCGAACCCGGACAAGCCAAAAGGCAGGCACAACAATCGGAAACAGACCTTCGATGCGGTCTGCCGGACGATTTTGTTTGACATCACAAAGCGGCATGGGCTGCATCTGGATCAGGAGCCGTCCTACGGCGGACGGGAGTATCTGGAAAAGCAGGACTATATCCTGATGAAGCAGAAGGAGCAGCTGACGGCGCAGGAGCAGAAGCTGGAAGAACTGACGCTCAAAATCGAGGACGTGGAGACGCTGCTGGATGATGTTTCCGATGTGGCCTATGACAAGGCGGTGGAGGTGGTGACCGATACTGTCCGGCAGGAGACACACAAAGAAGATATTCGTTTGATTGAGGAAACAAAAAAGTGGGTACTTTCGCCGGAGCGGAAGGCCCCGCAGAAGGAGCGTGACTACGCCGCCGCCCGGCTGGATGGAGTGATTACCAAAATCAAACGTGTCATGCAGAGTGCCCTGGCAAAAATCCAGAAAACGCTTATGCAGCCGGAGGTCAAGAAGGCCGGTAAGGAGCAGATCAAGGAGAAAGCCAGAGAATCCATCCGGGATAAGCTGGCGAAAGGCAAGCTGGACGCTGACCGGGATAACCGGGAACGCTGGGAACGTGAGGGGCGGATCGCTCCGACTAAGAAACACGATATGGAGTTATGAGGCATCTGATTTTCTGCGGAAACCAGGTGTCTTTTTCTCTGTCTGGAGGTGAGAAAATCGAATGTATTTGAAGCGGTGAAGGGTCTGTCACCACAAGGCAGGCTGCGGAATATTACGGGGTGCAGGTTGGCAGGAATGGGATGGCCTGCTGTCCCTTCCACGATGACAAACATCCCAGCATGAAGGTTGACCGCCGGTTCCACTGCTTCGGCTGTCAGGCGGACGGGGATGTGATTGATTTTACCGCCCGCCTGTTTGGTCTGAGCGGTAAGGAAGCGGCTCTGAAGCTGGCGGAGGATTTCTCTGTCCGCTATGACGCCAAAGGCCATGACCCGCCCCGCAGGAGGCCGGTCAAACGGAAAATCAGCGAGGAACTGCGCTACCGGCAGGCGGAGCAGAAATGTTTCCGGGTACTGTGCGATTACCTGCATCTGCTGGAACGCTGGGAGAAGGAATACGCTCCGCAAACGCCGGAGGAAGCATGGAATCCGCTGTTTGTGGAAGCACTGCAAAAGAAAGCACACACGGAGTATCTGCTGGATGTTCTCCTGTCCGGCAGCATGGAGGAACGGGCTTCCGTTGTCGCCCAGTACGGAAAAGAGGTGAGGAAGATTGAGCAGCGAATATCAGAGTTTGCCGCCAGCCACCCGGCAGGCCGCCATGAGCGCAGCCGAAGCCTTAGCGCCGGAGCAGAGCGCCTCTGAGGTGCGGGAAAGCCTCTCCGTCACCGAGAAGGGCCAGCCCGCCAACACCATCGGCAACTGCCGGACGGTGTTCTGCCATGACCCTCTCCTGCGCGGGGCGATCCGGCTGAACCTCCTGACTGACCGGGTGGACATTGTGCGGGATTTGGGCTGGCGCAGGAATACCAGCGCCCTGACGGATACAGACGTGAAGTATCTGCTTCTCTATTTTGAGCAGAACTATGGCCTGACCAGCGAGAAAAAGATGACAGCGGCGCTCTCTATCGTGGCGAATGAAAACTGCTACCATCCCATACAGGACGTGCTGAACGGCCTTGTCTGGGACGGGACGCCCCGCATCCGCTCCTGTCTCCATCACTTCTTGGGTGCGGACGAGAGCGACTATGTGGAGGAAATGCTGAAACACTTCCTGCTGGGGGCTATCCGGCGGGTATTCCGGCCCGGCTCCAAATATGAGGAAATGCTCTGTCTGGTAGGCGGTCAGGGCGCTGGCAAATCCAGCTTCTTCCGCCTGCTGGCGATCCGGGACGAGTGGTTTTCCGATGACCTGAAAAAGCTGGATGATGACCGGGTGTTTTTGAAACTGCAAGGACACTGGATTATTGAGATGTCGGAGATGCTGGCTACCAGCAGCGCCAAAAGCATTGAAGAAATCCGCTCATTCATCAGCCGCCAGAAGGAAACCTACCGGACGCCCTATGAAGCCCAGCCCAAAGACCGGCTGCGGCAGTGTGTGTTCGGCGGTTCATCCAACACGCTGGACTTCCTGCCCCTTGACCGGGCCGGGAACCGGCGCTTTTTGCCGATCATGATTTACCCGGAGAATGCGGAGGTTCACATTTTGGAGGACGAGGACGCCTCCAGAGCCTATCTTTTGCAGGTCTGGGCGGAGGCCATGACGATTTACCGCAGCGGCCACTACTCTATGAAGTTCAGCAAGTCCATCCAGCGCCAGCTGGTGGAGGTACAGAAGGATTTCATGCCGGAGGACACGGAGGCCGGGCAGATACAGGGCTTTCTGGAACACTACACCGGCAGCATGGTCTGCTCCAAACAGCTGTTCAAGGAGGCGCTGGGCCACACCTATGACGAGCCGAAACGGTGGCAGCTGCACAATATCAACGAGATCATGAACACGGTGGTGACGGGCTGGAAGCCGTTCTCCAATCCGAGGATGTTCGCCGGGTATGGCAGGCAGAGGGGCTGGGAACGGGACGTTTCCGGCAACGAACTGCCCGGCAACGAAGATGGATTTGTGGAGCTGACCGAGGAAGAATGCCGCCAGCTGGAACTTCCCAAAGAGTGGATCGCATAAAAATAGCGGTCTGTTGCCGGGATGGTTGTCACTTGGTTGCCGGGTTCGTTGCCGGGGATTTTCCGGTCTGGATACGGAAAAAGCCTGTAAATAAGGCATTTTCTAATATCTATCTCTATCTCCGGCAACGAAAGCAACGAGATTTTTCAAGAAAATTTAGAAAGTAAGATTTGCAGGCCAGACGGTAGTTTACAGGTTTTTGGAGGTTCGTTGCCGGACTTCGTTGCCGGTGTGCTATTGTCTGGCCTGCCACTCTATGGAGGTAGCCTATGGAAAAAAGCAAGCAGCAGAAAAATAAAGTCCGTTTTGTGGTGGTGCGGGAGTTCTCCGGGGAGAAATCCATGCGGGAAGCCTTTGAGCAACTGATCGAGCGCCAGACCTGCGAACACTTCGAGGAATGGCTGGAACAGCGTGAGATGGCGGAGAACGCTGCGTAAAAACGGTTGATTCAGGGACAGGGGCATGGTATTATAATGGTATCGTGTCCCTGTTCATAGAAGGAGAACGCTATGAGCAGGAAAAAACAAGTCTATGAGAAAATCACCGCTCTCTACTGCCGTATCTCTCTGGATGACGGCGGCGACAATGAGAGCATGAGCATCAGCAACCAGAAAATCATGCTTCGGGACTTTGCTGAAAAGCATGGGATGTTCCAGTATGAGTATTATGTGGATGACGGCTATACGGGCCGCAATTTCAACCGCCCTGCCTTCCAGCGTATGATCGCTGACATTGAGGCGGGGAAGATCGGCTGCGTCATCACCAAAGACCTATCCAGACTTGGTAGGAATTATATTGAAGCTGGCAGCTATATCGAAATCTTTTTCCCCAAACACAATGTGCGCTATATCGCCATCACGGACGGCGTGGACAGCCTGACCCGTCAGGAGATGGACATTACGCCCTTCAAGAATATCCTGAACGATATGTATAGCCGGGATATTTCTAAAAAGGTGCTGGCGGGCATCACGACCCGCTCCCGGCAGGGAAAGTTCTGCGGAGGGACGCCGCCCTTCGGCCTGATGCGTGACCCGGAGGACAAAGGGCATCTTATCATTGACCCGGAGACAGCGCCGATCATCCGTAAAATCTATGACTATGCCCTTGACGGGCTGGGCTGCATGAGGATTTCCAAACGGCTGATGGAAGAAAAAATCCCCATCACCCATGTCAAGGCCAATACGGAGTTTGACGCCAACTATTACTCTTGGGGCGGCGCAAGGATCAGCCATATCCTGCGGAATCCCTTTTATAAGGGCGCACATCTGGTCTTTCGGACACACCAGAAGGGCATCCGCTCCAACACTTATGACATTATCCCCCGTGACCAGTGGGAAGTGATCGAGGGCTGCCATGAGGCGATTGTGACGCCGGAGGAATGGGAACAGGTACAAGCTATCATTGACCGCAAACCACCTATCATGAAAGGCAATGCCTGCCCCTTTTATAATCTGTTCCACGGGCTGGTCTACTGCGCTACCTGCGGGAAGTCCATGCAGGTGCGGTATGAAAAGGTCGGCAGAACCGGGAAGAACCGGTTCACCGGCGAGATGCGGGAACCGATTGACAAGGCGTACTATATCTGCCAGACTTATAACCGCATGGGATGCAAGGTCTGCTCCAGCCACAAGATCGAGGCCAGAGATTTATACAATCTGGTGCTGAAAGACATTCAGGAGCTGGCGGCGCAGGCCATGAAGGACGCCGATGCGTTCTATCAGCACCTCAGCAGCCGGATGGAGCGCCGGTATCTGGTAGACGCTTCTCAGACCGAGAAGGAACGGAAACGGCTGGAAGCCCGGAATCAGGAAATTGATGTGATGTTTTTAAGCCTGTACACGGATAAGGCAAAAGGCATCCTGACCGAACAGCGGTTTATGAAACTGACGGCGGCGCTGGAACAGGAGCAGGAATCCAACCAGAAGCGTCTGCATGACCTGGCGATGATGCAGAGCCGGGCGGACGCACAGGAAAGCGAAGTCCGTACCTTTATCAAGGAAATCCGGCGCTATTCCGCTATTGAGGAACTGGACGAGGCAATGCTGAACCGGCTTATCAGCCGGATTCTGATTGGCGAGGTCAAGAAGGTGGACGGACAGAAGGTGCAGAAAGTCAAAATCGTTTATAACTTTGTCGGGGAAATCCCGGAGATTGCAGCATAAAGACAGTACAGCCCTCCCCGTACCGGGGAGGACTTTTTGATATTTGGAAAAGATAAAAATGTATGTGTTATTTATAGCATCCTAAAAGGCCATTGTTTCCAAAATACCGGTTTTAAGATTTTGAGCAGCAGCGCTCAATGGACGTTTCCTGTCATATACCATACAAATCTGACGTTCAGGGATTGTTTCCCGCAGATGAATCTGGACGATCTCACGTTGCTGAAGTGCTTCCTTCGCCATTGGTTCTGGAAGAAAAGCTAGCCCTAATTCCGCTTTTACCAAAGGTAAAATCTGATCTGTGGTAGCTGCTTCCGTGTCTGGTATCAACTCCAACCCGTGGGACAGGAACAATTTATGATAAAAATTCCAGGTCATAGTTTCTTTTCCAAGGCAAATCAACGGATAATTTTTTAGTTCGGCAAGTGTCAGCTCCTGGCTGCCCAGTGCCGTAAAAGTTTTGCCGCCCACAAGAATTTCACGGAAGGGCCGCAAATGCAATTCCTTCAAAGGGGTATCCACGTTGGTCGGCGTTGATACAACAGCAAAATCAACTTCACCGTTTTTAACAGAGCGGATGGCTTGCGGAGTGGAATGGTTATATATTTTCAAGTGAATACCGGGATGCTTCATGTGAAAGGGCTTCAATATATCCAGCAGGTAGATATTCAATGCGGTTTCGCTGGCTCCGATTGAAATACTTCCATGCTCCAAACCACTGTGCGCATTTAGTTCGGTTTCGGCTGTTTGTATCTGAGAAATGGCAGCTTCGACATGAGTGAACAACATTTCTCCTTCTGGGGTCAGTTGAACACCTCGATTGGTGCGTATAAATAACGTACAGTGCGTTTGCTGCTCCAGGCAGTTCATGGCGCGGGTAACGTTGGGCTGTCCGCTGCCCAGTGCATGAGCCGCTTTTGTGAAATTCTTGTATTTGGCTACATAATAAAAAACCTTGTAATATTCAAAGTTGACATCCATCCAGGCATCCTCTTTCTGATATGCTAATTGCTGATGATCACTATATCAATAATACTTTTTACATATTCCTGCCTGTCCAGTATAATAGATTTTGGTTCCAAAAACAAGTGAAGGAGTGCTTTAGTATGAGTGAAATCAAAAAAGTTGTGCTGGCATATTCCGGTGGTCTGGATACCTCCGTTATTATCCCGTGGCTGAAAGAACACTATGACAACTGTGAAGTGATCGCTGTCTGTGGAAATGTTGGACAAGACGATGAATTGGATGATTTGAAACAGCGAGCAGTGGCTTCTGGAGCCAGCAAACTTTATGTCGAGGATTTAACGGATGAGTTTGTTAATGAGTTTGTTATTCCTACTATGCAGGCGGGAGCTGATTATGAAGGGTATTTATTGGGAACCAGCCTTGCCCGCCCTATTCTGGCTAAGCGTGTCGTGGAAATTGCAAAGGCAGAGGGGGCGGATGCTGTTTGCCACGGCAGCACCGGAAAGGGCAACGATCAGGTGCGATTTGAGCTGGCCATTATGCACTTTGCGCCGGAAATGAAAATCATTACACCGTGGCGGGAATGGGATATTCAAAGCCGCAATGAGGAGATTGATTACGCCGAAGCCCATCATATTCCTTTGAAAATAAATCGAGAAACCAATTACTCAAAGGATAAAAATCTTTGGCATCTTTCTCATGAGGGATTGGATTTGGAGGACCCAGGTAATGAGCCGCAGTATGAAAAAGAAGGTTTTCTGGAAATGAGCGTTTCTCCACTGAAAGCGCCGGATACTCCTACATATGTGGAGCTGGACTTTGAAAAAGGCGTACCTGTTAAGTTGAACGGCAAGGCAATGAAATCATCAGACATTATTTCTAAGCTAAACGAGATTGGCGGCTGTAATGGTATTGGCCTGTACGATGTGGTGGAAAACCGTCTGGTTGGTATGAAAAGCCGAGGAGTGTACGAGACACCGGGCGGAACCATTCTGTATAGAGCGCATGAGATATTAGAAACACTGACATTGGACAAAAAAACTGCCCATAAGAAAAAGGAATTGTCTATTTGCTTCGGTGAGTTGGTTTACGACGGACAGTGGTTTTCTCCGCTGCGCAAAGCGTTGTCTGCATTTGTGACAGAGACGCAGCAGACCGTCACCGGAAAAGTACGTCTGAAGTTATATAAGGGCAACATTATCAATTCAGGTGTGTGGTCCCCATATTCTTTGTATAGCGAGGATATTGTCACATTTAATGAAGGAGAGGGCTATCAGCAGTCCGATGCTACTGGCTTCATCCGTCTTTTGGGGCTGCCTACCCGTATACAGGCGTCTGTAAATGCCCGAAATAGAAGGGAGGCAGAAAAATGCTGACTGCGGTGACAGGTATCAACTGGGGGGATGAAGGGAAAGGACGGGTTATTGATCTGCTGGCAGAGCGGGCGGATATTGTCGTGCGTTACCAGGGGGGAAATAATGCCGGGCATACGGTCGTAACCAAACAGGGAAAATTTATTCTGAATCTGCTACCATCCGGGATTCTTCATCCCAATGTGGTGTGTGTTCTTGCGGATGGTATGGTAGTTGATTTAGAGCATCTCTCCAATGAAATTGCCGATATTCGCGGCAAAGGGGTGTCTGTAACACCTCAAAATTTCAAACTGTCCGCTCGTGCAACCATCTCCATGCCGTGGCATCGGATACAAGATGATTTGGAGGAAGAACGTCTTGCGCAGAGCGGAGTTGCTTTCGGCTCTACTCGCAGGGGAATTGCTTATGCCTACAGCGATAAGTATCGCAAAAAAACATTGCGTTTAGGTGATCTGCTTCATTTAGATGAGCCATATATACAGGTTCGTCTAAAAACCATGCTGGAAGCAAAAAATTTGGAACTGGCAGGCTGCTATCATCAGGAGCCAATGTCTTATCCGGCCCTGCTTGCCTGGTGCCAGAAGCAGGCAAAGGAGTTTTTACCCTATATCTGTGATACCGGAAATTATTTGGATACAGCGTTATCGTCAGGAAAACAGATTGTTTTGGAAGCGCAGCTTGGCGCTATGCGTGATATTGACTATGGCATTTTCCCCTACACTTCCAGTTCTACAACGATTGCGGCCTATGGGCCGATTGGAGCGGGAATTCCTGGCGTGCAGCCTGACCATGTGGTCGGTGTGTTAAAGGCTTATTCAACGTGCGTTGGTGCAGGCCCATTTGTGGCCGAGAACGCTATGCCTGAAGAATGGAAGGAATCCCTGCGCAAGGCCGGCGGTGAATATGGCGCTGCAACAGGCCGCCCACGCCGGGTTGGGCCATTTGATGCGGTTGCAAGCCGGTACGGCCTAAAATGCCAACGCGCTGACAAAATCGCATTGACTAAGTTAGACGTACTCAGTTATATGCAGGAAATTCCCATCATTACGGGATATTTGTACAAAGGCAAAGAAACAGACACCTTTGTTCCTACGGAAAATCTGGAAGAATATCAACCGGTTATCAGCTTCATTCCCGGCTGGAAACAGGACATTTCCGCTTGCCGTCGCTGGGAGGAACTGCCGGATGCTGCAAAAAATTATATCAAAACGCTGGAAAAATTACTTGATCACGAGATCCAGTTTATCTCTGTCGGCGCAAAGCGCGAAGAATATCTGATAAAGGGGGAATGGCTGTGAGACACCTGATTGAACCAACCGATTTCAATGACGATGAAACGATGGCAGTCCTGGATTTGGCTGATCGAATTGCCGCCGCTCCGGAGATGTATGCGCATGTGGCTGACGGCAAAAAGCTGGCGACCTTATTTTATGAACCCAGTACGAGAACCCGGCTTTCTTTTGAATCTGCCATGCTAAGTCTGGGCGGGCAGACGCTCGGCTTCTCCGGAGCAGAACAGTCCAGTGCAACCAAAGGAGAAACGGTTGCTGATACAGCTCGCGTAGTCAGCTGCTATTCCAATATTATAGCTATGCGCCACCCAAAAGAAGGTGCTCCGCTTCGCGCTTCCATGTTTTCCAAAGTTCCTGTCATAAATGCTGGTGACGGAGGCCATAATCATCCTACACAAACTTTAATTGATTTGCTGACGATTCGCCAGCGCATGGGACGGTTGGATCATCTGACCGTTGGTTTTTGCGGTGATCTGAAGTTCGGCCGGACAGTGCATTCTTTGGTCAACAATCTTGTTCGTTTTTTAGGAAATCAGTTTTATTTTATCTCGCCAGAGGAACTTCGCATTCCCGAATATTTGAAGGAGGATACATTGCACCCGGCAAATTCCTTATATTGGGAGGTCAGCAGTTTGGAGGACACACTCCCTAAGCTGGATGTGTTATATATGACCAGAGTGCAGAAAGAACGTTTTTTTAATGAGGAAGATTACATTCGGCTAAAGAGCATCTACACGCTTGACCCTGAAAAAATGAAATTGGCTAGGCCGGATATGCCTGTGTTGCATCCACTGCCTCGTGTCGATGAAATTACTCGGACGGTAGATGATGATCCCCGTGCCGCTTATTTTGATCAGGTGCAGAATGGCGTTTATGTTCGCATGGCACTAATTATGGCTCTGTTGGGAATTGCCGATCCTGTGACTGGAGAGAAGGTGTTAAAATGCTGAAGGTAGAACCCATTCAAAATGGTGTGGTTATTGACCATATCCCCGCTGGGCGCGGTATGGAAATTTACCGGCTGCTCCATCTGGAGAGCAAACATCAGGCGGTTGCGCTGCTGCAATCTGTGCGCAGTGAGAAATATGGAACAAAAGATCTGATTAAGATCGAAGGTTCAAACCTTCCGGAGCGGCTGGAGATTTTAGGCTATCTGGATCGGCGAATTACACTAATCTATATCAAAGACGGAGTAGTGGAGCGAAAATGTCAGCCTGATATGCCAGAGATATTGCGAAATGTGGTTAAATGCACAAACCCACGATGTATTACCAGTATTGAGGCAGGATGCGACCATATTTTCAAACTGTCTCCTTCTGGGAAGTACCGCTGCCTTTACTGTAATCAGGAACTGCCGGTACAGAGGTGATACCATATGGATTTTTCTGCATACGAAAAAGGCAATCCTTTTATGTCTTATAACCATATTCAAATATGCAAAGTTGACCCGGATTGCTGTGTGGTAAAGGTAAACTTGGTTGCCGAATCTATGAATCTTCATGGACACGTACATGGAGGATTGTTATATGCAATGGCAGATTGCGTGGCGGGAATTTTTGCCAGAATGGATGGTAGAGATTATGTAACGCAAAGCGCACATATCAATTTCCTGCATAACGTACAGTCAGGGACAATCTTTGCAAAAGCTGAAATCATAAAGCGCGGTAAGCACATGGCTTACTTTCATATCAGCATTACCGATCAAGATGATCATCTTCTTTGTGATGGTATGGTTGATATGTATTGTATTTCAGGATGCCAAACATAGTCAGGCTTCTGCTATTTTGAGAATACATACATAGAGGTATCTTTAGTTATACATCAAGGAGTGAACACATTTGCATGGAATTATAAAATGCCAGCATCAGGGACAAATGTCCGAATCTTTCCCAACTGCCGCATTTTTGTCAATATCAGGCGGCCTGCAAGATGCCTATACCTATGTGTTCCGGGGCAAGGTGTTCGCCAATGCTCAGACCGGGAATATCGTATTACTTAGTCAAAACATCTGTGAGCGTAATTGGTTGCAGAGCGCACACTACTTTGTTCCGTTGGCAGCATTTGCAATAGGCATCATTGTTGCAGAGCAGATACGGGGAAAATATCAGAATGTGCAGAATATCCACTGGAGGCAGATTGTCCTGCTACTGGAAATGATTCTGCTGTTTTTGGTAAGCTTTCTTCCGCAAAGTCTTGATATGCTGGCTAATGCACTGGTATCTTTTTCCTGCGCTATGCAGGTGCAGACATTCCGAAAGGTGAATGGTTACGCGTTTGCCAGCACCATGTGTATCGGAAATATGCGTAGCGGCATGGAAGCACTTTCTGCATACATCAGAACACATGATAGAAATGTTTTAGGGAAAGCTTTGCGCTATTGGGAAATCATTTTCCTATTTGCTGTTGGCGCTGGAATCGGCGGTCAATTTGTTGTTCTGTTCGGAGCGCATACGATCTGGTTTTCCTGCCTGCTTCTATTGGTCAGTTTTTGCCTGATGTTTATCAGAGAAGAAATGAAAGAACACCCGGAAATTAGCGTCGAGGAAGAAACGATACAGAAAGATCTGTGGGACATTGAAAAGCAGATAAAGAATATAGGTCACCAGGTCGGGGAAGATATATCGGTTATGAAATCACCGCATAATAAAGATTCTCAATAACAAATTAAATCGCGGCGTCGAATGAATAAAACTCCGACGTCGCGATTTTTACAGAAAAATTTAGCCCCAGACTTCCTCAGCAATCTCTTTAACCAGCGCCAGTTTCGCCCATTGCTCTTCTTCAGTCAGCTTATTGCCGATCTCGCAGGAAGCAAAACCGCACTGCGGGCTGAGATACAACCTGTCAAGAGGGATGTACTTTGCAGCTTCATGGATTCGGGCAATCACGGCCTCTTTATTCTCCAACTGCGGCTGCTTTGTGGTAATCAGTCCGAGAACCACTTTCTGTCCGCTTCCGATTTTTGCAAGAGGCGCAAAGCCACCGGAGCGTTCATCATCAAACTCCAGATAATAGGCACTTACATTTTCTTCGCCGAACAAAACGTCGGCCACGGAGTCATAGGGGCCACTGCTGGCATAAGTTGAATGGTAATTGCCCCTGCAGACATGGGTGGTGATGTTCATCCCCTCTGGCGCTCCGTTAATCACCTGGTTGTTAATATCTTTATAGGCATTCTGGACGGCCAAAAGCCCTTCTTTCGTTGCGGCGTGCATTTCCTGTCCATTTTTATCCGCCAGCATTCCCCATGTGCAATCGTCAAACTGCACATTCCTGCAGCCTGCATCGTACAGCTGATGCAGTACAGCAATGTAAGCCTGTGCAATGTCGTCCATCAGCGGCTTGGCAGAACTGTAAAAGGCCTCTGTGTGTTTTCTGGCAAAGGGCATCCAGAATTGTGCCAGCGTCTGAGCAGGGGCGGGGATTGTCTGTTTTGCTATAGTCTTTTCGTCCTCCAGCGCCTTCACATACCGAAAATGATCCACAAAGGGATGCTCACCGGACAATCCGATCCTGCCGGTCACAAAAGTATCATCGATCATCGCCGCCTCTCCGTGGAAGGGAAGGCCGGTGTTCGTTTTCTTATGGCCGACGCCGTCGAATCCCCACATAAAATCCAGATGCCAGGTAGCGCGGCGGAACTCGCCGTCAGTAATAACATGGTATCCGGCCGCTTTCTGCTTCGCCACCAGTTCGGTAATGCACTGATCCTCCACAGCTTTGAGCTGATCGGCGGTAATGGCTCCTGCTTCATAATCGGCGCAGGCCTTTTTCAGTTCTGCCGGACGAAGAAAGCTGCCCACGTAGTCGTAACGGAACGGTGCGTATAAATTACTCATATCAAATGTCTCCTTTGCATTCGTTTCTTATATTTTTCGCCGCCTGGACCATATTTTTCAAACTGGCAACGGTTTCGGTTTCCCCTCTGGTTTTTAATCCGCAGTCTGGGTTGACCCATAAATGATCTGCCGGGATCTTGTCCAGCATCAGCCGGAGGGCGGCTTCAATTTCTTCTACACTCGGAATGCGGGGGGAATGGATGTCGTAGACGCCGGGACCCACCTCCGTTTCAAAATGATGCGCCATCAGGCTGTCCAGAATCGTAAGTTTGGAACGGGACGCCTCAAAGGTAATCACATCGGCGTCCATTGCGTCGATTTCCGGGATAATGTCCTCAAACTCGCTGTAGCACATATGGGTGTGAATCTGCGTTTCCGGTTTTACCTTTGCGTGGCAGAGACGGAATGCCTTGATCGCAAAGTTCAGATAGTCGCTATGCCAGTCGGCGCGGCGGAGCGGCAGCTTTTCCCGGAGCGCGGCTTCGTCAATCTGAATAATACGGACGCCTGCAGCTTCCAGTTCCAGAACCTCTTCCCGGATTGCAAGGCCGATCTGATACATCATCTCCTGCGTGGAAATATCTTCTCTGGGGAACGACCAGTTCAAAATCGTGACTGGTCCTGTCAGCATTCCCTTCACATCCTTATCCGTCAGGGAATTGGCATAACGGATATAATCGGTAGTAATGGACTTCTTGCGTTTGACGTCCCCGAACACAATCGGCGGCTTTACGCCCCGTGTACCGTAAGACTGTACCCAACCGCCTATGGTAAACACATAACCAGACAGATTTTCGCCAAAAAATTCCACCATGTCGTTGCGTTCAAATTCGCCATGCACCAAGACATCCAGACCAATGTTTTCCTGTAAAGCGATGCAATCCCGGATGAATCCCTTTGCATTATTTCGGTATTCTTCTTCGCTGATTTCGCCTTTTCGGAATTTTGTTCGGTTCTGCTTGACTTCCTTTGTCTGCGGGAAAGAGCCAATCGTTGTCGTGGGCAGCAGCGGGAGATTCAGCAGTTCTTTCTACGTTGCCTGCCGTTCCTTTCTGGGCACCCTGCGGGTAAAATCCGATTCAGTAAGTGCCGCAACCTGTTTCTGTACCTCTGTGTCGGTTCTCAGCTCACTGGTTTGGAACAGTTCCTGATTTTGCAGATAGCGCCGGTCACAGGAATAGTCTGCAAGTTCAGCCAGGCAGGAAAGCTCACGCAGTTCATCCAGCTTTTCATACGCAAAGGAAAAATGCCGGATAATTTCGGTGGAAAGCTGCGGCTCATTCTTTACAGTATACGGCACATGGAGCAGGGAGCAGGATGTACTGAGTACAATGTGGTCACAGCAGCTTTTCAAACCGGCGATTCGCTCCAGTACGTCTTTATAATTAGTACGCCAGATGTTTTTCCCATTTACAAGTCCCGCAAACAGGATTTTATCCTTCGGGAAACCGTTTGCTGCTACAAGTGCTGCGGTCTGCTTTCCTTCCACAAAGTCAAGGCCAATGCCGTCAAAGGGCAGTTCACATAGCTGCCGGTAACAATCCCGCACATCGCCAAAATAAGTTTGGAGCAGCACCTTCACTGTGCCTTTTTGTTCCAGCAGCGTTTGGTACAGCTTGCGGAAAAGGGCAACATCCCCCATTGTTAAATCCATGACCAGATACGGCTCGTCAACTTGCAGCCATTCCACGCCGTTTTCTCCACACCGCTTCAAAATATCTGCATAGGCAAACAGAATATCATCTACAAAATCAGTGGCGGATTTATTGCCGGTACAGCGGGCCAGCTTCAAAAAGGTAAACGGTCCGGCGACCACGGGCTTTGTCTGAATGCCCAGAGAACGCGCCTGATGAAAGCCATCCAGAAAAGCATCTGAGCGGTGCTTCAACTCCATATCATCATCCAGCTCTGGTACCATGTAGTGGTAGTTCGTATTGAACCACTTTTTCATGGTAAATGCTTTGACATCTCCTTGCGCCCCCTGATACCCACGGGCCATGGCAAAGTATGTGTCTATATCGGAAAGCCTCAGATCGGCATACCGCCTTGGAATGGCGTTCAGCATATAAGCGGTGTCCAGCATCCCGTCATAAAGGGAAAAATCATTGGACGGGATAAAGCCGGCACCTGCGTCCCTCTGGCGTGTCCACTGCTCCATTCTCTGCTGAGAGACAACCCGTTTCAACTCATCGGCATCTATTTCGCTGCGAAAATACGCTTCTGTTGCGAACTTTAATTCTCGGTGGATCCCGATACGCGGAAATCCAATAATTGAATAGTCCATAATGTGTCCTCCTCGGGTATGATCGTTCTTTTTCAGTATACCTGCGGGAAAGGGTTCTGTAAAATACGGAAAAGCAGCGGTTTGCCATAGATTGAATCTATAGCAGACCGCTACTTTATGTTCTGTCATTCCTGTGCGGAAGCATATCGTTTCAGAGCTTCGATATACAGAGTTCCAAATTTACCCGGTCCGACCTTGCTGTGAGTGATGTAGCCGATTTCCATGTAATCATCCACAGCAAGGGGGACAGCAACAATATTTTTCCCATTTAGTTCTTCGTTGATAACGCCGCTGCAAATGGTGTACCCGTTCAGACCAATCAGGAGATTGAACAGCGTGGCCCGGTCAGAAACCATAATGTCTTTCTTGCTTTCCAACGTACTTAAAATTTCCTCAGAGAAGTAGAAGGAATTGTGTTCTCCCTGCTCATAGGACAATCTCGGATAGGTTGCCAGCTCATCCAATTCAACAATTTTCTTCTTTGCCAGAGGACTGAACGTACTGACAAAAACGTGAGGCTTTGCGATAAATAAACGATGAAATTTCAAATCATTTTCCCGCATGGTCTTGCGCAGGACAGCTTCATTGAAACTATTAAGGTAAAGCACACCCACCTCGCTTCGCAGCTTTGCCACATCTTCAATCAACTCATAGGTCTGCGTTTCACGGATGCGGAAGTCGTATTCTTCACCGCCATACTGTTTCAAAAGCTCAACAAATGCTTCTACCGCAAAAGAATAATGCTGCGTGGACACACAGAACTGATGCTTGACAGGGGTCTTCCCTAAGTATCGTTCTTCAATCAGATTTGTCTGTTCAATCACTTGACGGGCATATCCTAAAAATTCTTCTCCCTCCGCCGAAAGCAGGATGCCTTTATTGGTACGTTTGAAAATAGTAATTCCCAGTTCATTTTCCAGTTCCTTGATTGCGGAAGTCAGGCTGGGCTGGGCGATATAAAGCTGTTTTGCCGCCTCGCTGATCGTTCCGGCCGCAGCAACCGTCACAATGTATTTCAGTTGTAAAAGGGTCATTCGTCATCCTCCTGATCTGGATATGGAATTGCCGCAAGGATTTCTCCATAGCGTTCCGTAATTACACCATAATTCTCCCGCAGATGGGGAAACAGACAGCGGCTGCAGTCCTTGTATCCGTTGGGAAGGTAGGCAAACTTTCCGCCGCAGCGATCTCCCAATACATACAGAGGGCAATAGCAGAATAGGCAATTAAAATTTTCCGGGTCGGCACCCTTATGGCAGGGGAAATATTCACATTCCCGGTTGCAGAAATAAGCATAGTGCTTATTTTCCCAATACTGATTACGCATGAAAAGACTCCTTGCAAAAAAGGGATTTATTTTATACATAGGAACCGTAAGAAAAAAGCGCATCCAAACAGACACGCTCAACAAAGCACAGCTTCCTGCGCCTAAAAAACGTGCTTCCGGTTCCGGCAGAAGCACCATACGCTCCCACGTATCTGACTTACCTTTCCCTCAGGAAAGTTTCACAGTGACCGACTCGCCGGGACTTGCACCCGATTCCATGTTCCGTCTTTGCGGATGGAGCGATATGATGATTCAATTTTCATTTATCATTATAATCCAAACACATAACGTTGTCACGTGCTGCTTTATGCGTAAGTGCCAAATTCTCAAAGTAATTTGAATTCATCACTTGACATTGTGGCAAAGATTTTCAAGCACTTGAAGAGTTATGTGATAGGTATGAGAAAGCAAAGGAGGTGTTGAACCATGTGTTACTTGCTTGCAAAGAGGTTTGATAGTACAGGAAGTTTGGCATTGCAGACTGCTCATGGTCAGCATTTGGCAGAATTTAAAAGAAAATTGATTGAAAAAATAGGATATGATGATATTCAGCTTGTCACAATCAGAAGACCATCAGCTTATGGAGAATATGAGCCATATCATTTTGTTGATACAGAAGAATTTGAAAAACAAGTTGTAAATATGTAAGAGATTAAAGGTGATCTACTAAGGTGGGTCGTCTTTTTTATGGGAAAAATATAGAGAGTAAGAGAAGGCGTCTATGACTGATGATGGGATTGAAAAAGCCATCCAGCAGAAGCATGTACGTCTCATGATCATGGCTCCCATCCAGGTGTATTTGGGAGCCAATGTCAAAGTGGGCTGGAATAGATGAAGATAAATGATGACAGGAACGAGGCGTATGAAAAATGAAGTCCCGATTTGGGAGGAAAGAGTTTGAAAGATTTATCTCGGAAAGTGTAGAAATATAGAAGAAGGGAAAAGTGTTAGAATTTGAAACTGAATATTCACAAAGATACCATGGTATGGTAGAATATAAATTGCTGTATTAGAGGTTCTTGAGAAAGGAGCTGAAATATGGGGAAAGATATATCAGGCAGGGATGACTTTGTATAATATGCTTGAATATGCGAAAGAAAATAAAGTGTTATATAGGAATCCTTGTAAAAGGTCAGTGCTATGAAAAGCAGTATCGAGTTGTTTTATAAACTGGATTACGAACAGAAAAAATCAAAGGATTTATAGGAGGAAATAGAAGAAATGAAATTAGGTATCGTAGGGTTACCAAACGTAGGAAAGAGTACATTATTCAATTCATTGACAAAAGCAGGCGCAGAATCTGCAAACTATCCGTTCTGTACCATTGATCCGAATGTAGGTGTTGTGACAGTGCCGGATCACAGATTGGATGTGCTGGGAGAGATGTACAACACAAAGAAGATCACACCGGCAGCGATTGAGTTCGTAGACATCGCAGGGCTTGTGAAAGGAGCATCCAAAGGAGAAGGGCTTGGAAACCAGTTTCTTGCTAATATCCGGGAGGTCGATGCGATCGTGCATGTCGTAAGATGCTTCGAAGACAGCAACATTGTCCATGTGGATGGAAGCATTGATCCATTGCGTGACATTGAGACGATCAACCTGGAACTGATCTTTTCCGATCTGGAAATTCTGGAGAGAAGGATTGCAAAAGTTGTGAAGCTTTCCAGAAATGACAAGACAGCGGCAAAAGAGCTGGAATTGTTAAAAAGAATCAAAGAGCATCTGGAAGAAAATAAGATGGCGAAGAGCTTTACAACAGACGATGAGGAAGAACAGGAATGGCTGACAAGCTACAATCTTCTGACATACAAGCCGGTGATCTTTGCGGCAAATGTGACAGAGGACGATCTGGCAAATGACGGTGCAGACAATGCCGGAGTACAGAAAGTGCGGGAATACGCAGCAGAAGAGAACTGTGAAGTATTTGTAGTCTGCGCACAGATTGAACAGGAGATCGCAGAACTGGATGAGGATGAGAAAAAGTTATTCCTGGATGATCTTGGTCTGGAGGAGTCCGGTCTGGAAAAACTGATCAAAGCAAGTTAT
>NZ_CALADU010000320.1 GCF_937890665.1 uncultured Subdoligranulum sp.
AATCTCCCTTTTAAGTGTATCCAGTCCAACTTTTTGTCCGCACCTCCGAATGTACATAGTCAAAATGTATATATTAGTGGTGACAATATAGATGGGCTAAAACATCTCCTAAAGTCCTATGCGAAAAAAGTGAAATGCATCTATATTGATCCTCCATATAACACGGGATCTGACGGTTTTGTATATAAAGACAGTTACAATTTTACAGCAGAGGAATTATCGGATAAGCTCAGTATTAGTGAAGAACAGGCAGCACGGATTCTTGATTTGACTAAACGTGGGAGCGCTTCTCATTCTGCATGGTTGATGTTCATATATCCAAGGTTGTTACTGGCAAGGGACCTGTTGTGTGACGATGGTGCAATCTTTATCTCAATTGATGATAATGAGCAGGCAAATTTGAAATTAATTTGCGATGATATTTTTGGCGAAGAAAATTGTATGGGTTGCATTTGCCGTTCCACGGGCCAAACAACTGGACAAGATAGTGGAGGATTAGGTTCCTCCTTTGACTATGCGTTTGTTTATGGGCGCAAACCAGATCTTGACATTGAGGGTTTACCTTTAACGGATCATGATTTGAAACGCTTTAATAATGAAGATAGTTTTGGAAAATATGCATACGATCAGCTTCGTAAGACTGGCAGCAATGATCGCCGCGAAGATCGGCCCAATATGTATTATGCAATAAAAGACCCTGACGGAAATGATGTATATCCCACTGCTACTGCGGGATATGATAGTTGTTGGCGTGTTGAAGAGAAAACTTATAAAAAGCTTGTTGAAGACGGATATATCCTTTGGAAAAAAACCACTCGAAATGGAGAAGAAGTTTGGTGGCCGTATGTAAAATACTACCTTGAGGGGAGAAGTAAAAGGCCGTCTCCGCTCTGGACAGAATTGGACGGAAACAAAAAGGCCACCAGAGAAGTGCGTGAATTATTTGACGGCGTAAAAGTATTTGATTATGTAAAGCCGGTTGATTTTGTGAAACGAATAATTCAAATTGCCCCTAATATGAACGAAAATGATATTGTTTTGGACTTTTTTTCTGGCTCAGCAACCACTGCCCATGCAGTAATGACAATGGATAAGAAGTACCGTTATATCATGGTTCAGTTACCCTCTATTTTAGATGAAAATATAATAAGTCAAAAAGTAGCAAAAGAGTTTTTACAAAGTATTGGGCGTCCCGGTACACTTGACCAGATTGGTATGGAACGTATTCTCCGGGCTGGCAAGAAAATTAAAGAAAAAAAACCAGATACTGTGGCAGACCTTGGATTCCGCCATTTTACACTGATGGAGCCTTCTGATAGTACCTTAGACATGTTACAGGAATTTTCTCCAGACGACAATGGAATGTACATTACCAATACTATTTTAGAAGACTTTGGAGTTCCCACTGTTCTGACAACTTGGCTCGTGCGAGATGGGTATGGATTTACCGCGCCAGTTGAAGCCATTGATTTTGCTGGTTACACCGGATATTACATGGGTAAGCACTTGTATCTTATTAACCAAAATCTAAGCAATGAAGCAATTGCGGCCATCACGGAAAAATATGAGACTGACGGAACTTTCAATCCGGAAAATGTTGTTTTGTTTGGCTATAACTTCAAATGGACCGAGATGGAATCGCTGAAAGTGAATTTGGCGCGCTTAAGGGATACAGAAAAGAATTTGCGAATCAACTATGATATTCGCTATTAAGGAGGAATTACGGTATGGAATTGATCCTCCAACAAGGTCTACCTCATCAACAAAAAGCAATCGATGCGGTATGTGATGCATTGGAAGGTGTGACGATCACACCTCCGGTGCAGTTTTATGAGAATCCACAAATTGATTTGGAAGACCGTAGGCTGGCTGCTAATTTACACGACCTGCAAAAGGCAGTTCCTGCGGAATATCGGAGTTCTGCACCAATTGGCACATGCCTAAATTTGGACATCAAGATGGAAACGGGCACAGGCAAAACATATGTCTATACCAAAACCATCTATGAGCTACATAAGCGCTACGGAATTAATAAATTTATAATTGCTGTTCCGTCTTTAGCTATCAAATCTGGTACAGCACAGTTTATGCAAGATGAATATGCCCGACGACATTTCACCGATGGTTGCGGATATGGTACAGCGATTGAACTTGGAATACTGGAAGCGCCGAAGAACAAGAAAAGGGGACGAAGCTATTTCCCAAGTGTTGTCAGTGATTTTATTAAGGGAAGTTGTCAGAACACCAAGAAGATTTATGTTCTTCTGGTGAATATGCAGCTTTTGACCAGCAATGCAAAGCGAAACGGTAGAGATGCCGGATTGTTGTGGCGTGATGACTATGACTATGGGGTAGAGGGATTTTATCGCCCTTTTGATGCACTCCGTGCGACAAAACCTGTCGTCATGATTGATGAGCCGCATCGTTTCTCTCGTGATCAAAAGGCGTTTCAGGTTATTATGAAGGAAATTCAGCCACAGTGTATTATTCGCTACGGCGCTACATTTCCAGAAATCGTCACTGGACGTGGCAAAAATAAAATCACAGTAAAAGACTATCAAAATCTTCTGTATGATCTCAACGCCTGCGAAGCTTTCAATCAAGGATTGATCAAAGGTGTGGCAAAGGAGCATTTTAATCCATTATCTAAACAGGAAGAAAAGGTGAAAATTCTCTCTATTGCAAGCAAGGATTCGGTCACCTTCCAACGAAAGAAAAGAGGGCAAGGGACAAAAAACTTCGTGCTGAAAACAGGGGATTCCCTTGCTATTGTTAGTGATGCCTTTGAGGGTATAACAATTACTGCGATTACAGCCAATACGGTCGAGTTTTCTAATGGTGTGAGCAAGACCTCTGGTGAAGAGATGGATGTTGATGTATATATGTCCTCCTATCAAGAGCAGATGATGCGTCTGGCTCTGGAAAGGCATTTCGAAACTGAACGGGAAAATTTTTGTAATCGAACATTTAAAATTAAAACACTGGCGTTGTTTTTTATTGATGACATTTCCTCCTATCGTCCGAACGATGAGGGAAAAAACGCTTATCTGCTTACTGCCTTTGAGCGGCTTCTGAGAGAAAAAATTGAACATACTATTTCCATACTTACGGAACATGAGGTGGAATATAGAGCTTATCTGGAAGCCTCGCTTGCGAATATTTCTGCTTGCCATGCAGGCTATTTCGCACAGGACAATAGTGACTCTGACGAGGAAATTGCTAAAGAGGTAGATGTAATTCTCAATGGGAAAAAACAATTGCTATCTTTCCGTAATGCCGATGGCACATACAACACCTTACGATTCCTATTCTCCAAATGGACTCTTAAAGAGGGATGGGACAACCCTAATGTGTTTACAATTGTCAAATTGCGTTCCAGCGGTAGTGAAAATAGCAAGTTACAGGAAGTTGGTAGAGGATTGCGACTGCCTGTAGATGAAAATGGCAACCGTATTTCCAACGAAGAATTTCAGCTGAACTACATTGTGGATTTTACAGAGGCGGATTTTGCACAAAAATTGGTTGATCAGATAAATGGTGAAATTCCCCAGGTGTCTGTTATTACTGAAGATCGTCTCACTCAGGTTGCGCAGAAACTTGGAATGGGTCCGGATGATTTGTTTGATGAGCTGTACGATAAGCATTATATTGACAGGCATAATCATATCCGCCCAGAAACCAGAGCTCAATTCTTTGAAGCGTATCCTGCGTTCGCGGTTGGCTTAAAAACGGGAAAGGTTAAGGATAGGAATAAAGACAAGCCAAAACCTGTTAAAATTCGTAAAGCCGTATACAATGAATTGCGAGAGTTCTGGGAGAAAATCAACCAGCGTTATCTGCTGTTTTATGATGCGGATTTGAATGAGGATATGGAGGCTGTCGTACTTTCTATATTCGAAAAGCCAGGGGTGTTCACTGATGTAGTCATGCGTAGCAGTCGTGACATTGTTGAAAGTGATGGAGAACAGATGCGTACTGTGATTGGAACCGGTGTTGAATATACAATTATACGTTCCATCCCATATGGCGCATTCTTAACCCGAATTATGCGTGCAACCAATATTCCTATTGCCACTTTGCATAGGGCGCTGATTGCCTATAGCAAAAAGCATGGGGCCGTCGAAAACAAATACATTAACGAAAGTACTGTAAGCGTATTCTGTGCAGAATTCCAAGACTGGAAGACTAAGCATCTGCAGGGGCATTTCCGGTATACTAAAAGCAATATGGCGTGTGGTGCAACCTCTTTAACCTATGAGGATGGTACGCCGAGAGAAGAAATTGCACAAGGCCGGATCGGTACAAAAATTGATCCCGGAACACCTAGTGGAAAGTATTTGTATGATTCCTATGCATATGATTCACCGCTGGAAAAGAGTAATATGACAACAGATATTGAAGAGGTGGTCGTATATGGAAAAATTCCACGCAACAGTATTGCAATACCTACAATTACTGGTGGCACATATAGTCCGGACTTTATGTATGTCGTGAAAAAGGCTTCTGGAGAAAAAGAACTAAATATTGTGGTTGAAACAAAAGATGTCGAAGGGAAAGATGACCTTCGAGGAACCGAGCTGGCAAAAATTGAATGTGCACGAGTATTCTTTGAGACCCTTTCTAAGGAGGGCTATACGGTTCATTTTTGCGACCAGCTAAAAAACAAACAAATGGTTCAGATCATACAGGAAATTCTTCATTAAATGGCCCGGCTGCAATATAAAGTTGAAATCCTTTGCTAGTAAAAAATAAAATAATGGGAGCGGACAAAGTACACTGCTTTGTCCGCTCCTTTGCTTAAAAGAGTTCAAAGTTGTTCTGGATTTGATATCGCATTATTGCTAATTGATAATTAAATTATTCAGTTGATTCTTGGTAAGCGTCAAATAGAAATTTAGAAAAGCACAAGGGTGGAGTTTTGCCTCCAC
>NZ_CALADU010000321.1 GCF_937890665.1 uncultured Subdoligranulum sp.
GCCGCCCCGCGTCCAGCCGAAGCAGCCGTAGGCGTAGGGGATCTGCACGCGGCCCTTGAAAATTCCTGTCTGGGTCATACTTCCACTTCCTCCCATGCGCTGGGCAGCCCCGTGGCGTCCCAGACGCAGTTATCCTGTTTGCAGCGATATACCTTGCCGTCCTTGGCAAGGTAGCATTCACCGGTCATGTACATGCCACTCTGACCGGCAGGGTCTACCCACGGCTTTGCCCGGGCGGGGTCCTTGGTATGGGCCAGTCCCCACAGCGCCCGCAGTGTGCTGGGTCGGCCTTCGTAATCTGCGGCGCGGTGTGGCTGGATCAGCAGCCATACCTGCCCCTCGTCGGCCACCGGCGCGCCCGCAGGCCAGGCGGTGTAGTCCTGCTCATGGCTCCACGCAGGCACGGCCCGCTCGTAAGCGATGATGGTCGTTCCGTCCATGCCCGCTGCGTTCTGCCGTAGTTCGGCGGCCTCGCGCGCCCCCAGGTCGCACAGCAGATCCAATACAAGCGCCCTACTGTCTATGCTCATACCTGATTCACCCCCTCATTGTAAGCGGTTGCCAATTCTGCCCATGTAACCATTTCAGGGGTCGGTTTGGCAGGTGGCCGCAGCGCCTCCAATTCGTCTTCGGTATAGGTATGATAGAGTAAGCAATCCTCGTATTCATCCCAGGCCGGGCTGGCAGGCACGTCCACAATCTTGCCACGCAAGCCCTTACCGCCGTTCAAGGTCTCGGTCCCAAGCATCACCTCAAAGTGCGACTGTTCCTCCACCGCGTCGTGATGGCCGATGTATCGCCGGTACGGATAGACGTACCCCGCAGTGTAGTCCGGCTCCAAGATTTCCTCAAATGTGCTTTCATCATAAGTTTTCAAGCTATACCACCTCTTTCCCAAGGGATTCTCTAAAATCAAATGTCTTCAAAAACAAGCGACAGAATGGCTTCACCTTCGTGTGATCCTGCATCGTTGTTCCATGTTGGGGCCATATTCAGTTCAGTTCCCGCGTTTATGGTTTCCGGGAAGAGATAGGAAACACTGCCAGAAGCATCCCACTTATTGGTCCACAGATTCTTGACGGACAAGGTCCTAAGCGTCTTCTTGAATTGCAGATATAGATTTACACCGTAACTGTGAGCATCCCAACTCATGCCGAGAGTATCAAAAACAGTCTGAAAACTGGTTATGTTGGCTCTTGTATCGGCAACAACGGGCTGCCCGGACTGCATCATGAATGACACCAAAGCACCGACGCCAATGCCTCTATTGCAGACAATATTGAAAATGTATCTGGTTTTATAGCTCCCAGTAACTTTCCCGTTCCCGTTGTGATACCCTGCTGGTATAGTCACAGAGGAACCCGCATTTGCCGTTGTGCTCCACGCCCCATGGTTCGGCATCGTGCCGGTGCGCAGGGCTTTTCCTGTAGCGTAAAATGTCTTTCCGTTGAGGACTTCGCCCTCAGTGGCCGTCGCCAATGCCAACTTGCTGGTGGTCAGGCCACCGCCTGCTGTCATCAGCCCCATTACACAACACCCCCAATCCAGGCATTGTGCAATTCGTCAGTTACGAGGCTATACCAGCCCCCCCCCGATAATTTTTCGCTGATTCGTCATGTTTTACAACTCCTTATATAATCCGGGTGTATATATGTTCGACCCTGTTATTTGATTCCGATAATAGTGACATGACATCCGAAGTTGGTTTGATTGGTGTAAATTGTTCCATTTATGGTCGTTCCAGAACTGTTTGCACCGAGTATTAAAAATACTCGACCTACTGCACGATACAGCCCGTCGTCATAGTCATTTGTGTACAGTTTAATGTTGGATGCCACCCTACCGCTCGACGGGGAAACAGACGCTTGATTGACGCCATTTCCATCATTACCACCATAGTCTTTGGCAATGATAACTACAAATGCCGAATAGCCCGTGTAATATCCAGAAAACGTTGTAGATCGCTGTATCATCGAATCCATTAAAACTACTCCGTCCACAGCAGCTGCGCTCACTTTTCCAGCACCGTTGTGATACCCTGACGGGATAGCGACCGAGCCCCCTGGCGCAATGGATGTGCCCCATGCTCCATGATCTGGCATCGCTCCCGTTTTGAGATCTTTCTCCCCGGAGTAAAAGGTTTTTCCGGCCAAGACATCACCCGGCGTAGCATTCGCCAGTGCCAGCTTGCCCCCAGAGAGCCCGCCGCCTGCATCCATCAGGCCCATGTCACACACCTCCCTGCTTGATTTGCACGATGACCTCGATATCGCTGCTCACGCTCTCGAAAATCTTTGCGCTGAGTGTTCCGTCGCCCAGGGTCAGATCTCCGCCGTTGATGACTGTCAGCGTGTCCTGCAGCGTCTCATTGGTCGCCTGCACGTCTGTCTGCTCACACATGACCCCGCTGTACAGTACGCTGTCAGTCGTCACCGCCGGGCCTCCATCCATTGGGGTCAGCGTGGCGGTTTGTGTACCATCCGACCAGCTATCAAGCAAAAAGGTGGCTTTGTACAGGTGCGGCATTGCCTTGAAAACGTCTCGATTCTCGCCACCCTCATCGTACACCGATTTCATCATCCACGCCGTGTCACCCTCCACCGCCGCGATAGCCGCCTGCAGGGCGGCGATCTGCGCTTCGGCGGCATCTTGATGCTCGGCGATGGCGGTGGTCAACTGGGCGAAGTAGGGGGCCGTGTCCAGGCTGCCGATGGTCTGCGCCACGACGCCGCAGCGTTCGGTGTCCAGCCGGGTGTCGGTGATGCTGGACTGCGTGATGGTGCTGCTGTTGGCCGCCACCGCGATGTCGGCCAGGCCCAGCTCCCAGATGGTGGCGTCCCGCGTCAGGGCGGGGCGCTGCGGGGATGAGGACGGCGTGCCCTTGAGGATGTACAACTCGATGCTGCGCACCGCCAGGCTGAGGTCCAGCCGCGCCACCACCGTGTCGATACGGGGCGACGTGCCCGCCGCTTCCACCGTCAGCGTGCGGGTGTCGGTCTCGATGCCTATCGCCCCGCGGATGTGGCAGATGCCGGGATTGGCCTGCACCTGCATGCCGGTCCCGGCCGTCACCTGTAGGGCATTGGTGGGCTTGTAGAAAATACCATCGGAGAAGTAGGCCGCAAAGACGGAGCGCAGAAACTCGCTGTCCACCGCGCGGTCGTACAGCGGCAGGCCCTGCTCGTCGTAGGTGACTTGGCTTGTAAACGGATATGATTGCATTTAGTAGATCAGCCTCGCTTTCTGTAGCTGGGTCAGCTTTTTATCTCCCAGTTCGATTCCCACCGTGTGGTTGTTGCGTTTGAAGGTTTCCCGCACCGTGACGATGCGGGCCTGCATGGCAAGGCCAATGTCCTCCACGATCACGTCCACCTTGTCGCCCAGATCCCAATCTGTCAGGTAAGCAAACCCCGATGATGCTGCTTGGATATCGACATTTTGTACGACTTGATAGTTCAGCAGTTCATCCAGCCCTTTCTGCTTCAGACTGGCCAAATATTCCTCTTCGGTTTGCTCATCGGGGTTCCATCGCTCGGCTTTTGCATCCACAAACAAGATTTTTTTATATCCGCCGTTGGACAGGTCTGCATAGGCCAGTTTGCGGTTCTCCTCTCGATCTTGACCGGCTACGATGGCGTAGTTTTTGTAGTTGGATCGGTCGCTGGAAGCATCCACCTCCGTCAGGTTTCCGAAACCATCCGAAAAGGTCACGAAGGGATTTTCGGTCTGTTCCTGGGTGCGATCCAGACCCTGCCAGACTTCGGCCGTGATCGTGTTGGCAGCGTAGTCATACCGGCAGCGCAGGCTGTGCTGGACGGTCTGCAGTTTGGTGTAGGCCACATCGGCCAACTGGCCGCCGGTTTCCTGCCAGGAGGTTTCATCGGCCTGTCCCGCCGGGGCGTCGGCCACCGTCAGCAGCGGGATATCGTCCTTGTACTGGCGCAGCATAGCCACCACCGTGGCCGGGATGCTGCCGTTTGCATAGTAAGTGGGGTATACTACTTTATCATTCAGGACAGCTTCCAAAAAGTAGCCGGAGAGCTGCACGAACCGCCCCTTCACGGTCTCGGTCAGTTCCACCTTCTGGACGATACCCGTTTCGGGCCTGTCCTCGCTGTACAGGTAGGCCATGGCCGGGTCGTAGCTGGCCGCGGCCACCTGGACACTGAACTGACCAATCTTGTAATATTCCCGCGTCCACTGTAAGTTGAAGTAGGGCAGGTAGGCGATGGGCTGAAAGTTGGAATCAAGCGCCAAAAGTTCCATCGTCACACCCCCAGATACTGCTTGTTGTAGCGGATGACGACGTGCAGGTTGTTATCGCCATAGTCGGCCTCATACCGCACGGTGTTGGTGCCGGGCGTCATCTGCAAGGCCGTGAACTTGCTGGCTCGGTCGGTCTTGGCGAGCACGTTGACCCCGTTTTTGGTGATGCGGATGTGCCGCGGGTTGGTGTCGATCTCGACCCGGTCCCCCTTGACCAGCTCGTCGATCAGCCGGACAAAAGCATCGTCCTTGATGATCTTGGGGTTGGTGACGGCGTCGTCTGCCGTCAGGATGATGGTGGGGTAGGCGGGCACGTCGCCGTCGTAGTCGAAAATGACGGAGCGGGTGAAGTTCGCCACATCCACCAGCACGCCATAGGTGGGGTGGTCCATGTAGGGGAAGCCCCAGCGGGGCGTGATGGCGGCGATGTCCTGGCCGAAGTCGTCCACGCTTTGCCAGTAGGGGTTTGCCGCCAGGAAGTAGGCGGACCAGGTCTGGGGAATGTTGACCTTCTGGCTGGGCACCTTGTGGGCCGTCAGTTCGGCGGAGAGCCAGTGGGTGGTGCCCATGTAGGTCAGATAGACCTTATAGGTGTGCTTGGGATTGAAGAATGACTTGGCCTGTGCGCGGAACACAGGATTTTGAGCGACAGCCAAGGAGGTTGCATCCAACTGCAAATCGCGGGATTTGACATGCTTGCCGGTCACGGTCACGCCGTCGTCTGTGGCGTTGTCCTCGGTAAACAGTTCATAGGCCGGGGCGTCCGCCCCATTGATGGCGGTGAGCAGCCAGTCCTTGCCGTCGGCCAGCAGTTCCACCCCATCGTCCCGGACGATCCGGGCCACTACCACTCTGTCGATCATCGGCCACCTGCCAATCCATAGGTTTGCTGTACCCGGACAGCCCGGGCAAATTCGTCGGGGGTCTGTACCGGCTGGTTGAAGATAAAGGTCTGCTGGGGGCTGCCGCCTACCGCCCCGCCGGGGCCCGCAAACGCAGGCTGCCAGCGGGCGGCGGCATCAAAGGCCAGAGAGGGGCCGGGCAGCCGGGCGGCCACCATGTCGGTGGCGTGCTGCATGGCACTGCGCAGCGGCGCCAGGTTGCGGCTGATGCCCTCGGCGATGCCGAGAGGTATCCATTTGCCGACTTGGTCACGCATGACACGGGAGGGCGAATGGCTGTCAAGATTGTTATTGAAGCCATTTACGATCCCATCTACAAATCCGCTGATTTTGCTGCGCAGCCAATCCCCGGCATTTTGGATGCCCTGCCACAGTCCTTCCACAATGTTTCTGCCGATACTTACGACCTTCTCCGGCAATGCGGACAAACCGTCCATAAGCATCGTCTCAAATCTGGAAGCCGCATCAGCAGCTTTCTGCCCCATTTCAGTGACCCAGGTAGCCAACTTGGTAATCACGCCTGTTAGGAACGTTGCGACCCTGGAAGGCAGCTGGGAAAAGAAGGTAGTGACATTCATCAGAAAATTAGTTCCAGCCGTGATCGCCGTCTGAACCAGGTTGGTAGCCCAGGTCATAACGGCAGTCTGTGCCATTGTCAAAAAGTTCTGGATGTTCACCGGCAGCTGCGTAAAGAAGGTCACCACCGCATTGAGGAAATTCATTCCCATCGTCTGGGCGTTGGTCCACATCTGGGTGGCCCAGTTCACCACGTTGGCGAGGGCGGTACCCAGGATGTACCCGATGTTGTAGGGCAGATTCTGCAAAAACGTCGCTACGTTCGTGACGAACCCCTGGGCCGCTGTGATGGCGTTGGAGATCATGGACGAGCCCCACTCAGAGACCGCGGTCACTGCATTGGAAAAGGTCTGCGGCAAGGTCACGGTAAAGAAATTCACGATGGCTTGCCCGGCGTTCGACACAAAGTTTGCAATGTTCGTGCCCAGGTCCAGCCAAAATTGCTTGAACGGCTCGCAGGTATTCCATAGGTAAATAAAACCGCCAGCCAGCGCCGCTACGGCGGCCACCACAATGGCGACAGGGTTGGCAAAGGCAATGAACGCACCCTGCAACAGCGCAAAGATGCTGCTGGCGTTGCGGGCAGCTGCTATAAACGTCGTCACCCCTTTGGCGACCGTGACGATCGCGCTGCCGATGGATGTGGCGATGTTCAGGGCTTTCAGTGCCGCAAAGGCAGACGTGATACTTACGATAGCAGCTGCTATCAGGTTTCCATTGTCTTTGAGGAACCCGAAAGCCGATTCCACCGCCGCTCCCAGTTGAGGGGAGATCGCACTCAAGCCGGAGACGATTCCCTGCTCCAGCTGCGGCCCCAGCGTCTGCACGAAGGTCACCAGCGCCCCGGGCAGGGCGGACAGAATGTTGCCCACCGCCGGGAGAAGGTTGCCGGTCAGGAAGGTGGTCACGGTCTGGGCCAGGCCATTCAGCGCCGGCTGGATGTCCCGTCCCAGGGTCAGGTCGGCCAGCACGTTGCTGGCGGCTGCCTTCATGGAGGCAAAGGACCCGGACAGGGTGGTGGCTGCTTCCTGAGCGGTGGTGCCGGTGATGCCCAGGTCGTCCTGGATCACGCCGATGGCGTCGATGATGGAACTGAAAGGCACGTCCTTGACGGTCTCAGCCGTGACCTGGATGGAATCCCCCAGCACGCCGCTGTCGTTGATGAGCCGGGCCATTTCCGCCTGGGTGCCGCCGTAGCCGAGCTTCAAGTTGTCCAACATGGTGTAGTTGTCCTTCGCAAAGCCCTGATAGGCATACTGGATGGCAGACATATCGGTGCCCATCTTGTTGGCGTTGTCCGCCATCTGCACGATGGCCTTGTCGGCATAACTGGCCGCAGCCTCGGTGTCGCCGCCCAGCCCCTGCAGCAGGGTGGCCGAGAAACTGGTCACCTGCTCCATGTAGCTGTTGGCCGATACGCCGGCCGTGCGGTAGGCGTTGTCGGCTGCCGCAATGACCCGATCGGCGCTGCCCTTGAACAGCGTTTCGACACCGCCGATGCTTTGCTCGAGCGCGGCGCCCTCGGTCAGGGTCTTGCCCAGCGCCGCACCGATACCGGCGGCGGTAATAACGCCCTTGATAGAGCCGGCCAGCTTCTGCCCCCAACTTTGCCCGACGCTGGCCGCGTCCCCGCCCAGGGCTTCGGCCAGGTTGCCCTTGATGCCCTGGGCCGAGGGCATGATCTGCACATAGGCTTTCGCCAGGGTGGTGCCGTTTTCAGCCACGGGGGACCCCTCCTTTCACAAATTCGCTGCGGGCCGCCCAGAACGCCTCCGGCGTATCGTAGGCCTGCAGGTCGTTTTTCTTTTCCTGGACCGGGGCGGTCAGCGCCTGCAGTATGCTGACGGGCCGGTTGCGGCCGGCCTGGGCGTCCTTGCTCTGCATCCACACCAGCAGCGCCAGGTCGTCGGCGATCCTGGCTTGCAGCTGCAGGGGCAGGGGGACCGTAGCCCCCGAAAGCCGCGTCATGACCCGGGAGCCCAGTGGCAGACCGGCGGCCAGGGTGGCCGCTTGCCGCGCGCCCAGGCTGCGCCAGTCCAGCAGGCGGTAGGTCTCGGCAAAATCGCAGACCAGGTCCCCCTCACCGTCCGCCAGTACACGGGCCAGGAACATCAGTTTTTTCCGGCGTCCCCGCAGACGTCGAAAATCTCCCCGATAGCTTCGGCTACCGCCTTGACGGGTACATTGCCCGCCGGGGTGCGCAGGTGATCGTACAGCGCGCGGCGCTGGTCCTTGCCCAGCAGCAGGCGGCAAACGCGGGAGATCTGCAGGGGGTCGTTCTCGTTGAGGTCTGCCAGGGCGTCCAGCAGTTCCATGTTGTCGAGGTTTTCCTCGGGGATGGAGAAGGAAAAGCCGCTCTGGGTGGTTCCCGTTTTTGCTGCCATCAGACTGCCTCCTTCTTGACGATGTACTCATGGTGGGTGCAGCCGGTGTCGTCGGCGGTGGCCGTCAGGGTCACGTCGTAGCCGACCGGCTCACTGTCGTTGTAGACGATGTCGTCCATCTCGGAGATGCTGGCCGAGGGGATGACCAACCGCTTGAGGTCGCCGTCCTTCAGGATCATGTCGATCACATAGGCGGCGGGGCCGGGGTCCTCGGCGGTGACGTCGACCTTGATGCCGGTATCGAGATCCCCGGTCACATGGCTGTCGCCGTAGATCATCTTGAGCACATCGACGTTTTTCGCCTCAATGAGCTTGAACTGGAAGGTGTCGGGCTTTTCGGTCTGGGTGCTCAGCACCACATCGCCGCCCCAGGCCTTGGTCTGCTCACTCTCGGGGCTGTTGCCGTTGGTAACGCCGTCCTCCGACACATAGCCCAGGCACTTGAATGCCGTGTCCAGTTCGGTCTTGGCGTCGGTGGGCAGCGTAGAGCCCACCGGGGCGCGGAAGATAGCGCCGGTGATCTTGGGCTTACCCGCGGTCACGTTGGACGCTTTGTTTTTGCTGGCAGTTGCCATTTCGTTCATCCTTTCTGTCAGTAGTGGGTCACATCGTACACCGCCTGATAGCGGTAGCGCTTGGTGGCCGTATCGGTGAAGTTGTAGTCGCTGTTGAGCCGGGAGGAAACGACTTCGTCCAGTTCGTCCAGCCCATCCATGGCAGCCTTGACCTGTTCGTTGAGTTCCATGGCCGCCAGCAGGGTGGGGCCGTAGGACTGCACGGCGAACTGGGCCGTGCAGAGGTGGTCCGCCCGGCTGGAGGAGGTCTTTTCCAGCACGACGAACTGCGCCGCCCGGTCTGTACCGGCGGAGACTTCAATCCCCACCGGCACTTCCAGCGCAGCGGCCAGGTGTTCCAGCACGATCTGCTCGATCATTTCAGCCTCCTGAGTATCGTGTTGTTGTGGGAATTGTCCTGCCGGGCCTTGGCGCTCTCCGGCCACACCATGGCGTTGACGCGGTTCTTGCCGGTGTAGACGTCGCTCTCGTAGCCGTCGCCGCAGCGGTCCCGGATGGCGTCTGCCTGGGCCTTGCAGGCCCCGGCCACAGCGTCGCTTTTCAGCAGTTCCCGCACGCCTCTGCGGTTGAGAACTATCCGCACCTTAGCCATACCGTTCCACCTTCACTTTCTTGTTCCAGGCAAGGGGGATCAGGTCCTCGATGCCCTGGGTCACGCCGCCGTAGGTGCGGAACTTCTGGTCGAAAAATTCCACCGTCACATTGTCCCAGTTGTGGGTATCCCCCTTGGGGATGCCCAGCGTGTAGGCAATGTGCTTGCCGTACAGCTGCAGGTCGTTGACGATGTCCTCGGCGGTGGGTTCCCCCACCAGCACGCCGGGCACCTCCACCGGCACTTCCTCGTAGACCGGGGCGTGCAGGGCGTCGGTGCCGGTCTGCCGCTTTTCGTAGAGCAGCACAGTGATTCCATGGATCATACCGTCAGGTCCTCCACAGGGCTGCGGGCGCCGATCTTATCCCCGACGCCCAGCAGCTTCTTTTCCAGTTTGGAGAGGTAGAGTTCGCCCACCGAGCCGCCGGACATCGTCCAGGTCTGGGAGTAGCCCAGCGCCGAGGCCGACCCCTGGGAGGCCCCCATGGGGAAGGTCACGGCGTTCTGGGCAGCCCCCGGCCCGGCGTCCAGCTGGCGGCGCACCATCCGGCAGGAGACCAGCCGCTTGCGTTCCTCGTCGGCGTCCTGGTTGTAGGCGTCGATAACGATGCCCGCCTCGTCCAGCAGCTTGTCACAAAGGATCTTTTCTTCATCGCTCAACGGCCGGAAACCGGCTTCTACATCCTCTACCGTTGCATAGCGCATGGCGTCACCTCACTTCTTGGGGGCCGTGCTTCGCTTGGTGGTGGGCTTCTTCGCTGCCGGACGGGAGGGCTTGGGCGCAGTTTTGGCGGCGGGGGCCTGCGCCTTGGGCGGCTCGGCAACGGTCTGTGCGGCGGGGTATTCCGCCGGGGCGTCCCCGCCGGGCGGCTCGGCGGGCGCATCTGCCACGCGGGTGTGGCCCGCCGCCAGGTATTCCGCCTCACGCTCCGGGGCCACGAACATCCGGGTCCCGGTCAGGCTGTTGACCATCTCGACCATTCCTGCATCAGCCTCCCGTCTTAGCCTTGCCGGTCAGTTTATTGAACACCGTGGTGTCACAGCGGAAGCCTACCTCGATCTCGGCGCGCACGGCGAACATGTTCTGCTCGAACAGGTTGATGGTGCTCCCGCCGTCGGTCAGGGTCGCCTGGTCGGAAATGGCGATCTGCACGCCCTCCACGGTACCGTACACGGCCTGGGTCCAGTCGCCGGCAAAGCCGACAACGGCGTCGGTGCTAGAGGTCTCGGCGATGTACGCGCCCTTGCTCTGCCGCACCGGCGCGCCCAGCACCATGGGGATGGCGCCCTCGGCCACGTTGTTGATGAACAGCGGGCGGTCGTTGCCGTCCACGGCAGTCAGCAGGATCGCCTTGCCCTGCGGCGCCAGCACCCAGCCGTTCAGAATGCCGTCATGCGCGGCGATGTCGGCGTCGGCCGCCACCAGACCGCCGTAGGTGTTGGTCAGGATACTCTGCGCGGTGACATTTTTCAGCGTGTCGAAGTTGGAGCCAGGGGCGTCCACGGCGCCGAACACGGTGGCATCGAACTTCTTGGCCAGCGCGCCAGGCAGACGCTGGACCATGGCGTCGTACAGCGCGGGGACGTCGCGGCGGAACTGGTTGGAAAACGGCACGATGACGGCCAGGGTATAGGCGCTCATCTGCTTGGTGGCCAGGGTGCCGCGCTTGACGGGCTTTTTCTCGGTCTCTCCCACCCAGCCGGCTTCGGGGTCGCCGGTGATGACCGGGATGGTCACGCCCAGGCCGGGCAGCGGGATCTGCCGGGCCAGCGCCATGACGGCGGAGGCCTCCTGGGTCTTCTGCAGGATCTCGCTGGACACAGCGGCCGGCAGGCTGATGGTGGTGGTGCGGTTGATGTCGATGGATGCCATATAGTCTCTCCTTTACTTGAACTGTTCGTTGAACCACGCGGCGAACTGGTCGCGGGTAGAGCCGGTGGGGGCCTTGGCGGGGTCGCCGCCGTCTTTCACAGCGGGGTAGCCCTGCTCTTTGGCGAAGGCGCCGGGGTCGCTTTTCTTGTACGATGCGACATAGTCGTCAAAACCCAGCAGGGTGCCGTCGTCCTGCAGCGGCAGTTTCTTGGCATTGAGGTCAGCCAGAAATGCCTTTTTTGCGCTGTCGCTGGTAAATTTCAGGCTGGACGCTGCGCTGGTGGCAGCATACCCAGCTTTCATCTCGGCGACCTGCTGCTCGGCCTGCTGGCGGGCCTGGTCAGCCTTCGTTTTCCACTCGGGGTCGTAACCCTCCAGCTTCTTGTTGGCGTCGGCCAGCTGGGTGCGGGCGGCGTCCCGCTCGGCCTTCAGCGTGTCGATGCTCTGTTTGTGGCTCCCGATGTCGCTGCTGTGCAGATCCATGATCTGCTGCAGCTGCTCCTCGGTGATGTTGGGGACAATCCCCTTCACATCCTCACGTTTCATCTTCGTTCCTTTCCGCCCTTCGCTTTTTTCGGGGTCGCTCCCACGGGCTGGGCAGTTTTGCGCCTTGCCGGGCAAATTTGGGTATAAAAAGCGCCCGTCCGCCCCTCATGCAGGGCAAACAGGCATGAAAAAAGCACGGTGCAGTTTGCATCGTGCTTTTGGTGTTTAGTTGTTGGATGCGGGCAGTTCGCCCAAGTGCTCCAGAATATCCTGGATGCAACGGGCTTTGAATTCATTCGGCGGTAGTTCTCCGTCGAACAGTTCTGCCTCCTCGTCGTAAGCCGGATCGGGAGGATGTGCTTGCAAGAAGGCTTTCATCTCAGAGATTTCTTCCGGCGTAAAAGTTCGCGCCATACTGTTTCGCCTCCTTCAAAAGCTTCTGCATAATATCATTGATATCCTGCGGATTCTGGAAAGATGCAAGTCGTATCTCTGCATCTTGGAATAGGTCGAGAATCCCGTCCCTGTCAAAATGCGATGTTTTTTCTATCGCGTATACAGTCCCATCGTTGCCCACCGCTGTCAACATCTGCATGTTTTCCCGGGTGGCAAAACCCCGGATGTCATTCGGCGAGAAGGTCATCCCGCTGGGGTGGGTGTGCGCCGCTATGTAGGGCACGTCCTGATCCGGGATACGCACCCGCCCCGGTCGATCGCCAAAAATGGTGTCGCCCAGCGGCTGCATATCCGATCCATAACAGCGGGCCGCCTCGGTCCCCACCGGGCGGCCCGCGGCTTCCTGCAGCAGTTCCCGGTGTGCCCGGGACAACGCCTGCTGGCCTGCCTCGTCCAGCGTGCGGCAGGCAAAGGGCTGCACGGCTTGGAGGGACTGCTCTGTGATGGGCAGATAGCCGCCCCTTATCTCATCCAGTATACCACGCGCCGCCCGCTCCCGCAACTGCCGCGCCGCATAGGCCGCGCGTTTCTGCGCGTTGATCTTGCCCTTGTCCCGGGCGTACTGTGCCCGGCGCATGGCGTTGATGTCGCCTCCCGCGGCGTAGTATTGCTTGAGATACTTGTCCGGGTCATACCCGGCCACATTGGTGTTGCTGTCAAAGCGTATGGCATACTCGCAGTCGCAGTGTGCGTGGATGTGCTGGGCGTGGCCGCCTTTGAGCGCCTTCCTGCTGGCAGGCTGCCAGCCGTTGCTTGCCAGCGTGAGGCAAAAGGCGCAGGTGTCTCCATGGGGCACCCAAGCCCACTCGGCTCCGTCGCGGATGGCGTTTTGCAGCGTGGTGTCGGCCCCGGCCCGCTTGACCAGGCGGCTGACGCCGCTCTGCAGCAGGGGCGGGCTCTGCCGGGTGCCGGTGACCATGCTGGCGGTCTCTCCATAGCTGGCGGGGGCGGCGGGTTCCGCCGGGGGAACTTCCGCGCCGGAGGCTTCGGCCACCGCGTCGTACATCTGGCAGGCCAGTTCGGCGCTGC
>NZ_CALADU010000322.1 GCF_937890665.1 uncultured Subdoligranulum sp.
TGAGCAAGCTGTGCGAGTACGTGGACGTCTGCATCTCCAACGAGGAGGATGCGAAGGACGTCTTCGGCATCGAGGCCGAAGCCACCGACATCTACGCCGGCGAGATCAACCGCGAGGGCTACAAGAGCGTGGCCAAGCAGTTGGCTGACAAGTTCCACTTCGAGAAGGTGGCCATCACCCTGCGTGAGAGCCATTCTGCTTCTGACAACGGCTGGAGCGCCATGCTCTACGACGTTGCCAGCGACGAGTACGCCTTCAGCAAGAAGTACGAGCTGCGCATCGTGGACCGCGTTGGCGGCGGCGACAGCTTTGGCGGCGGCTTGATCTACGCCCTGCTGAGCGGCAAGTCCACGCAGGAGGCTGTGGAGTTCGCTGTTGCGGCTTCTGCCCTGAAGCACTCCATCGAGGGCGACTTCAACATGGTCACCGTCTCCGAGGTGGAGAAGCTGGCTGGTGGCGACGGTTCCGGCCGTATCCAGCGCTAATTTTTCCCATTGTTTTTCTGAAGAGATCCGCGTTTGCGGATCTCTTCTTTTTTTGCGCCGATTGTCAACCCTAAGCCGCCAATCGCGTTGACATTTTTGCAGTGCACGCCCTATACTGGAATGGTGGCATGCAAAGGAGGGAGCACTTTGGTCAAATCGCAGGTCCTTACCGCGTTGGAGGAAGCCCGCGGGCACTACCTTTCGGGACAGGAGTTGGCGCAGCGGTTGGGGGTCAGCCGCACCGCCGTCTGGAAAGCGGTTGCTTCGCTGCGGGCCGACGGCGTGCCTATTCAAGCCGTCACCAACCGGGGCTATACCCTCTCCCCTGACGCGGACGTGCTCCATGCCGATGCCATTGCCGCGCTTCTGCCGCCTGATACAGCCAAGGATCTGCGGATCGAAGTATACGACCGCCTGCCCGGCACCAACGCGGCCCTGCGGGCCCGGGCCGATGCCACGGTTCCCGAAGGGTTGGTCCTGATCGCCCAAGCCCAATCCGCCGGGCGGGGACGCAGCGGACGCAGCTTTTTCTCCCCACCGGGCGGGCTTTATCTGAGCTTGCTGCTTCGTCCCGAGCTAGCTGCCCGACAAGCGGTATTCTTAACCGTCATGGCCGCCGTCGCGGCCGCCCGAGCCTGCGAGTCGGTTTGTGGCGGCACCATTCAGATCAAATGGGTCAACGACCTATGGAAGAATGGTAAAAAGGTATGCGGCATCCTGACCGAGGCTTCGATGGATGTGGAGTCGGGCCTGTTGGAATACGCCATTGTGGGGCTGGGCTTCAATCTTTTGCCCCCGCCGGACGGCTGGCCTGCCGAATTGCAGGGCATCGCCGGCAGTTTGTTTGAAACCACGCCGCCCACAGGCGCCCGCACCCAACTGGCCGCCGCCTTTTTACATGAATTTTGGTCTCTCTACCGCCACGGTCGCCCCCAAGACTATCTGCCCGACTACCGCGCCCGGCAGGTCTTGCCCGGCCGTCTGGTGGAAGTCCGCCCCGGGCGGGGTTCCCCCTACCGTGCCACGGCTGTGGCTTTGGACGAAGAATGCCGCTTGTTGGTGCGCCCCGAAGGCAGCCAATATTTGGTTGCTCTGCAAAGCGGCGAGGTTCAAATCGTACCCCAACCCAATCTGAATTGAAAGGAAGTTTTTCCATGTATACCACATCCGTTACCCGTGTGCGCCGTCTTGTGCTGTGTGCGCTTTTTGCCGCTCTGGCCGCCATCTGTAGCCAAATCGCCATTCCCATGCCCTGGGGTGTCCCCATCAATTTGGCGGTCTTTGCCGCCTGCATGGCCGGCAGTATGCTGGGACCGGTTTGGGGCACCGCCAGTCTGGCCGTCTATGTGGCACTGGCCGCGATTGGGGTGCCGGTGCTGGCCGGATTTCAAGGCGGACCGGCGGCGATCTTTGGAAAAACCGGCGGTTATGCCGTGGGATACATTCTGACGGCATTGTTCACCGGCCTTCTGGCCCGCCTGCTGGGACGCCGCTTTGTCCCGCTTTGTGTGGCGATGGCCGTGGGCTGTGCCGCCTGTTACCTGTTGGGTACCCTCTGGTTCATGTTTCTGACCCACAGCACGCTTCTGGTGGCGCTGAGCCTTTGCGTACTGCCCTACCTGCCGGCAGACGCCCTGAAAATTGCATTGGCCGCACTGCTGACCATCCAGTTGGACCGGCGCTTGCCCCACGGATTGCTTTAACCGCTTTGACCGCCCTTCGGGGCGGTTTTTGTTTGCGTTGCCGGGCCAAACGTGTTATACTGAAGCCAATCCCATGACCAAAGGAGATTGCGCAATGAAATGGCTTGCCGTTGACTACGGGGACAGCCGCACCGGATTGGCCGGTTGCGATGCTTCGGAGACCATCACCAGCCCCATCACACCGCAGATCGAGGAAAAAAGTATGAACAAGGTCGCCGCTGCGGTCACTGCCGTGGCCGTCCAGCGGGGCGCTGAGGGAATCGTTTGCGGTCTGCCCAAAAATATGGACGGCACCGAAGGTTCCCGTGCCGCCAAAAGCCGCCGCTTTGCCCAGCGGTTGGCCAACGCTGCCGGTTGTGCCGTGGTGCTGTGGGATGAACGCCGCACTACCGTTTCTGCCGCCGCCATTTTGGCGGACAACAACACCTTTGGCCAAAAACGCAAAGAGCGGCTGGATTCCGTTTCCGCCGCCGTGATTCTGGAGAGTTTTCTCAACTGGCGCGCCCATCATCCAGATGAAGAGCCGCCCGAGCTGTTACAGCCTCAACCTTCTGAAAATACGTAAACAAAGGAGTTTCCTGCCATGCCCAACGATACTGCTTCTCGTATTCCCACCCATGCCGCCATCATCGTGGACGGCAACCGCCGCTGGGCTCGTCAGCGTATGCTGCCCGCCAGCTTCGGTCACAAGGCGGGATTTGACCGTCTGAAAGAAATCACCCGCTATGCCGTGGGGGATCGCGGTGTTCATGTGCTTTCTCTCTATGTTTTTTCCACAGAGAACTTTGCCCGGGACGCCAAGGAAGTCGGCTATCTGATGGATCTGTTTGCCAACAACTTCCGTACCATTGCCGACGAGATGAACGAACGCGGCTGTCAGGTCCTTTTCAGCGGCCGTCGGGAAGGATTGCAGCAGCGTGTGCTGGACGCCATGGATTACATGATGGACCTGACCAAGGATAACACCAAGGGCATTGTGAACTTCTGCCTGAACTATGGCAGCCACGCCGAACTGACCGATGCGGTGCGCGGCATTGCCCGGGAAGTACAGGCCGGCACCTTGAACCCGGAGGCCATCGATGAAAAAACCATCGAAAGCCATCTGTACCGTCAGTTGCCGCCGGTGGACCTAATGATCCGTACCAGCGGCGAAGAACGGCTCTCCAACTTCCTGCTGTGGCAGTGTGCCTATGCGGAGTTCTACTTTACGCCGGTGCTTTTCCCCGATTTTACCAAAGAGTGCTTTGACCAAGCACTGGAAGAATATGCCCGCCGAGACCGCCGCATGGGGGGCAACACCAAGAAATAACAGCACTTATACCAAAAAGTCCCTGCGCACTTTGGCAGATTTGCCAAGCGTGCGCAGGGATTTTTCTGCATATGCTAAGGGTAGAGGGCTGCATCAGCCCACAGCGTCTTCCTCTGCGGCGGAATCTGCCGTGTCGGTGCTGTCGCTTTGGGCCTCCAATTTCTCTGTCGTGGGACCCGGATAGGTGGCAATGGTCACCTGCTGGATGGTAATGGTATCCTCCTCGGTGGGACGCCAAGTTTCGTTGCCGTCCTCATCCTGCTCGGTATCTACGCAGGCCATGGCATCCACCACATCCATGCCTTCATACACCTGCCCAAACACCGTGTCGGTGTTATCCAGATAGGGCAGTCCGCCGGCGGCGGCATAGGCTTGAATTTGGGCTTCGCTGTAACCGTTCTGGGCCATCTGTTCCTGTTGGGTCGCATCCACGCTGTCGGGCAGCGCCTCCACAAAGTAGAACTGGCTGTTGCCGCCGCTCACGTCGCCCCCCGACGCAAAGGCGGCACACAGGGCCCCCGCGTAATGTTTGAGCCCGGCATCCGCTTCCAACGGGTAGGGGTTATTGCTCCAAATCGTGGAGCCGCCCGTACCGGTGCCGGTGGCATCGCCCCCTTGCACCGCGAAACCGTACTGGCTGCGCCAGATCACCGTACCGTCATAGTACCCCGAACGAGCCAGCCCTACGAAATTGTAGACGGCCATGGGTGCCGCATCAGGGTACAGCACCGCCCGCACTTCCCCCAGATTGGTGGTGAAAATCGCGATCAAATCCCCTTCCGAAGGCGTGGCAAACTGGCGTTCTTCGCTGGTGACTTCGGCTCGCTTGGGCGCGGACTTTCCGTTCCCGCCGCAGCCGCACAATACAACAAGCGACAGCGCCATCGCCGCACAGGCGATCTTCTTCATGGCTGGCCCTCCCCGGATTCCAAAAATTTGTAATTACTTATAGTATAGCACACTTCACGCGCTATGAACACCCTTGACGTTTTGTGAAAAAAAGGGTACACTAAAGGCAGTAAAATTTCCAATCACAGGAGGGACCGACCATGTCTGACGAGCTGAGCCCCGAAATGCTGGAGGAAGCCAAACCCGATCTTCTGACGCTGGAGGATGAAGACGGGCAGGAAGTCACCTTTGAGGTCATCGACGCTACCGAAGTTAATGGCACCCGCTATCTGGCGGTGATTCCCTATCAGGAAGACCCCGCCAGCCTGCAGGAAGATGCCGAATTGATCCTGATGCGCATCGGCACCGATGACGAAGGCGAATATATGGACATCGTGGATGATGACGAAGAGTTGCTGACTGTCGGCAAAGTCTTTGAGGAGCGCCTGCGCGCCATGTACGATATCGACGATTCCGAACTGGACTAAGGTTTCGTACACACCCCTGCTCGGTACGACTTGTTGCAGCCTTTATAGAATCCTACTAATCAAATATTGGGAGCCTGTGTCGCTTGCCGGACCGCAGACCTCCCGCTTCGGCGGAAGAAGGGAGCGCGAACGCAATCGCAGGGCACCCACCTGCCTGTACCGGTAGGTTTTGATTGGCTGCAGACGGCCCAGCGGGGTTTTTCTGACATTACACCCGGACGGCTCACCCTGTCCGGGTTTTTGGGTAGTTTACAAGATTTTGAAGAAAGGAGGAGCCTCTCATGGCAGATCGAATCGCAGTCGGGGACAAGCTCCCTTTCTTTTTGTATGACACCCCTTACAGCGCCCAGAACCGTTTTCGCGACCTGTTGGCCGCAAAAAGTCCTCTGGTGCTGATTTTTATGGCCAACTTCGGCCATCCCATCAC
>NZ_CALADU010000323.1 GCF_937890665.1 uncultured Subdoligranulum sp.
CTCGCTCGGAGAAGCCGCTTCGCTGGAGTTCTCGCTGGCACCTGTACCCCCGCAGGCGGCCAGGGTCAGGGCCAAACTTCCCGCCAAAGATAATGCAATCAGTTTTTTCATCGGTTTTTCCTCCAATCTATTTTACACCGCGCGGCGAGGCGGTTCTGTTTAACTTTCGATTGTGCCATCCAAGGGAATAGGCGATGGAGAAGGCGGCGGTGTGGTGGGTGTAGGTTCAGGCGTAGGCTCCGGCGTAGGGTCGGGGGTCGGCTCCGGAGTCGGCGTTACTTCGGGCGTCGGCGAGGGCCGGGGCGTGGGAATCTCCATCACGAAATCGTAGTACATGACGGTCTGCATGCCGCACTTATCGCAAACCATCGTGTAGGTTCTGCGTAGTAAGCTGCTTCCATCCTCGTAAGTCTCCAAGGTCTCTACATCTTGTGAAACTTGGCGATAGACATGGCTGCAAGCCGCCGCGCTGGACCCGTCAGAGCCATCGCGGCCATCCCGGCCGTTTGCGCCGTCCGCGCCATCCTGCCCGGCAGGACCGGCCGCACCTGTTTCGCCTTTAGCCCCGGCGGGGCCTTGCGCGCCTGTCGCGCCATCTTTTCCATCGATACCATCGGCACCGTCTTTGCCATCCTCGCCGTCTTTCCCATCCCGACCAGGCTCGCCCTGCGGGCCGCGAAGATCCTCGACGGCGATCAGGTTTTCCCAATCAGTGCCGTTATAATACTGTATGTAGCCGTCCGCGACCTGCATCTGGATTTCCGGCGCGTCGGCCTCGCGGGTCTCTTGTCCGCATGCCGCCAGCAGGGACGCCATAAGCAGTACAGCCGCAATTTTTCCTGCTTTCATTTTTTGATTCCTCCATTATCATCATTTTTACATGATCCGATTTTCAAAATATTGTAATGTACTGTAGCGTGTTATGTTTGCGTAGTGTGGGTTTCCATGGTTTTGGACAGCTTTTATGTACAGCTTCAAATAGCGGGCAAACTCTCTTGCGATTCGTGAGTCCTGACCTTTCAGCGCATTAAATTCATCCTGGTCGATTTGAACGCGATCCGGCGCTATGTAGCTGCCATCGGGAACGACTACCGCTTTTGTGTAGTCCAACCCACAGCCGGGCTTTGTAATAAAGGCGTACTTGTGGGCGATGTGGTGCCGGAATGGGATCGCAAAGGTCACACCTGAGATATAGACAGCCAGGCAGGCGTAGGGACGGGTCGGCTTTTTCAAAATCTCCTTACACCCGCCATACTCTGCGTAAAACTTTTGGGACAAGTATATGAGTTTCACATAAACCTCCTGAAAAAGGAAAAGCCCTCTGCCGTGAAGCAGAGGGCTTTCTTCCATTGAGCTTTTTTTAGATTATGCTGCTTGCGCTCTACAAGCAAATCATGCCATTGAGCATTTTTTATTTTTGGCTCGCCGCGCTCTACGGCGATATCATGCAGGCGATGCGGCAGGCACCTTTCCTGTACCCTCATTATATTCAATTTTCCGTTGAAATGCAATATCCCGAATGTGAAATTTTATAGCCCGCGGCAGATGCCGACGGTTTCACCTTCAAAACCAGTGGGTGTACCCAACGGCCTTCCCCTCGATATGAACCGTATCAAGGATTGGGCCGGTGTAGACCAAGGGAGCAAAGTTCCGATTCTCGGCCAGCAGGGTCATGGTCTGGGTTTCTTCGTTCCAAAAGAAGCGCTTCAGGGTAGCTTCCCCGCCTATGCGGACGGCGGCAATCTGGCCGTTCTCGACTTGCGGTGTGATGTGGATATAGACCACATCGCCATCGTGGATTCCTGCGTCGATCATGCTGTCGCCTTTGCAGCGCAGGCAGAAATCACATTGAACATTCTCCGGCACGTCCACATAGTCCTCGATGTTTTCCTCGGCCGTGATCGGTTCCCCGCAAGCGATACTGCCCACCAGAGGGCGCTTGACCATTTTGGGGAGCGGCTCGAAGCCGGGAGGGATGGGCGCAGAAGACGGATGTGCATCATCAAGTATTGCGCTTTTCGGAACCCCGAAATAGGCGGCCATTTTTTCCACAGCTCCCATACGGGGAGTTTTAATATCTGCTTCCCAAGTGGAAACGGCCTTGTCTGTCACACCAGCTATTTTTCCGAGTTCCGCTTGAGACAGTTGTGCATCTGTGCGAAGTCGTTTGATGTTCGATCCTATGCTCATGTTCATCACCTCTTTATATGTAGCTTACTCTAAAAGTAGGAAAAAGTCAACAGAAAATGAAAATTTTCCTACTAAAAGTTCTTGACACACTACTTAAAGTAGAGTATACTATAATCAATCCAAAAAGAGCGGAGGTGTTTTACATGGGCTTTTCTGTTAAACAGGCACGTAACTATGCGGGGCTCACCCAGGTGGAGGTTGCTCAAAAGCTGGGGATTTCCCGCGATTCTTACAGGAAAATCGAGCTTTTTCCCGAGACCGCTTCTATTGCCATTGCAAAGAAGTTCAGCGAAGTCGTTGGGATTCCAATCGACCAAATTTTTTTCGCTGAAAATTCTACTTAAAGTAGATTGCGGGATGCAACAAAGGAGGTGAACCGGATGCAGATTCTTTCAATTGAAAACGGCCTTCCGTTGCTTGACGGAAAGCCGGTTGAGGGAATGATTTCATTTGAATTGAGTGCGAACAATACGGGGACAGCAGTTTTTACACCCAAAATCGAGGTCAAATTAAGGAAGTCCCAAGCTGGCTTTTATTGCAGCGGCGACAACAGCCGAAGCAATACTTGAAAGTGTTGAGAGAGAAAGAGAACCCACTTTCGATGCAGTGGATTTGACTTTTGACCAGTTATCGTTGCTTCTGATATTCGCCAAAAATTCATGAGCCGCCGGAGAAAGGTCTTCTATAAAATAAGTTCCATACATGTCTTGGCTTGCCTTATAGAAATATCCTGAAAGGTCACACTGACGAAGATGGTAGGACAATTCTTCCCAGTTGTAAGTTCTTCCATCCATTGTAAGTGTGGTTCCAGGGTCAAATTCAACACCAGAAGTCGTTGTACATTTATCTTCACAATACATGAGAATATCTCTTACACAATCTGGATTCAATCTCATAAACTCACCCCCTTTCCAACCCCATTGTAGCACGGGCCGAGGGGGAGGACAAGGCAAAGGAGGTGAACAGGATGCAGATTGCTTTGACTGGCGACCCGAAAGAGCTCGCTGATTTTTTCCGAAAAGCAGTAGGTGCTTGGGAGATTTCCATTGCACCTTTGAATTCCAAGGGGGAGCAACACCAGTTGACAGAGGATGAAATGCCGAAGCATAGTCAAGAGCTTACTTAGTTGATTTTTCTTCAGCGTACTCGCTTGCCAACTGTAACAGGAAATGAAACAAGGTACTCCCATCTGGGAGAATCGGTTTGCATACCAGACCAATATTTTACGGCAGAATTCAGATTTAAAACAGGGGAAAAACCCAAATAGGAGCCCCCTATAGAGCCTTGGTTTAAAACATATCCACCTCTAAGCCATTTTGAGTCGAATCGCTGTGTAGAGTCAGAAACGGATATCTCGTACACGTGACAATCTGGGGGAAAATTACAGTCTTGCCATTGTACGAATTCCTCTATCGATGCTACTGCGAAAAGACATTGCATGCGGGAAGGAACTTTTGGAAAAAGGGCGCGTCGAACCAATTCAAAATTGTACTCACAAAACGAATTGTCCAGATCCCTTTTAGCGGCAGAAAAATCATCGGGAAGAATTATTTCTATACGATTGTTTCCATTCGGGAGCCAGTAACTTCTTATATCCCGAATACAATCGTCGAAGTAGTGTACCCCATGTCTTGAAAGTCCATCAGGATAAAGATCATAAATGACGTGCAAATCTTTTTGAGCCAAGTGATAGTTGTTTTCTAACGTTAAGGTTATTCCCTCAGACAATAAATTTTCCCGATCGGCATGGTACAAAATCATTTTTATCACCCTTTCTAATTCATTTTACCGCGGGGAGGTACAAACCACAAGGAGGTACAAACCACAAGGAGGTACCCATGATTGAACGTACATACACCATCAAAACAGAATTATCAGGCGGCGCTCCCATACACGACGCCGTGTTGACTGAGGATGGCATCAACGCCATCGCTCCCCTGCTGGTTCAGCTTTTTGCGGCGGCTTTGGCAGCGGGACACGAAAACGACTGAAAGGAGGTCCCATCATGACTGAAAAAAAGATGACCGCCCCGGTGCTGGCACACCGGGACGGCCCAGAAAAAGAGCTGATGCAAAAGCTCCCCCTTATTGTAACGCTGCTGCGCGCCGCCGTCAAGACTGCGGCAGTGACACTGGGCGCCTATATCCTGGCCGCTGTGGCCGCGCTCAACGTCCCCGCGCTGATCGGCGGGGTGCTGGTACTCAACGCTTTGCTGGGCGTGTGGTTCGCGTTGGAGGAGGTGCCTCACGCATGATCTATGAGACCATCGAGGCCGCCTACCGCTACGGCCGCCCGGACGCCGACCTGCTACTCCACGAGACCGTGGAGAGCATACTGGAGGCAGGCGGCAACGACAAAGACAAGCTGTACAAGATCCGCTGCGCCTATGCTTCGGCCCGGAACGGAAAGGCCCTGCGCAGCGCCGAGATGCAACAGGAGGTATAACGAACATGGACAGCAAAATTTCGATTGCCTGGGCACATGGTGCAGCGGCAAATCACGGAGAGATTGAGGTCTCCGTGTGTGCGAACAAAGTGGACACGTTTTTTGCACTGGCCCGCGCCACAAGCGGCATTCTGCGCCAGGGAGCCAAGCCGGATGCTTTCGACGCGCTGCTGCTGGAGTATATCGGCCTGCTGATCGACGTGGCCCATGACGACGGCGAGAAGGCCGTCGGGCTTGACCTCGGCGCCACGATGGGAGCCGACGACAATGGTTGAACTCATCGACACCGGCCTGGCCCAACCCCGGAACACGGCTGAATGGCTGGCCTGGCGGCGGCAGGGCATCGGGGCCAGCGAGGCCAGCGCCGTCGTGGGGCGCAACCCCTACCTGAACAACCAGACGCTGTGGCGCTATAAGACCGGGCAGGCCGAGCCGGAGGACATCAGCGGCAAGGCGTGCGTCCAGTATGGCCATGACGCTGAGGCACCCATCCGCGAACTGTTCGCGCTGGATCACCTCGAGTTTACCGTGCAGTATGGCGGGGCTTTCGATATGGTGCGCCACCCGGACTATCCCTGGCTGTTTGCCACGCTGGACGGCCGCCTGATCGAGCGCAGCACCGGCCGGCGCGGCATCTATGAGGGCAAGACCACCGAGATCCTGCGCAGCAT
>NZ_CALADU010000324.1 GCF_937890665.1 uncultured Subdoligranulum sp.
TTATAGGGCCTGTTCAAACCACCCGTTCAACGGGTGGTTTTGATTGTGTTGTGATTTGTTCACGATAAAGAAGTGAGAGGGGATAACGTGGATAGCCTGTTGCATAACGTGGCATTGCGAATTGTTAAATGCATGGATGCGGTACTCATAACCATACCATTTGCGGTGTGTTGGTATTTAGTCTACGCGCCGAATGTTGCCGCACCATACTATGATCGGGGAAATTGGCTAATCGTTGGCATCTATTTGGTGATCTATATCATCTACGGACGCGTGTATGAAGGTTTTATGGTTTCGCTATATCGGATTTCCGAGATGGTCTATTCACAAGGGTTGGCAGCGTTTATCACGGACGCCATTTTGTACCTGATTACATGGCTTTTGACGCAGCATTTGCCGAGCATCTGGCCGTTACTGCTGACCTTTATCATGCAGCTACTCATTGCGGCACTTTGGTCGTATTGTGTGCACCAGTGGTATTTCCATACGTTCCAGCCGCTTCCTACCGCAATCATTTATGATCAGCGTCGTGGAATGGAAGATTTGATCAATGAATATGGACTCACCAAAAAGTTTGATATTCGGGCAATGGCAACGGTAGAAGAATGCTTGGAAAGTAATCTTGGGGTTTTGAAGGAAATGAAAGTTGCCTTCCTCTGTGGCGTGCATAGCCATGATCGCAACATTATCCTCAAATACTGTATGGCTGCAGGAATCCAGGTGTATATGCTGCCTCGAATTGGTGATGTGTTGATGAGCGCAGCAAGGCCTATGCACCTGTTCCATTTGCCGATTCTGCGGTTGACGAGATATAACCCACAGCCGGAATACCTGTTTGTGAAGCGTTTGTTTGATATCGTTTCTTCTGGTTTGGTACTTCTGATTATGTCGCCGCTGATGCTGGTTATTGCACTGGCAATCAGGCTGACCGATGGTGGGCCGGTATTTTACAAGCAGTGTCGTCTAACCAAAGATGGAAAAGCCTTCATGGTACATAAGTTCCGCAGTATGCGGGTGGACGCCGAGAGTGATGGATTTGCGCGGCTGTCGACCGGCGATAAGGATGACCGCATCACACCAATTGGCCGTATTATCCGTAAAGTTCGCTTGGATGAATTGCCACAGTTGATCGATATCTTAAAAGGTGATATGTCGGTCGTAGGCCCGCGCCCCGAACGTCCGGAAATTGCGGCAAAGTACATGGAAGAATTGCCAGAGTTTGCGTTGCGGCTACAGGCAAAAGCAGGCCTGACAGGCTATGCGCAGGTCTATGGAAAGTACAACACTACGCCGTATGATAAGCTGCAGATGGATTTGATGTATATTGCGCACCCGAGTTTGCTGGAAGATTTGCGAATCATCTTTGCAACTATCAAGATCCTGTTTATGCCTGAAAGTACCGAGGGAATTTCCGAGGGTCAAACCACTGCAATGAGTGGAGAAAATCACTAAATATCGACATTTTCGTACATTTCCACCTGCTAAAAATTGGAAGAAATTCCAGGGTGGAATCGGGTATAAATGCAGCTCTTACAGTAGCGTCAAGCTGGAAAGCGGGTGAATTGCCCTACA
>NZ_CALADU010000325.1 GCF_937890665.1 uncultured Subdoligranulum sp.
GCTTCCGTGCGGAATCCCACTTTGCCAAAGAATATCTCGGAATTTGTCATATACCGTCCGCTGCGAATATGGAAGCCCCTTGCTGTTCGGGAAAAAGTAGGCGCTGCCCACTGGCCTCCGTAGCCGACTCTCATATCTTAAAAGTTCATCTCTCAATGAGGGTGAGATTGGCAGCCGGCGGCTGTTATCAAACTTCGAATCCCAAACGCTAAGTAAGCTGTGCGGCAAATCCACATCCTCACATTTCAAACGCAATGCTTCCGAGATTCGCAGACCAGTTCCATACAAGACACGAAGAACAGTCGGAAAAATCAGATGAAATTGCGAACCATGCGCTGGAATCTTTTGGGAGTCTGCCGTTTGCAAAATGCGTACTATCTCGTCAGCGGTGAAAATGTACGGAACAAATTGGGACGGCCCTGAGCATCTCCGCTGTACATGAGGCCACCTTATTTGAGCCCCTTTGGAATTCAGAAAATTAGCAAATCCCTTCAGCGCAGTTATCCTTGCGGCGCGAGTATTATCGCTTTCACCCGGTCGCGGAGCAGTCCATGTAGAAATCAATTTTTCTGTCAGAATGGAAGACTGGATATTAAGTTCAACACACAAACGGTCGAACCGATGTAGGTTTTCCGCTGGTGTTCGAAACCACAGTCCCATCGCTTGTTTCAATTCAACGTAATCGTTTATGTCCTTTGCAAAGACACTTGAATACGAAAAATGGTACATTTTATTTCGCATGGGGCACCTCCAGTGGGCAAAGCTCCAGCTGCGGCAGATCGATTTTTGTGTAAATCTTTGTGGTATCTAATTGTGAATGACCAAGGATACTGCTAACAACGGGAAGCGGCGTTTCATTGGAGAGCATAGTGCTGGCGAGCGTATAACGAAACATATGCATGGAGCATCTGGGGCGGCTTTGAGCTATGCCTGCTTTGAGGGCATATTTATAGATGATTTGGCTGAGATTATCGTTGTCGGAAAAACCAGAGTATGGAGCTTTCATACGCACAAAGACATGTGATCCCATTGAGGCAGACGGTCTTCCGTTTTTCAAATAGTCTATCAATGCCCAACCGACATCCTCGAACAGTTCAAATTCCAGTGGTTTCCTTGTTTTCTGTTGTACAATCCGTAATTTACAATCCTTAAAATCAATATTGTCAAATCGCAATCCGCGGATATCGCTGACCCGCAACCCATAGCGCACAGCGAGCAGCAGAATGGCATAGTCCCGTTTCCCAAGAGCATTACTGCGGTCTACTGCTGCCAACAACTTCTGCGTTTCCTCTAAGGTAAAGGTTTCGGGCAATCCGCAGTAGTGCTCTACGCGAACGCTTGGCCAGCACATATGAATATCTCTCTGATACATCCCAGATTCATAGAGAAAAATGAAGAAGGATTTTAATTGCCGAATATTTGTGTTGACATAGCTTTTGGAACAGCCCTCCAGAGTTTTTAGATACGAATGAACATCGGGAATATCAATTTGACTAAGTTCTGTGATTCCGTGAGCTGTACAATACAGCGTAAAATGCTCAAGGCATCTGCGGTGTTGCCTTATACTGCCGGTAGACAAACCCCGTTGTTCACGGAGGTGGTTCAAATAAGCAATACAGACTTCCTCATATTCGGGCGGAAAACTATGATCTCTCATCGGCATACGTTTGTAAATCATTCTGCTGGCCTGGTATTCCAGTAGCAGCATTACTGACCGCCGCATCAAAAGCTTATAACTTGTTATTTTCTCGTGTGCATACAAATCAATTCCATATTTATCTTTTAAGAACCGAATGGCGAGGGGTGCTGTTAAATGCTGTGTCCCCTGTGATTCCATATACTTGCGAAGGACATTCCAGCACTCTCGGTAATGCCTGATATGACCTTCACAGTAATTTAGCTTGATTACTTCCGCATCAACGGTTTGAATCAAACTTTCAATAGACATCATTTCGGTTTCCACAATGATCAACTCCCATAGTAATTGTCGAGCATGGTGCCCGCCCCCCTTACTATAGGAGTTATGCGAAGTTTTTTCATCAAAAATTATTGAAAGCAGGAGGTTTTTTTATGAATAACAACATAATGGAAAACTCTGCATTATGGGCAGCATCGTCAATGCAGTCCAATGTACCCATACTCCCAGGTTGGACGGGCATTGGATCGTCCTTCATTTCACTAAGCCGTACCCGGCATCCGGCAGGATACTGCTCCCGCAGAAACTCCAGCCACTC
>NZ_CALADU010000326.1 GCF_937890665.1 uncultured Subdoligranulum sp.
CGTAGTTGGCGCCGCCCATGCTGGGTGCGGCGTTGGAGGACTTGGGTCCCGCAAAGTTGACGTTGTTGGCCACGATCTCAATCGCGGTGCGGTTATTTCCGTTTTTGTCCTGATAGGAGCGGCTCTGCAAACGACCGTCCACGACGATCAGCGAACCTTTCTGGAAATACTTGCACACAAATTCCGCCGTGCGGTCCCACGCAGTCACGGGGATCCAGTCGGCCTGACTCTGGCCGTTGGCATCGCGTTTGCCGTTGCGGTCACACGCAATGGTAAAGGATGCAACGCTTTTGCCGGTCGTGGTTTGGCGAAGTTCCGGGTCCCGCGCAAGGCGGCCCATAATTGCAACAACATTCAGCATTTTTGGTACCTCTTACTCCTCTTCAGCAATGATCATGCTGCGAAGAACGCCTTCCGTGATCTTGTAGATACGGTCCAGCTCAGCCGGGAAATCGGGCTCGCTGGTGAACTTGATCACCGTGTACACACCCTCGGTCTCATCGTTGATGGGATAGGCGAGACGCTTCTTGCCCCAATCATCAACAGAATCGATCGTACCATTCGCGGCGATGAGGTTCTTGAACTTGTTCACCAGAGCGGTGGAAGCCTCCTCATCCAGGGTAGCGGTGGTAACCATCATGGTTTCGTACTTAGCCATATTCTGTGCACCTCCTTTTGGACGTATGGCCCTTTGCCCACGCAAAGGGCAAGGATAAACTGTGCCGTTTTGGCACAGCAACTAATTATAGCAAGCCCTCCACAGTTTGTCAAGGCCTTGCACCGGATTTTTCCACGATAAATGTACAAAAAGTGCCGATAAACGGCAGGCAGTTGAAAAATCCGTGATTCCATGATACCATAAATCGACAGGGCCGTACAAGGCCCGTTTTGTGTGTGAGGGGATACGGAATGAACGGTTTGGAGAATTTGATTTTCAGCTTGGATGCCACGCTGCCGGTTTTTTTGGTCATGGTGGCCGGCGGCATCTTGGGCAGATGGGGCTTTTTGCCCAAGGCGTTTTGCAAGGCGTCGGATAAGCTGACCTTTAAAATCACCCTGCCGGTGATGCTCTTTCTCGATATGGCGGATGTGGATATGGTCCACGACTTCCAGCCCAAGTTTGTGCTGTTTTGCTTTGGGGCAACGCTGATCAGTATTTTGGTGATTTGGGGACTGGCCCGGCTTCTGGTGCGGGATAAGTCCATCATCGGTGAGTTTGTGCAGGCGTCCTACCGCAGCAGCGCGGCGGTGCTGGGGGTGGCCTTTATCCAGAACATTTACGGTGACGCCGGTATGGCCCCGCTGATGATTCTGGGCAGTGTGCCGCTTTTCAATATCTTCGCGGTGTTGATCCTGATGGTCGAATCCCCGCAGGGGCAGCATGCGGCTCCCAAACCGGGCCAGCTTTTGCGGGGCGTGGTGACCAACCCGATCCTGTTGGGCATTCTGGCCGGAACGGTGTTCAGCTTGCTGCCGGTGGAACTGCCCACCATTGCCGACAAGACCTTGAACAGTCTGGCCTCGCTGACCACGCCGCTGGCCCTGCTCTCCATCGGCGCCAGTTTTGAGGGAACCAAGGCGCTGAAAAAGGCCGGTCCCACGCTGGTGGCGGCACTGATCAAAACGGTAGGGTTGTCGGCCATCTTTATCCCTTGCGCCTTGGCGCTGGGCTTCCGGGAAAAGGAACTGATCGCACTGCTCATCATGCTGGGCAGCCCCACCACCCCCAGTTCCTACGTTATGGCCAAGAATATGGGGCACGAGGGCGTTTTGACCGCCAGTGCGATTGCGGCTACCACGCTGCTCTCGGCGTTGACTCTTACCGGCTGGATCTTTATTCTGCACGGCGGCGGTTGGCTGTGATTTCCCTTGTTTGTTGCAGAAAAAGCGGAGTCCCCCTTCGGAGGGGACTCCGCTTTTCTTCTTAATAGCTCTTTTTGGCGTAGATGCGGATGCTGATGACCCAACTAAGGAGGAAACAGACCAGCGTAATGCCCAGCAACACGGCCAGAACCAGAAAGACAAACTGCTGCTCCGTTAACATGGCATTTTCGACCACATGGTCCAGCGCGTGCAGCGCCTGTATCCCGGGATTGTTCTCGTTATCCTTCATCAGGGCCAAGAAGGCCACAGGACCAAAGAACACAACGAAGATCGTGATGGAAACCCAGCTGCGGGCTTTGGCGGCACCAAAACGATAGGACAGGGGCATGACAAAGGAGAGATACAGCAGGGTGACGGCAGCAGCGGAAACCATACCGCTGGTGGTTTCCAGCAGTGAGGGTTTCGGATCGGGGATCAGCAAAATCAGCAGAAAGCCCAGCGGGATGCTGGCCGCCGTCAGTAGTAAGGTGAGCAGGTATTTGGCGGATACCAGTTGGCGGGGAGAAACAGGCAGTGTGCGGGCATAGGCGTCCCAATGGCTGTTTTCATCCATGCTGATGGTGGAGGAAGCATACATTCCCAGCACGAAGACCAGCGCGTAACTCAAAAAACTGACCCGGCACAGAGCGGTGAAGCCACCGTAAAACAACAGAAGAAACAGAAAATTGCTCTTGTAGCCTCGAAAAATGATCGTCCAGTCTTTGTAAAGCAAGCCTCTCATTGTTCATCCCTCCCGCTGTAAAAGCGCATGATGTCATCGATGGCAGCCGGATCACAGATCGCGTCGGGTAACAGCCGCCGCACCGTTTCCCGCTCCTTGACCAGACTTTCGCAGCCAAACGCGTTTTCCACCGTGTGGATCACAGTGCCTGCGGGCAGTTGGTCCAGCATTGCGCGGCTGCATCGCAGCAGACCATATTCCTGCAAAAGGATATCTTTTTCCTCGTGGAAGAGGAGCTGTCCATGGTGCAGGTAGGCAATGGAATCGGCGACCTGCTCCAGATCGCTGGTGATGTGGCTGCTCATCAGGAGGGTATGCCCCTCATCCTGAATGAACTCCAAAAAGAGATCTAGGATCTCGCTGCGCACTACCGGGTCCAGCCCGGCGGTGGCCTCGTCCAGCACCAGCAGGTCGGGATGGTGGGCCAGCGCGGTGGCCAAACTCAGCTTCATCCGCATACCGCGGCTGTATTCCGAAATCTTTTTGTGAAGATCCAGTCCAAACCGTTGCAGCAGGGCGCTGTATTGCCCGCTGTCCCAGCGCGTGCCGAAAATTCCGGCCATGCTTTTCCCGATCTGCTCGGCGTTCAACCCACCGTAAAAATAGGCATCCTCAAACACCACACCCAACCGTGCCCGAACCGCCGGGTCGGACGGCTGGCTGCCCAGCAGGGTGATCTCGCCGCTGTCTGCCGGATTCACCCCGCACAGCAGCCTGAGGGTGGTGGTTTTGCCGGCGCCGTTTTCCCCCACCAACCCTACGATAGTACCGGTGGGGATGGTCAGGTCAATGGGCCCCAGCGTAAAATCTTTGTATTGCTTTTGCACCCCGTGCAAAATGGCAGCTTCGTTTGCCATGTTTAGCCCTCCCATAAAAGGCGTAACGTCTCGCATACTTCCTCGTAGCCGATGCCGCCCAGCCGTGCGGCATCCACCGCGCCCTGCAGGCAGTTTTCGACTTTCTTTAGATGCTCTTCACGTACCAACGCGGGATTCTGGGCGGCGACAAAGCTGCCGCGCCCCGGTTGGGTAAAGATGAAACCGGCTGATTCCAGATCCTCGTAGGCACGTTTGGTGGTGATGACGCTGATGCGCAGCTCCTTGGCCAAAAGGCGGATGCTGGGCAAAGCGTCCCCGGCATGTAGTTGGCCGGACAGGATTTGTTCCTTGATCTGCCGCGTGATCTGCGCGTAGATCGGCTCCTGACCGGAATTGGACAGATAAATTTCCATGAAGCGCTCCTTTGCATCGAACTGTACATATTCGATATTTACAGTATATACGCAATATACACAGCTGTCAATAGGGAACAACAAAAAAATCCCGCCTTGCAAAAGACGGGAAAACGATATAGGGAGCATAAAATTTGTGCCGACGTACAGCGTTCCAAAGGATAGCCAAGCTCCTGCAAAAGGGGGCGGCGTGTGCCCTTGGGATGAGGCGCCTCTTTATTATATTATAGGGAAGACACGCGCATTCATTCCTCTTCCGGCTCGGCCACCGGCACGCCGCGGTGCTCCACCGGGGTGGAAAATACGATCTGGGTGTGGGTGCGGCCAAACTGTTGCAGATGATTGATGAACTGGTCCAGCTCCTGCGTGGTGCCGAACAGCACTTCAATGAGCATACTATAATCCCCGGTAACGCAGTTGCATTCCACCACCTGCGGGCATTGTTGAATATAAGGGTAAAATTCCGGTTTGCGCTGGGGATCCATATCCAGATTGATAAAGGCTTTGACCATATAGCCCACTTTGGGGGCGTTCACCTGTGCCTGATACCCCGAAAGGATACCGGCGCCTTCCAAACGGGCGATGCGGGCCGAAACCGCCGGGCTGGACAGAAATACCTGATCGGCGATCTCCTTCAGCGGAGCTCTGGCATTTTTTTGTAATATGTCAATAATTTTGCGGTCGATGTGATCCATACTACGGCCCCCTGCTGGATACGCTGTGTACAAACAGCGGAAAAACTTTAGAATCGAAAGCATTGTACCACAAATGAAAGAATACGTAAAGCGTCCCACAAAAGAAAATAAAACCAAAGGAAAACAGAGGGAAAAAAGGCGCCTGCCATGTCGTAGGATTGAAAAAAAGACGAGAACATGCTACAATGAATCGGTATACTAGGAAAAATGGACCCTCCGTCGAGAGAGAAATGCCATAGAATGCGGAGGGGGAAATAGGAAACTGCGAATGATCAACAAACGCGAAAAGCTGCAATATGCGTATGTGTTTGCCCTAGATCTGGTCACTCTGTGTATCAGCGTGCTGCTGGCATGGTTGATTACGGACGGATTGTTGGGGCGTATTGTGCCATATAGCCACAGCGACTGGGTCCAGACCCTCTGCCTTGTGGTGGTGGCTTTCATTATGACGTTCTTCTTCTTTAATCAAAAGGAGAATATTGTCACCCGAAGCCCCGGCCGAGAAATCAGCCTTTCCATTCGGTTCAATGTATTGATGGCGGCGGTCTATTCGGCTTTGATGCTGTTGGCCAAAGCGGAGATGTTGGATTCCCGTTACTTTGCGGTGGCGGTCCCCATGGTCAACGCGCTGATGATGCCGCTGACCCATAGCCTGCTCAAACGGTATCTGCTGCATTCCCAGAACCGCAGTGGCATGGAAAGTTTGGTAGGGATTCTCTCCACCGTAGACCACGCCCCGGCGGTGATTCATGCGCTGCGGGAGGACTGGTCCAAGCGTGTGTGTGGCGTGGTGCTGCTGGACGCCGATCCGGAACTGGTGGGCCAGACCTTTGAAGGGGTGGATGTCCGGGCCGGTTTCGACGGCTTTATGGACTGGATCCGCCGGGCTGCGTTGGACGAGATCTATGTGGATATCCCTATGGACAGCGGGGAATCCTTCATTCCTTATCTGGAAGAGATGGAAAGCATGGGCCTGACGGTGCATTTCCGTCTGACCATGCTGGACCGTATCGAGGAAGTTTGCTGCGACGAAACCAGTGCAGCCCGCCTAAGCCGGGAACTGGGCCGCTGCGCCGGGGGCAATATCGTTACCATGGGCACCATCGAGCTGGAGCTGCGGGATATGATGCTCAAGCGGGCCATGGATATTGTGGGGGCATTGGTAGGATGCCTCATCAGCATCCCCATCATCGCCGTGGTAGCCATTCCGCTAAAATTAGAAAGCCCAGGCCCGCTGATTTTCAAGCAGAAGCGAGTGGGGCTGAACGGACGGTATTTCTATATCCATAAACTGCGCAGCATGTATGTGGATGCCGAGGCGCGGAAAAAGGAATTGATGGCCCGCAACGAGATGGAAGGGCTGATGTTCAAGATCGAGGACGACCCGCGGATCACGAAGGTGGGACGGTTTATCCGGCGTACCAGCATCGATGAACTGCCCCAGTTCTTTGATGTGCTGCGGGGCAACATGTCGCTGGTGGGCACGCGCCCGCCCACGGTGGATGAGTACAAACAGTACGAAAGCCACCATAAACGGCGGCTGAGTATGAAACCCGGCATCACCGGACTGTGGCAGATCAGCGGCCGCAGCAATATCGAAAACTTTGAAGAAGTGGTCAAGCTGGACGTCCGCTACATCGATAACTGGTCGCTGTGGAACGATGTCAAAATCTTGCTCAAAACCATTGTGGTGGTGTTCGCTGGGCGGGGCGCCCGGTAACCCCTGCATACAAAGAACAACCCCGGAGGCGGCTGCCTCCGGGGTTGTTGTGTTTTACAGCTTTTGCACGTCGGTAATCAACTGCGCCACCGCTTCGGGGCGGGTAGCCCAACTGGTGCAGATCCGCACCGCTGTGTGCTGCGGGTCCGGTTTGCCCATGTCGCTCATGGCGTATTGGCTGCTCAGCGCTTCATACCAAGCATCGGGCAGTACAAAGAATTGCTGGTTGGTGGGGGAGTCGTGCAGCAGGCCGATGCCTTTGGCTGTAAAGGCGTCCCGAATCTCCAGCGCTTGTTTGTCCGCTTCGGCCGCCATGGCAAAATAAGGACTGCTGCCGCTGCCATCTTCGCCGTCCAGCAGGGCCAAGAATTGCAGCCCCAGCAGACGGCCTTTGGCCAACATACCGCCGTGCTGCTTGATGGCATAGCGGAAATCGACCTTCAGATCCTCATTGGGGATGACCACCGCTTCCCCGAAGAGCGCCCCGCACTTGGTGCCGCCCAGATAGAAGACGTCGCACAATGCGGCGTAATCTTGCAGACTCAGGTCATTCTGGGGGCTCATCAGGCCGTAGGCCATCCGGGCGCCGTCCACGAACAGATAGAGTCCCAGTTCGTAGCAGGCGGCAGAAATGTCGGTCAGCTCTTCCTTAGAATAGAGGGTGCCCACCTCGGTGGGGTTGGACAGATACACCATCCCGGGCTGAACCTCGTGTTCATGGCTGGGGTTGGCCCGGTGGGCTTCCACGGCGGCACGGATCTGCTGCGCCGTGATTTTGCCGGCGGCGGCGGGCAGCGCCAAACACTTGTGGCCGGTAGCTTCGATGGAGCCGGTCTCATGAACATGGATGTGTCCGGTTTCGGCACACAGCACACCCTGCCAGGGCTTCAGCGCAGCATCGATCACCGTCAGGTTGGCCTGCGTGGCGCCTACAAAAAAGTGTACGTCGGCGTCGGGGGCATCACACAGCTTCCGAATTTGATCCGCGGCCGCGGCACAGTAGGCATCCTCGCCGTAGCCGGGGGTCTGCTCCAGATTGGTCTTTTGCAGCAGGTCCAAAACGGGTTGGGCGGCGCCCTCCCCATAGTCACATTCAAAACGAAGCATGATTGCTATCTCCTTTTCTTTTCTATGGGCTTTTTCGTATTATAGCACGCCTTGCAATGACAGTCAAAATGCGATATAATGTTTCGTACTTGTGTGAGAAAGGAAGGAAGTCTATGGATTCCCAAAAACCGCGGGAGCGTTTTGCCTCCCGCCTAGGATTTATTCTGGTCAGTGCCGGCTGTGCCATCGGTATCGGCAATGTCTGGAAATTCCCCTGAATGGCCGGTGCCAACGGCGGCATCTTCGTACTGTTCTATCTGCTGTTCCTCGTGATCATGGGCGTGCCGGTGCTGACGATGGAATTGGCAGTGGGCCGCGCCAGCCGTCAGAGTGCGGTGCTGGGCTATAAGGCGCTGGAACCCAAGGACAGCAAATGGCATATTCACGGTTGGTTCTGTGTCATCGGCTGCTGCTTGCTGATGATGTACTATACCACGGTGGCCGGCTGGATGTTGGACTATTTTTATAAGTTCGCCACCGGTGCCTTTGAGGGGATAGAAAACACCGCCGTGGACGGGGTGTTCAGCGCCATGCTGGCCAACCCTGTCGAGATGGGCACCTTTATGGTGATCATTACACTGGGCGGTTTTTTGGTCTGCTCTTTCGGACTGCAAAAGGGTCTGGAGCGCATTTCCAAATGGATGATGCTGGCCCTGTTGGTTTTGATTGTGGTGCTGGCCGTCAACAGCATTATGCTGGAAGGCGGCAAGGAAGGTCTTGCTTTCTACCTGCTGCCTGATATTCAGCGGGCATCCGAGGTGGGTCTGGGCAACGTGATTACGGCGGCGATGAACCAGTCCTTCTTCACGCTGAGCCTTGGCATTGCGGCTATGGAGATCTTCGGCAGCTACATGACCAAAGAGCACACCCTCCCCGGCGAAGCCGTCCGCATCTGTGCGCTGGATACCTTTGTGGCGCTGATGTCGGGTCTGATCATCTTCCCGGCCTGCTTTGCCTTCGGTGTGGAGCCCGATGCCGGTCCGTCGCTGATCTTCCAGACCTTGCCCCGCGTCTTCGTCAACATGGTCGGCGGCCGGGTCTGGGGCGCGCTGTTCTTCCTGTTTATGACCTTTGCCAGCTTCACCACGGTTCTGGCAGTCTTTGAGAACATCATGGCTAGCTGCATCGACTGCTTTGGGTGGACCCGGAAGAAGGCCACGCTGCTCTGCTGCATCTTTATTCTGGTGGCCAGTGTGCCCTGCGTGCTGGGCTACAACCTGTGGTACTTCTCGCTGCCGCTGCCCAATGCGCCGGCCGGCGGTCAGATCCTCGACATCGAAGATTTCCTTGTCTCGAATCTGCTGCTGCCCATCGGCAGTTTGATCTACCTGCTGTTCTGCGTCAGCCGTTGGGGCCGGGGCTATGACAAATATATGGAAGAGTGCAACACCGGTTCCGGCCTGAAAATGCCCCGGATGTTCAAGCCCTACTTCCAGTTTGTGCTGCCCATCCTTATTGTGGTGATTTTGGTGCAGGGCTTGATCTGATCCGATCCAAAAATCAAAAAGCAGCCGCCCTTTTTGGGCGGCTGCTTTTTCTATGCTGTCATGGGGGAGGGTACTCACGCCAGCTTTTGTTGCAACCAACGGGTCATCTCTTCCCGCATGGCTGCAAAGGCGGCGGCTGTATCCGCATTGTCGCTGGGAAAATTCAGCAGCTTCCACAGCCATCCCTGTTCCTTCACAGCACGCAAGCTTTCGGCATAGCACAGCTCAAAAACCAGTGAGGCGTGCCCCACTGCGTTGTCGGCGGGGTATTGTTTTAAGGAGCGCAGCACACAATGGTGCTCATAGAATGCCTGCAGTACAGCAGGGCTGACGGGACTTTGCCGCAGTGCCTGTGTGGTGACGTTGTAAATCTCCTCCATGGGAACCTCTACATTGACCCGCAGAATGTCCACCTTGTCGGCGTCCCGCAGGATCTGACAGAACTGCAGCGTACGCGGGTCCAAATCTTCGGGCAGACGATAGGCGCTGTGCCATGCCACGGCGGTGCGCAGCAGCGCATCTTCGGTATCTTCGTCGCAGTAGTCCCGGATGTGCCCTTCCTCAAACAGAACCTTAGCGCTCATGGCGGCGTGGTCGATGGATTGGGCATCGTTGAAGGTACCGTACTGACGAAGCTGTTCAAAGCGGCCTACATCGTGCAGCAAGCCGCACAGCCAAGCCAGATCCACCTCGGCAGGGGACATCCCCAGACTGACGGCAATGCGGTGGCAGAGGGCAGCCACCCGATACGTATGGTCGATCTTGAGTTTGATCTTCGGGTCCGCGGCATTGTAATGGGCCGCATAATCGGCAAACGCCTGCTGGGCCCGGCGGCGGTCAAGGGTCATGACAAAAGCCTCCTTTTGGCAGAACGAACGGGCGGTCCGGCCATAGAGGCTGGCCGCCTTTCCTTCTTATTGTACCACGAATCGACAAAACTGCAAAACATACAGAAAACATCCAACAACATGCACATAATTCTTGTTATTGATGCAAAAAACTTGACATTTTTGCCCAAAAACGCTATGCTTTATGTATAAAAACCCTGCCCGGAAGTTCCCTTGGAAAGGTGGTGCATGCGATGAACGCCAAAGGCGATGCCAATCGCAGTGTGCGCATGACCAAACAACGGTTGTATCAAGCCTTGATTAGCCTGCTGCAGCACAAGGATCTGCGGGAGATCACGGTTCGGGAGTTGACAGAACTGGCCGGGATCAGCCGCGGGACCTTCTACTTCCATTACGCGGATATTTATGCCTTGATGGAACAGATGGAGGCTGCCCAGCTAGATCACCTGTGTGAGCTGATGGATGCGTTGGTACCCAATATCTCGCAGGACGATGTCCCGCCGGCACTGGTCGCGCTCTTTACCTATTTGAATGAAAACCCGGATGTTTGCCGTGCCCTGTACGGCAAAACGTGGGAGTCAGAGTTTACCCGCAGCGCCAAGGAAATGATTGCCAAGCGCTGTTTGGGACAGTTGGTGCCGGACGGCGGAACGCCTCGGCAGCAGTTTTTGTTGGCCTTTGCGGTCAACGGGTGCTTCGGCAGCATTGCGGCGTGGCAGGCGCAAGGCTACCAACCAGCACCGGAAGAGATGGCGGCGGTCACTTGGCAGGCCATCCGCGCAGTGAAAGATCTTTTGTAAGTGGGGAATTTATCGTTGCTTTCTGCCTGCGGCCGCGTTATAATGAATAGGTACTATGCGCCCGCGCCGCGGGTCTGATAAAAGGAGAGTTGTACATCATGGGATTTTTTGACTTTTTGAAAAAGACGCCGGAACCGACTCCGGCAGCCCCCTCGTTCCCGATGGCGCTGGCGGCTGACGCCAAAGGCACCGTTGTTCCGATGGAACAGATCCCCGACGAAGTGTTTGCACAGGGCATTTTGGGCAAATGCTGCGGTATCGACCCGTCCGAGGGCAAGGTCTTTGCGCCCATCGACGGCACCATCACGCAGGCACCGGACAGCGGCCATGCACTGGGCATTCAGGGCGTCGGCGGCGTTGAAGTGCTCATCCATGTAGGCGTGGATACCGTCGAGATGAAGGGCGACGGCTTCAGCCCCAAAGTCAAGGAAGGCGATAAGATCAAGAAGGGTCAGCTTCTGCTGGAGATGGACCTTGCCAAGATCGCGGCGGCCAACCATCCGGCGGTGGTCATCACCGTTGTCACCAACACCGACGACTTCAAGGACGTGGAGTTGGTAGCTTCCGGCGCTGTGGAGCCGGGTGCCGATCTGCTCAAGATCAGCAAGTAAGGAACCTTATCGGGAGGGCGCACCTTGCGGTGCGCCCTCTTTGTATGGTACAATACAGGGCGGCGGGGCTGCAGCCTGCGCCCCAAGTTCAACAAAAAAGGATGTTGCCTTATGAGTGCAATTTTAGCCGTCTGCGGGGAAGCCTTCTGTGCCATGGTCAGTGATGGCCGTATGGTGGAGGAGCCGATCTCCGGTTCGCAGCCCAACGTCATCAGCGAGGACGTACCCAAGGTACGCAAAATCAATCGAAACGTGCTGGTGGGGTTTGCCGGGGATACCTTGGCTGCGGTTCAGATCATCAATGCGCTGGACGAATACGACACCCAATATCTTACGCTGGAAAAAATCGTTAAGGTACTCTGCCAAAAGGCGCCGTCGGTACGGGTGCAGCCGGTGGGGGTGCGCCTGCTGGTGGGTGGCCGGAATCGCAAAGGCCAGTTTGTATTGACCACCTTGGGCAGCGCGGAACAGTATGTGCCCCAAACCCAGCCGGCCCGCGCCGGGGCCTATCTGATCGAGGGGGCTTGTTCCCATACCGAGATTGCCCCTTGGCTGGAGCGGGAAGTCAAGCCGCAGGCCGCCGAATGGCGCAGTCTGGATGACGTGGCCCATACGTTGGATGCCTGTATTGCTAAGTTGGCCGAGCAGGACAAGAGCGTGAACACCACCTACTTCCGCGAGCTGGTCATGTAAAAAATCCCTTGTGCTGGGGCCCTTCCCTAGGGAAGGGATGCCTACCCGTGCCGCGTTTTGGCACGGGATTTTTTTGTGTAAAAATGTAGGATTTGGGGGTTGACGAACCCCGCTTGCAGGTGGTAAAGTAAAAGCGGGTATGGATACCCCAATTACAATGTAACGAAAAGTGAGGTGGTTGCCATGGATACGCCCAGTAGTCCTAGTCCTGTGTACCGATGTATTTTTATGGCAGCCATCCCGTTGTTGTATTGGGGCAAGCCTTGCCGTGCGCGATAACTGCGCAGGGTTGGGCTATGCTTTGCATTGCCCTGCATAAGAATGGAATGAGCTGCCGCCGAAAAGGAGGCAGCTTTTTATGTCTGATACTGCAATCATGACGCTGAAAACCATGCTGGCCAATCTGGACGACGCCAAAAAGTACCAGAGCCTGCGTGATGTAATGGAAACTCTGCCCGCACCCGATCTGGCCGCCGTATTTGAGGACCTGCCGCCGGAAAAATTGCCGGTGCTGTTCCGGTTGTGCCCCAAGGATTTGGCTGCGGAAATTTTTGCCGAATTGACCCCCGAGACCCAGCAGAACTTGATCGACGGCTTGACGGATACCGAACTCAAGGCCGTGGTGGATGAGTTGTTCGTCGATGATGCGACGGATCTGGTCGAGGAGATGCCCGCCAGCGTTGTCAAACGGATTTTGGCGCAGGCTGACCCCGCGACCCGCCGCATGATCAACGAACTGCTCCAGTATCCGGAAGATTCCGCCGGCGGCGTGATGACCACCGAATTTATGGAGCTGCGTCCCGAAATGACGGTGACGCAGGCCATGGAGTCCATCCGGGCCAACGGTATTGATAAGGAAACGATCAACAACTGCTATGTGACCGATAAAGACCGCACGCTGATCGGTGTTGTGTCGCTGCGGGCGCTGGTGTTGGAGAAGGATGCCGAGCGTACCATCCGGGAATTGATGGACGGAAACGTGGTCAGTGTGTCTACCACCACCGATCAGGAGGATGTCTCGCACCTGTTTGAAAAATACGGCTTTTTGGCCATTCCGGTCGTGGATGCCGAGAAGCGGTTGGTGGGTATCGTCACCATTGACGACGCCATCTCGATCCTGCAAGATGAGGCTAGCGAAGACTTTGCCAAGATGAACGCCGTGGGCCCCTCTGACAAACCCTACTTCAAGCAATCCATGTGGGACCTTTACAAGAGCCGTGCACCGTGGCTGATCTTTTTGATGATCAGTGCCACCTTCTCCAGCATGGTCATCCGTGGGTATGAGAGCGCCTTGGCGGCTGTCACGGTGCTCACCGCCTACATTCCCATGCTTACCGACGCCGGCGGCAATGCGGGCAGCCAAAGTACATCCACCATCATTCGCGGTATGGCGGTGGGGGACATCGCTCCCCATGATCTGCCCCGCATCCTCTGGCGGGAATGCCGGGTGGCGCTGCTCTGTGGTTTGACCCTGTCGGTGTGCAATTTTGGCAAATTGCTGCTGTTTGATCGGGTCTCGGCGCCGGTAGCCTTGGTGGTCTGCCTGACCCTGACCTGTACTGTGCTGCTTTCCCAGCTCATCGGCGGCGTTCTGCCGGTGGTGGCCGAAAAACTGAAAATTGACCCGGCGGTAATGGCTTCGCCGCTGATTACCACCATCGTGGATACTACCACGTTGCTGGTTTATTTCAACATTGCCAAGGTCGTCCTGAAAATTTGAAGTTTAGACAACGTGTTTAAAAATGTGCTTGTACCATACCCACGGGTATGGTACAATTTTTATACTTGAACAGATGTCTTACTTACAAAGCCGCAGGAGGGGCTTGTCATGGAGTTACAGGATTTTTATACCGGTCATGCGTTTGACGCCTATACCTTTTTTGGGGCCCATCCCTATGACGGCGGTACGCGCTTTGCCGTGTGGGCGCCGGCGGCCCGGCGCATTCAGGTGGAAGGTCCTTTCGGTACGGTCGATCTGAACCAGACCCGTTCGGCCATCTGGGAAGCAGAAGTACCCGGCGCGCTGCCCGGCATGGCCTATCAATACCTGATTACGGGTGCGAATGGCTGGACGGTAGCCCACTGTGATCCCTACGGCTTTGCCATGACACTGCGCCCCGATGGACGCAGCATCATCACCGAGGAGATGCCAGCATTTACCGATGAGGACTGGATGGCTTCCCGCACCAAGGGATTCGACCGGCCGATGGCCATTTATGAAGTACATGCGGGCAGTTGGAAGCGTAAACCGGACGGCAGTTGGTACACCTACGCCGAACTGGCCGATGAACTTCCGGCCTACTGTAAGGAAAACGGATTTACCCACATTGAGCTGATGCCGCTGGCCGAGCATCCCTTTGATGGCAGTTGGGGGTATCAGGTTACGGGTTTTTATGCCCCCACGAGCCGGTATGGCACGCCGGCACAACTGGCTCAGTTCATCAATGCCTGTCATCGGCAGGGGATCGGTGTGATCTTGGATTTCGTGCCGGTCCACTTTGCGGTGGACGGGTACGGCTTGAAAGAGTTTGACGGTACGCCGCTCTATGAATATCCGGCGGCGGCTGTGGGGCAAAGCGAGTGGGGCAGCTGCAACTTTATGCATTCCCGGGGCGAGATCCGATGCTTTTTGCAGTCCTGTGCCGACTACTGGCTGCGGGTGTTTCATGCCGACGGCCTGCGGATGGATGCGGTTTCCCGCCTGATTTACTGGCAGGGGGACCCGGCCCGGGGCGTCAACGGGTCCACACTGGAATTTTTGAAAGGAATGAACCAAGGACTGCAGCAGCGCCACCCCACGGCGGTGCTGATCGCCGAGGACTCCAGCAACTATCCCAAGGTGACGGCACCGGTGGAATACGGCGGGCTGGGTTTTGACTACAAGTGGGATCTGGGCTGGATGAACGACACGCTGGACTACTTCCGAAAGAGCAGCGAGGAGCGGAAGGAACATCTGGGCCGGCTGACCTTCTCGATGGTCTACGCTTGGAACGAGCATTATATCCTGCCCTTCAGCCACGACGAAAACGTACACGGCAAAGCCACCATCGCCCAGAAAATGTACGGCGACTACGAGGGCAAGTTCCCGCAGGCCCGGGCGCTTTACCTATATATGGCCATCCATCCCGGCAAAAAATTGGACTTTATGGGCAACGAGTTTGCCCAACTGCGGGAATGGGACGAAAACCGAGAACAGGATTGGATGCTGCTGCGTTATCCCAACCACGACGGATTCTTGTATTTTCGCCGAGCGCTGCAGCAGGCCTATTTGGACAACGAGGCCTTCTGGTCGCGGGAATATGATCCCGCCGCTTTCCGGTGGGTGGACTGTGATCATGGGGCGTGGAATGTCTGTGCCATCCTGCGGGAAGGCCGAGAAAGCGCCGTGCTGGCGGTATTCAACTTTGGTACCGAAGTGCGGCAGCACTACGCGTTGGACCTGCCGGCAGGAAAGCTGACCCTGCTGCTGGATACCGACTGGCAGTGCTGGGGCGGCACCACACAAAAACCGGCCCGGCGCCGTGGGGTGACCGTGCAAGCCGGAAAGCCCTTCGCAGTGACGATGCCTCCCAACAGTGGAAAACTCTATCGCTTGGAACCCCACCGATAACAAGAAACCGCCTGCCCTTTTGGGCAGGCGGTTTTGTCTGTTATTGCGGTGCCAGATCGAAACGATAGATGGTAGTAGAGCTATACGGCGTATCGGGCAGCACCGTCGTATTCGGGAACTCGGGATGGTTGGGCGCGTCGGGGAACTCCTCGGTCTCGAAGCAGACGGCATCGCGCTTTTGGTAGTGGGCGCCCTCTTTGCCGTCGGTGACCGGCGCCAAGAAATTGGCGGTGTAAAGGTGCATGCCGGGCAGAGTGGTCAACACCTCCATGCGGATGCCGGTCTGCGGGCCGGTGGCCCAAGCGGCGTGCCGCAGGCCGGTGTCCCGGATGATGTAGCACTGGTCATAGCCGCTGGCCTGTTTCAGGGCCGGATAATCGGCCTCGATGTCCAACCCCAGTGTCTTCTCTTCGGTAAAGTCCATGGGGGTGCCCGCCACTGCCAGCTTGCGGCCGGTGGGCACGCTGGTGTCGTCTGCCTCCAGATAGGCGTCGGCGTCGATGCTGACCCGGTGCCCCAGTGCTGTGCCGCTGGCATGGCCGTTGAGGTTGAAATAGCTGTGGTTGGTCATGTTGCAGACCGTGGGCGCATCGGTGGTGGCGGTATACTGGATCATCAGCCCGTTCCGAACCAGCTTGTACTGGATCTCCAGATCCAGATTGCCCGGGAACCCGTCGGTACCGTCGGGGCTGCGGGCGGTCATCGTCACGCTGTCGGTCTCGCCGGGGGTGGGTTCCACCTCAAAGACCGTGTGGCTGAAACCATGCAGACCGCTGTGCAGGCAGTTGCCTTTCTGATTGGCCGTCACATGGACGATCTCTTCGTACAGCGGGAACTGGGCGCCGCCAATGCGGTTGGCAAAACGGCCCACGGCCGCCCCCATGCTGTCGGTGTTCAGTTCATAGTCGGCGGCGGTGGGGTACCCCAACACCACGTCCACCATATTGCCCTTGCGGTCGGGAACAAGGATCTTGTGGATGACAGCCGCATAGGTCAACAGATGGACTTCCAACTGGTCGTTCTTCAAAACGGCTAGCTGAATGGGAATCCCCGCCGTGGTTTTGCCGAATTCGGTGATGGAAACGGACATGGCACTTCCTCCTTAGCCTTCGTCGTCCGGCTTCTGCCGGGCCAAATCTTCCCGTACGCTGGCGGCCACACTACCGGTGCCGTAGTTCAGCATGCGGTTCACCCGGCTGACCGTGGCACTGGACGCACCGGTCTCCCGCCGGATCTCGCTGTATACCTTGCCTTGCAGCAGGCAGCCGGCCACGGCATAGCGCTGTTCCAGCGTGCGCAGCTCGGTCACGGCACACAGATCATCAAAAAAGCGGATGCATTCGTCCAAAGAATGCAGGCGCAAGATCGCCTCATACAGGGCGGTGTTGCGCGGTGTTTGGTTGGGTGTTTCTGGGCGCATAGGCGCCTCCTTTTGTGTTTTTGTTCAAAATGTTCCAAGATTGGAGCGTTGTTAAGTTCATTCTAGCAAATGTGCCCAAATTAGTCAATACTTTAAACAGGGAAAGCACCCGCTGTCTTTTTGGTAGTCCCCTCTATGGGATATTTGCCGCTGACCCCCCTTGCACCTTTGGACAAACCACGGTATGATATATCCTATATTACAAAGTGCAGGGTGGAAAGGAAACAACCGTTATGCCGATTCAACTGATGATTATTTACCGGGTGCTGGGCGTTCTGTTTTTGGTGCTGGCCGGTGCTACGGTGTGGGAAAAATATCGCACGGTGCGGGGGGCGACCCTGCTGCCGGGACGGGTCTTGGCGTGCCGCAAGCCCAGCCGTACCAATCCCCGGGCAGGGGCGGGCGGCTACCGCTATCTGGTAGAGATCTACGTGGAAGGGCAGCGGCTGGAACTGGAAACCAACGACTCTTTCTGGTTCAGCCATGAAGAAAAGCAGGGAAAAATCGTGCAGGTCTGGTACAACCCCAATAGCACGGTGCTGGAACGCAAGAGCTGGGGCACCGAGCAGCTGGCTGCGGGCATGGCTTTACTGGGCATTGGGCTGCTGTTGCTGCAATAGAATGGAAAAACCACGAAAAATCGACTAAAAGATTGAACACTTGTACTTGGTATCAGGCTGTCGGATGTGCTATACTGGGCCCGTGACAGCCGGAAGGATCAATAAATGGATTGGATTTTGTATGTTTTGTTGGTCTTGGCGCTGTTAGGGGATGTGCTGCTGGCGGTGTTGCTGGTTCGCAGCGGCCGTACCCGGCCCAAAGGGGATACGGCGGAAGATTTTGTGCGGGCCATGACGCCGGTTTTGCAGGAGGAAACCGACCTCTTGTCGGAGCAGCTCCGTGCCATGCAGGGCGAAACCGCCCGCACCACCACGGCCAGCCTGCGGGACTTTTCCTCGGTGCTGGCGGAAAGCCAGCGGCAGAATGCGGCGGCCAGCACCACCCGGCTGGAGTCCATTGACCGGGCCGGCGCTGCCCGGCAGAAAGCGGCCAACGACGCACTGCTGGCCCAGTTGACGATGCTGGAAAACCGCTTGAAAAATCTGGAGGACTCCAACGCCGCCCGGCTGGACGGTGTACGAGGTGCGCTGGTACAGGGGCTCAACGTCATTCGGGCCGACAATAACAAAAAACTGGATGAGATTCGCGGTACCGTGGAGGAAAAATTGCAGGATACCCTGCAAAAGCGAATCAACGACTCCTTCCGCACGGTCAGCGTCCAACTGGAACAGGTCTATAAAGGGCTGGGCGAGATGCAGAATCTGGCCGCCGATGTGGGCAGTTTGAAGCAGGTGCTGTCGGGGGTCAAGACCCGGGGCATTTTGGGCGAAGTACAGTTGGGGGCAATTTTGGAACAGATCCTTGCACCCGGCCAGTACGAACAAAATGTGGTCACGGTGCCGGGCAGCACCAACCGCGTGGAATTTGCGGTCAAGCTGCCGGGGCAGGGGGGCACGGTCTGGCTGCCCATCGATGCCAAATTTCCCGGCGATACGTATGCCCATCTGCAGGCAGCCCAGCAGCGCGGCGATGCGGCAGCGACCAATGCCATGCGCAAAGCGCTGTACAGTGTGCTGCGGCAGGAAGCCAAAGACATTCATGACAAATACATCGAAGTGCCTTACACCACCAGTTTCGGCATTCTGTTCCTGCCTTTCGAGGGATTGTATGCCGAGGTGGTTTCCAGCGGCGTGACCGAAACGCTGCAGCGGGACTATCAGATCACGGTAGCAGGGCCGTCCACCATGGCGGCGCTGCTCAATGCGTTGCAGATGGGCTTCCGCACCTTGGCCATCCAAAAGCGTTCCGGCGAAGTGTGGACGATTTTGGGTGCTGTCAAGACAGAATTTGAAAAGTTCGGGGCGGGGCTGCAGCAGATGCAGCGCCACCTGAATCAAACCGGCTCGGATCTGGAGGAACTGATCGGACCCCGCAGCCGGGCTATCACCCGCAAACTGGAAGCTGTACAGCAGTTGGACCCGGATTCGGCTGCCGATCTGCTGGGCTTGCAGGAAAGAACTCAATCGTAACCCGGTATCTGACTTTATCACGATAGGAGAGGGAGAACTTATGATTCGTATCATCACCGATTCCGCTGCCGACCTGACCGCACAGGAGCTGGCCCAGCCCGGCGTCTATGTTGTGCCGATGTCCGTCACCTTTGAGGATGGTTCCTCGGTGGAGGATGATGGCCGTATGACCAAGGATGAATTTTTCCAGCGTCTGGCCAGCGACAGCAAGCTGCCCCGCACCAGCCAGCCCAGCCCGGCGGCATTTATGGATGCCTACACCGAGGCGGAACTGGCCGGGGATGAAGCCATCGTCATTACGGTAGCCCAGAAACTGTCCGGCACCTTCCAGTGCGCTACGCTGGCGGCCGCAGATGTGGATACCCCCATCTATGTGGTGGATTCCGAGACCGCTACGCAGGGCGAAGCCCTGATCGTGCGGGAGGCCCTTCGTCTGCGGGATATGGGCTTGTCTGCCGAACAGATCGTGGACGTGCTGGAGCGCTTTAAAAAGCGGGTTCGTATCGTGGCTGTGGTGGACAGCCTCAAGCATCTGCAAAAGGGTGGCCGGATCCCGGCAGCCGTCGCCATTGTGGGCGGTGCATTGGGCATCAAACCGGTGATCGCCCTGTATGACAGCGTGGTTAAGCTGGCGGGCAAAGGCCGCGGCCGTCCCGGTGCGCTGGTGGCAATGTTCAAACAGTTGGATGAGCTGGGCGGCATCGATACCAACTATCCCTGCACGGTACTTTACAGTGACGAAAAGCAGGTGGCGGGCCCGGTCCATCACTACCTGACCCAGAACCTCAAACTCAGCGGGGTGCGTACCTGTCAGATCGGTGCCACCATCGGCACCCACGTGGGGCCCCGTGCCGCCGGCGTGGTCTTTGTGACGAAGGAAACCGCCGAGGCTTAATATCTTCCATAGTTTAGCATAGAAAACGGCCCCTGCCGCAGCTGCGGCAGGGGCCGTTTGTCGATCCATCAGGAATCTTTGTGGGTGAGCTTGTTCAAAAGGGTGACGGCCAGAATGATGACACCGATCACGAGAAAAATGCCCAACATGCCGACGAGCAGCATCGGCAGGGTGGTAGTCAACGAGGCTAAATTCATAGGGGGTTCCTCCTTACATACCCATTAAGGTCAAGATCAAGCCGCCGGCAATGACCGACGCGATCTGTCCCGAAACGTTGACGCTGATGGAATACATCAGCAGGAAATTCTGGTTGTCTTCCGCCAGACCCATCTGGTTGACCACACGGCCGCTCATGGGGAAAGCCGAGATGCCGGCCGCACCGATCATCGGGTTGAGTTTCTTACCCTCCGGCAGGAAGAGGTTGAGCAGCTTGGCGAACAGGACACCACCGGCCGTATCAAAGACGAAGGCTACCAGACCCAAAGCGAGGATCAGCAGGGTGTCGGGCTTGACGAATTTGTCGGCGGTCATCTGGCCTGCGACGGTCAGACCCAGCACAATGGTGATCAGGTTGGCCAGTACGTTTTGTGCCGTTTCCGACAAAGAATTCAATACGCCGCACTCCCGAATCAGGTTACCGAACATCAGGAAGCCTACCAGTGCCACGCTGGCAGGAGCAACCAAGCCGGCCAGCACCGTTACCACAATGGGGAAGAGGATCTTGGTGGTCTTGGTCACGCTGCCCTTGCGGTAGGGCATGCGGATCATACGCTCTTTTTTGGTGGTGCACAACCGGATGACCGGCGGCTGTACGATGGGAACCAGTGCCATATAACTGTAAGCAGCCACCATAATAGCACCCAGATATTTGCTGCCCAGCGTGTTGGCTACAAAGATGGCGGTGGGACCGTCGGCAGCGCCGATTATGGCAATGGAAGCGGCGTCGGGCAAGTCAAAGAAAAGACCGGCCAGTGCCAGCGTGAAGAAGATGCCGAACTGCGCAGCCGCACCAAAAAGCATGAGCCAAGGCTTTTCCAGCAAGGGACCAAAATCGATCATGGCGCCGATGCCGATGAAGAGCAGCAGCGGGAACAGCTCGTTGGACATGCCGGCCTCAAACAAGGCGCTGATGGGGCCTACCGTGTCCCCTTGGGTGATGGCACCGGAAAGCGGCAGATTCACCAGAATCGCGCCGAATCCCATGGGGACCAGCAGGCTGGGTTCCATCTTTTTTACGATGCCCAGATAGATCAGCAGCCCACCGATGACCCACATGACCACCATCTGCCAAGTCAGGTTGCCAAAATTGGCAAACAGGCTGGCGAAGGTTTGTACAATGTTCATACAAAGGTTCCTCCTTTTTAAAGAGCAGACGACAAAAAAAGACTTTTACCGCAGCAAGTTATGCTGTGGTAAAAGTCTCAGTGCTTGGGTATGGCTCCGGAGCGCAAACCGCACCCGGGATGACGAAGCCAAACGCACAATCCGAAGGTGAGGACCGTGCCGCCTACTCCCTTTTACTTAGTTCTCTTAGTATAGCAGTTGGCTGTAAAAATTACAAGTCCCGTACTGCACAAAACCGAAGGGGCAGAGTTCGGCAAGCTGCATAAAAAAATATTGACAAAAGCTATCATTACCGGTATTATAAAGGTGTTCGCATCGACCCGGTGGAGATTTTTCATGCAAAAAATTGACGAGGACCTGCTTGCTCGCGCACAGCAGGGGGAGGAAGCGGCGTTGGCCGCATTGATCGCCCGAATGATGCCGGCCATCCGCAAGGGGGCTGCTGCTTACCGGGCACCTGGTCTCGATTTTGAGGACGCTGTGCAGGAAGGGCTCATCGGGCTCTTTCAGGCGGTGCGGGGGTATCGGCCCAATGCCGGTACGGCCTTTTCTACCTATGCAGCTGCCTGCATCCACCATGCGCAGCAGGACGCCCAGCGTGCGGCGCTGCGCAAAAAACATGCGCCGCTGAATTTCAGCGTGCCGCTGCCCGATGCAGAAAATCTTCCCCAGCCGGGGCCGGAGGAACTGGCCATTGCCGGGGAACGGTACGCTGCCACTTTACAGCGAATGCAAACCGATCTTTCGGCTTTGGAACGCCGTGCGCTGGTTGCCAGCCTGCACGGACAATCCGTTGCCCATACGGCACAAGAGCTTGGCGTCACACCCAAAGCGGTGGCCAACGCATTGGCCCGCGCCCGCCGCAAACTGCGCGGCGAGTGACCCACTTGGATTCAGGCGTCTGCCTGATCATATATCAACCTGCCCCCAGTAGCGCCTAAAATCAGTTCGTTGGTCCATTCCATATGCGTTGGTTTAGATTCTTCCGCGGGCAAATACAAACAGAGGAGATACCCATTATGTTCGAAGACAAGACTTTGGTATGCAAGGATTGCGGCAAAGAGTTCGTCTGGACCGCCGGCGAGCAGGAGTTCTACGCTAGCCGTGGTTTCGAGAACCAGCCCCAGCGCTGCAAGCCCTGCCGCGATGCCCGCAAGAACGCTACCCGCGGTGAGCGCCAGATGTTCGATGCCGTTTGCGCCAGCTGCGGCAAGGCCTGCAAAGTTCCCTTCCAGCCGCGTGAGGACCGTCCGGTCTACTGCAGCGAGTGCTTTGCTAAGATGAAAGAGAACGGCTGATTTGCGCGTTGTAAACGTGTAACACGAGTTTGAATTTCCACTCCGCGCCCCGGTCGGTTGGACTGGGGCGCGGTTTGTTTTTGTCGGGGCGGGATTTGCGCTTTTGCCGTGGTTGCGGTATAATAGCAGCGGCCCCCGCAAATCCTGTAAGAAAGGCGGCGATCCCATGCCGAAATCTGGACGGCCCCGCCATGTGGTGACGGCGCTGCTGGCAGCGCTGTTGGCGGCTTGTGCCGTATGGCTGCTCTGCCGCTGGGTCGGGTACGACCTGCAGGAACGGTTGGGCAACCAGCCGGTGTATGAGATCCTCAACGATGAATATAGTCAGGTCATCGACCTGCCGGAAGAAGGTCTCACCCAATCCATCCCCTTGCAAGCCGGGCAAGCATTTTACGGTGTCCGGCTGAAGTTCAGCACCCATGGCCAGCTCTACAAGGCCGGCATGCTGATGGTGGATGTCTATGCGCAGGACGGCAAACTGCTGGCACAATCGGCGGGTAACTTTTTAAACATTTTTGACGATACTTTTACCGAGTTCCCCCTCGAAACACCTTATGTCCCCACCGAAGCTGAGACCTTGCAGGTCCATCTGTACAACACGGTGCCGTGGGACGGACCGCTGGGACTTTGGGCCAGTGAGGGGGAAGTGGAGGCTATGCCGCTTTGCAGCGGCACCCCGGATAACGGGCAGGCGTTGGACGCTACCTTGGCGGTGCAGCTTGTCAGCGACTATTCCGGGCAATGGCCTGCCCAGTTGGCGGGCCAACTGGCGCTGCCCTTGGCCATCGCGGCTTTTGCGGCGGTGCTGTTGGCACTGCTTCATGCCCCCTTGGCGCTGCTGGTAGCGGTCGTGGGGCTGGCGCTGGGCTGTAGCTTTGTTCGGGTCACGCCGGCCTTGGTCGCACCGGACGAATACACCCATTTGGCGGCAGCCTACGAGTTGGCGGGCCAGTGGTTCGGCCAACAGACGGCCACCGCCGACGGCAAATTGCTGGTGCGCAGTTGTGATGCGCCGCACTTTGGCACCAAAACCGGAGAGATCGGTATTTTTGCCTACAAAGCACAGGCACAGGCCCGGCAGAATGAAGCCGGATGCCCCAACGCGCTGACGAAAGTCAGCGAAGCGGAGGCTGGGCAGGGTACGGGCAATTACTGGGCGCAGGCAGCCGGAATCTGGTTGGCGCGGTGGCAGGGTACGAACTTCTATACCATGCTGGACTATGGCCGGATTGCCAATCTGTTGTGGTATCTGGTGCTGGCCACCGCGGCAGTGGCGGTGGCGCCGGCGGCGCTGCAGGGGCTGTTTGCCTGTGTGGCACTGCTGCCTATGTCGCTCCAGTTGGCGGGCAGCCTTTCCCCCGACGCCGGGGTGTTGGGCACTCTGTTCCTCTTTACAGCATTGTGCATGGCGTTGCGTGCGCACCCCGCCGCCCGCTGGCAGTTGGTGCTGCTGGTGGTGCTGGGGGCTGCGGTGGCGCCAGCTAAAGCCATCTACCTGCCGGTGGTGGCGCTCTGTCTGATCATTCCGCCGCAGCATCTGGATCCTCGCCAGACGCCTGCTTCCCCCACCGTTTCGTTGGGGCGGTTTGCGCTGCGTCCGGGAAGGCTGGTTCAAGCGGCGGTACTGTTGGCTGCGGTCATCCTCTGGACGGCGGCCAACCTGTCGGCGCTGGTCTATGCTGCACGGGATATGAACCCGTTGCTGTTGGTGCTAGGTGCAGTGGCGGCAGTGGTACTGCTGGTGTTGGCCGCTGTTCTCTACCAGCGGGCGTGCCGCAGCCCCAACGGGCGTCGCTGGTTTGTCCGCGGCGCGGTGGTTGTGGCGGTACTGCTGGCGGTGGGCGGCGTATACGGGCTGTCCCACATGGGCGGCGGTCTGACCCCGGACCAGTTGTTGGAAGTGCTGCCCAACGGGGATTCCGTCTGGACCTTCTCCTTTGGCTATATCTGCCGCAACTTGCCCGCCACCCTGAAATTGCTGCTTCGCACCCTGCCGGAACAGGGCGGGCTATGGCTGCAAGGGCTGTTGGGCACGACGCTGGGCGAACCCATCGTCTACCGCATCGACGTAAGCTGGCTGCTGGCGGTGGGATTGCTGCTGGCGCTGCTGGCGGCGGCGCTGCCGGTGCAGCAGTCCAGCGTGTTGGTCACTCGCCGCACACGGTGGGGCCTGTGGGCTATGCTGGCCTGCGTGGTGCTGGCTGTCTTTGCCGCGGCGCTGAGCTGGACGCCCATCAACTATCAAACACTGTTCGGTATGCAGGGGCGCTACCTGCTGCCCGTCCTGCCGCTGGCCTTGCTGCTGGTGCAGGGCAACACACTGGTCACGCTGCGCCGCAGTGCGGCGCGGGGGGCTGTGGTCTTTGTAGCGCTTTTCAATCTGTTGACCCAGCTGCAAGGGTTTGGCTTGTATGCTTCCTGGCAGCCGGTATCATAAATCCATACAAAACGATACTGCATCAGAAAGGAACTTTCCCATGACTGTTACGAAAGATACCATCATTGCTGAAATCCTGAACAACGACCCCGCACAGGGCTGCGTGCCCATCTTCCTGTCCACCGGTATGCACTGCTTGGGCTGCATGGCGGCTCACGGTGAGACGGTGGAGCAGGCCTGTGCCGTCCATGGTGTGGATGCCGACGCGCTGGTTGCCCAGCTCAACGACTACTTTGCACACCAGTAATTCGCCGCGGCTGGATGCCCGCTTGGCTGCTGCCTTCGCCTATGTACGGTCGGGGCATGTGGCGGCGGACATCGGCTGCGACCATGGCAAACTGAGTGCCGCACTGGCGGGCAGCGGTCGCTGCCCGCTTGTTTTGGCTTGTGACCTGCGGCCCGATCCGTTGGAAAAAGCCCGGCGGCGCTGTGCTCCCTATGGCGATGCTGTGCAGTGCCGTTTGGGCGACGGCTTGTCGGTGGTGCACCCCGGGGAGGCCGAGGACATCATTATTGCCGGTATGGGGGCGGAAACCGTCATCGAAATTCTGGAGGCTGCTCCGTGGGTGTTCGATGCCAGGTACAATCTAGTGCTGGTGCCCGCCACCAAACACAGCGTTTTGCGGCGTTGGCTGGCTCGCCGCGGCTTTGCGCTGCTGGGGGAAACTCTCTGTCAGGCGGCGGGGCGGTGGTATGCGGTCATGAACGCCCGGTATGCCGGGACCGAACATGAACCCGACGGACTGGAATGTCTGTGCGGCCAGACTGAGGGACAGCCTGGTTTTTCGGCCTACTGTGCCCAGCAGAACATCAAACTGAAGAAATACCGTCTTGGTCTGGCGCCCGGTGCGGAGGCCGATGCGGTAGATGCTTTGATCGAAGAATTGGAGAAACGCGCATGTCTGTGACTGTACAGGAAATTTTGCAGGAGCTCAAGGCGTTTGCACCGCCGGAGCTGGCCTGCAGTTGGGATAACGTGGGGCTGCTGGTGGATGCCGGCCGTCCGGTAGACAAGGTGCTGACTGCGTTGGACATCACCGCCGCGGTGGTGGAAGAGGCTGCCCGGGAGGGCTGCCAGCTCATCGTCAGTCATCACCCGGTGATCTTTGACCCGATGAAGCGCATCACGGCGGATGACATTCCGGCGCTGCTGCTGAAAAACGGGATTTCCGGCATCTGCATGCACACCAATCTGGATGCGGCGCCCGACGGCGTTAACGATACCTTGGCCGATCTGCTGGGCATTGCCCGGGAAGGCCGCCGCAATTTTGCCGATGACTGCGGCCGCATCGGGACGGTTGCGCCCACCACTACGGCGGCGCTGGCTCGCTTCTGTGCCGAAACGCTGCATAGCGGTGTCAAATATGTGGACAGCGGCAAGCCGGTGACCTGTCTGGCGGAAGTCAGCGGTGCGGGCGGCAGCTATCTGCAGCAGGCCATCGACGAAGGGGCGGACTGCCTTGTGACCGGCGAGGCTGCCCACCATATCGCGCTGCTGGCCAAGCAGAAAGGTGTCGGCCTTGTGGTGGCGGGCCACTGGGGGACCGAACAGGGCATTGCCGACGTACTGGCTGCCCGGCTGCACACGGCCTTTCCGCAGTTGGAGGTCCGCCATGCTGCGGCGGACACCGATCCGTATACTTATCTGAACGTTTGAACCCGGTCGCTGTGCCGGAAGGAGTACTGCCATGTCTTTGGATGCCGCAACACTGTCGCTGGTTGCCGATGAATTGAAGGCGACGCTGCTGGATGCCAAGATCGACAAGATCTTTGAGCCTACCCGCGACGAAGTGTTGGTGACTCTGCGCACCCGCACCGATACATACCGTCTGCTGCTGTCGGCTCGCGTTTGCCTGACGAAAGAATCCTTTGAAAATCCCCTGACGCCGCCGGGCTTTTGCATGCTGCTGCGCAAGCATCTGACGGGCGGGCGGCTCATCGACCTGCGGCGGGAACCGGGGGACCGTATCGTTTACTTTGATTTCCGCTGCACCAACGAGATGGGGGACCTTGTCACCAATACGCTGGCGGCGGAACTGATGGGCCGGTATTCCAATCTGGTACTGGTACAGGACGGCCGCATCATCGACGCCCTCAAGCGGGTGGATTTTGAGGACAGCGAGG